>DATLZM010000241.1:0-11572 GCA_035573995.1 Actinomycetota bacterium | reverse complement strand
CTCGGCGTGACCCTGTTCCCCGTGGACCTGAACGAGCTCGAGATCGACCAGGAGCCCCCCTGCCACCTGATCGGCTCGTGGGCCGCGGAGCCCGACCCCCGGGCCAGGCCCTACTTCAACTGCTTCGTCCCCAACGCGCTGTACCGGCCGGGGATCCTGCTGAACCTGGTCGTCTCGATGGCGATCCGGGCCCGGTGGGCCGACGCGCTGATCGAACCCCCGGAGGAGGAGGGGTGGTGATGGGCGGGGCCGGCCCCCCTCGACGGCCCTCCCCCGGGCGGCGGGTAGCGGATGTCGGTGCCCGATGGTACAACCCTGCTCGCATGGAAGGCGCCTTCCTCCCCGGGTGCTCGATCCCGGCGGCCACCTTGGGTGGAGGCCTGCGTTCCGTTCCCGGGCGGTCGCGCCGGTCCCGGCCTGGGGCGGGAGGGGACGCGGCCCGGTCGGCGGCCCTGATCTCCCTGTGCCGGTCCGGCGCCGTGGGGGTCCCGAAGGGCGGGGAGGACGGGGACCTAATGTCCTCCGCCGTGCAGATGATGAAGGGGCGCGCGGCCTCGGGCCACCCGGGGGTCGGCCGCATCCTCCAACGCCGTCCCGGGGCGTCGAGGAGTGAGCCTGGCCACGGGGAGTCTCGCGGCTGGGCCGACCGTCGCGGCTACGGGCAGGCCGATCTCCAGGTGGGGGGCAGGAGAGCGCGTGCGGCGCTGCCCGAGCGCTGCACCGTCCCACGCAGGTGTTCGCGGCGAAACCGGCACGAGGGCGGACGCGATGGAACGGGCTAACGGGGTCCAACAGGATAGAAGCAGGGGCCCGCTCCGACACTGGCGGGACCGACTTCTCGACCTGAGTCGGCGGAACCCTCTCTTGTACTTCTCGCGTTCGAGAGGAACCAAGATTCGGATCACGCTTCCGGCCCCGGCCGACCTGTACGAGGCGCTCGTCCTCCGCGAGAAGCGACTGAGTTTCCCGAAACCGATCGGTCGGTCCGTGGAGGAGGCTCAGTTCGCCCCCGAGGTCGCGGATGACGAGGCCCTTCGCGAAGAGCGGGGCGACATCGTCGTCGACTACTCGACCGGTTCCGCCAAAGACGTGGTCCTGCTGCAGCAGAAGCTTCGCCGCCTCGAAGCCAACGCTCGGGCGAGCCTCGATGAGCAGGGCATCAACACGCTGTACTTGGGCCTGGGATTCCTTCGGTGGCGCGAACCGGGATCGGAGGGGACCGATGACGTCGCGCCGCTCATCCTGGTCCCGGCAGCGGTGCAGCACAAGAAGGGACAAGCCTACGAACTGTCATGCTACGAGGTGGACGCCCGGCCGAATCCGGTCCTCGCGTACATGCTCAGGGAATCGTTCGGCCTCGCGCTGCCTCACTTGGAGCGCTATTCCGGCTTGGATGGAGGGGCGCCCGACCTCCCGGGGTATTTCGCCGAGGTCGGCTCCGTCGTCGGGCCGCTCGGGTGGGAGGTCCTCGAGGAGGCCTGGCTCGCCCACTTCTCGTTCGAGAAGCTCGTGATGTACGAGGATCTCGGCCAGCCCGGAACCGAGGAAGCGATCGCGAGCCACCCGGTCCTGGGCGCTCTGGTCCAGGCTCGGGAGTACGAGTCTCGGCCGGTGCCGCCGGAACTCAGGGCGCCGGTGGCCTTCGATCGCCCCGATCTCTTCCCGGTGATGGATGCGGACTCCTTCCAGCTAGGGGTTCTGGCGAGCGTCGCCGCTGGGAACAGCCTCGCCGTGGAGGGTCCACCGGGGACCGGGAAGAGTCAGACCATCGTGAACCTGATCGCTCAGGCCGTGCGCGCGGGGAAGCGCGTCCTATTCGTGAGCGAGAAGCGTGCCGCCCTGGACGTCGTCTATCGTCGTCTTCAGGAATGTGGCCTGGATCGTCTGTGCCTCGAGTTGCACAGCCATCGAACCCAGCGGAGATCGTTGGTCGACGAACTTCACCGCGCCCTGGAGTGGGCCTTGGGGAACGCCCCGAGGGCGAGCGAGGAAGACTTCGAGGCCCGCAAAGGTCGCCGCGAGCAGCTCGATGAGTACGTGAGACAACTCCACGAACCGCGGGGCGAAGCAGGCCTCACGGCGTTCCAGGTGCATGGCGAGCTTGCGCGGCTCTCGCGGGTCCCGGACGTCGACGCTCCGCTTCCGCGACCTGCCCTCGCTGTCGATCGGCGAGCGGAATCGCAGATGAGGGACGCCTTGCGGAGGATCCAGGAGACCGGCGTCTGGGATCGTGTCAGCGGACATCCCTGGCGGGATGCCGCGCCGCGGAAGCCGCTCGTCCTCCTGCGCACCGAGTTAGAGGCCTCTCTACGGGGATCGATCGAGTCGTTGGAGGAACTGTCACGACTTCAAGACGAAGTCAAGTCCTCACTCGGCGACTCTCTGGCCCCCGCCTCGATGCAGGATCTGGAGAGGGTACTGGCGACGCTGTCGGTGCTTGCCACGCCTCCGGAGTCCGTGAAGTCGAGGCTCGTCAGGTCGAAGGTCGATCCTCGCGAGCAGTCACGTGCGGCTCGAGCCGTCTGCTCGCATCTTCTAGGGCTGGTGGCCGATCCGCATCTCCTCCGCGACTATCAGGAGCGGTACGGGCGGTGGTGGGCGCGCGTAGGGCCGGGGTACTGGCGCGCACGTCGACGGCTCGGTCGGGCGCTGGGGCGCCGGATCCGATGGAGAGAGGGCCTCGCCGCTCTGACCGCCGCCCATGCGTATCAGGACGTGCTCAGATCCATCGCGGAGACTGGGGGCGCGGACGTTGCACGATCGGGGGTGCCCCCTGGCCCCCTCACGTCCCACACGGGGGAGATCGCTACCGCGGTCGTCGTGTGGGTCGGGACGTGCGTGCTCGATGACGGGGTCGTCCAGCTTCCAGCCGATGCGGTGCTCCGCCTTCTCAGAAGCCCCGAGCAGGTGGTTGCCGCAGCGCGCAAGCTCGTGGAGGAGCTCACGGCGGCCAGGGACCGGATCCAGGGCAGGCTGCGGGCGCTCACCGGTCTCTTCCCCGACGGGGTGGACGGATCACCGCTGACGGCGATTCCGTTGGACGAGCTCCGCGCCCGGGCCGTGGAGTGGCAGAGCCACCTCGAGCTCCTGGATGAGTGGCGGGATTTCCGTAACGCCAGGGAGTACGCGGAGGAGTGTGGGCTCGGCGCGTTCCTAGAGGCCGCGAGGGCTGCCGGCCTCCCCAACCAAGAGCTCGAAGGAGCGTTCGTGAAGCTCCTGCGCCGGCGGTGGCTCGAGGAGGCCTACCGCGAAGCCCCCGCGCTGAACGACTTCGATCCGAGGAACCACGAACGCGCGATCCGCGAGTTCGCCGATCTCGATCGCCGGCTTCTGAGGTCCGCGCCGCAGCACGTCCTGAAGGCTGCACATGACCGACAGCAGCCGGTCCGAACCGCCGACGCCTACCTCTATGTACGGGGGCGTCCAGGTGCCAACCGACCCGACCAGGACGAGCGGATCCGAAGACTGAAGCATCAGATCCACCTGGTCAGACGGGAGTTCAACAAGAAGACGCGACACCTTCCGATCCGTCGGATGCTGCCGGAGACCGCGGATCTCGTGTCGCTGCTCAAGCCTTGTCTGCTCATGAGCCCCCTCTCCGTGGCCACGTACCTCCCGAGGAGCCGGTTCCGGTTCGACCTCGTGATCTTCGACGAGGCCTCCCAGGTCCTGCCGGAAGACGCGGTCGGCGCGCTGCTCCGCGCCGACCAGGCCGTCGTCTTCGGTGATAGCAAGCAGCTCCCTCCGACGCCCTTCTTCAGAAGGGTGCTGGACGAAGAGGGCGCAGAGGATACGGAGCAGGAGGCCACGGACGGGGATGTGCGAGGCTTCGAAAGCATCCTCGACCTCTCCAAGGGCGTGCTCCCGGTCGAGGCCCTGAGGTGGCACTACCGCAGCAGGGACGAGAGACTCATCGCGTTCTCCAACGAACGCTTCTACCGGGAGAAACCCCTCATCACCTTCCCGAGCCCCGACCGGACGGCACACTCGACCGGGGTTCGCCTGATCGTGGCGGCGGACGGGTACTGGGAGCCGGGACTGAAGCGGAACCTGCCGGAAGCTCGCCGCGTGGTCGATCTGGTCCTTGAGCACCTCGAGCAGCGTCCAAGCCGCAGCCTGGGCGTGATAGCCCTCGGGCTCGGTCAGGCCGACGCCATCGAATCGGAACTCAACCGCAGGCTCCTGGAGCGCCCAGACCTGGCCGCCGTCCTCGACGCCAACGCGGAAGAGCCGTTCTTCGTCAAGAACCTCGAGAACGTCCAGGGGGACGAGCGCGACGAGATCATCCTGAGCATCGGGTATGGACCCAGGGAACCGGGGGGCGTGGTACCGCTCCACTTCGGCCCGATCAACCAGCAAGGAGGGGAGCGACGCCTCAACGTGGCCGTCACGCGAGCACGATTCCGGACCACGGTCGTCTCATCCTTCCAGCCCGAGGCCCTGCTCAGGGCCACCGAGGCCCTGCATCCTGGCCCCCGCTACCTCCACGAGTACCTCGTGTACGCGAAGCGTGAAGGACGCCCGACGGAGGTTCCGGATCCGGACCCCGAGGGGCAGCCTGGGAGCGAGTTCGAGGAGGCAGTGCGCGAAGCTCTGGTCGCGAACGGCTACCTGGTCGATTGCCAGGTCGGCCAGTCCGGCTACCGCATCGATCTTGCGGTGCGTGATCCGGACGACCCGAACCGCTACGTGCTTGCGATCGAATGCGACGGGGCCACGTACCACTCATCGCTCGCCGCGCGGGATCGCGATCGGCTCCGTCAGGAGCAACTCGAGGCTCTCGGGTGGCGCTTCCATCGGATCTGGTCCACGGATTGGATCCGGGATCCAGATCGCGCACTCGCCCGCGCGATCCAGGCGATCGAGCAGGCCCGCCCGGCGGCGGACCGTGCTTTCGGGGGGACACGAGGGAGCTCCTGATGCTGTTCCGGAGCCCTGAGGGTCCTCGCGGGTGCCTCGTGTCCCGAGGCGCCGGCCAGGATGCTACGTCAGCCCGGCAGGACACCGGCCCAGAGATGGCTCCCCGCTGGCCGGGCGGTGGGCCGAGGTGTTTGGACGACGTCCTGGCCGCCGCGATGATCGGCTCCCAGGTCGCCGAGCCTACCGACGGTCGGGCGAGTGGGTCCGGGCGCACCACGCGTCGGCGCCTGACGGGGCCCCGCACCCGCCCCCGCACCTGCGCCCGGGCCGGAGGGTCCGACGGGTCGCTGTGGCCGCCGATCATCCCAAGCGTGTGATCCGTGTCACGGGGCGGGGGCATGCTTCCGTGGGTCAGGCACCGCATCGGGAAGGAGGAGCCATGGGTGTGGAGGAGCTCTACGAGCGGCTGGCGGCGGCCGCGAGCCTCGAGGGCGACGACGCCGGGATCCGGTTCCGCGCGACGTACGAGCCGGCGGCCGGCCCGGGCTCGAAGGTCTCGCCGCCGACGTACCCGGTCGAGGACCGGGGGAGCCCATACCTCATCGAGGACCGCCGGGTCCCCGACGGCGGGCGCAAGGCGGTCCTCCTCGACAGCCGCCAGGCGCAGGCCAACCGTTGCGAGGAGGCGCTCGCCGGTGCGGTCGAGCGCGGGGAGGTCTGGATCCCCCACCTCGTCCTGGAGGTCGAGACCCACGGTCGCCGGGTGCGGATGACCTCGCTTACCGCCCCGCACCGGAGCCGGGACGCGTACTTCCGCGACGCCGAGGACGCGGAGGGCCGCCCGTTCGACGACACCGAGCCCGGGCGGGAGCTCGCGGCCTGCACCCCGGAGGACGCCACGGCGCTCTACCGGTACGCGCCGACCGACCTCGTCTACGGCGTGTGGGACTCGCACCGCGGACTGCGGCTCGCGGCGCGGTTCCCCCGCGTGTACACCTCCGAGCTCGTGGGGTGGGAGCCGTCGGAGGGCGTCCGGGCCGCCGGCCGGTTCGACCTCGTCACGTCCGGTCAGCAGCGGGCGACGGTCGAGGGCCGCGACTGGAAGCCGGACCCGAAGGGGAAGAAGAAGCTCTCCGAGCTCGGCCTCGGGGCGATCCCGCCGACCACCAGGAACCAGCGGGGGGATCCGCTCCCGGGCGGGGTGACGGTCTCCGGGATCGAGCGGCTCGGGGTGCTCTCGTTCCCCGGGCTCGCCCGGATCCGCCTCGGGCCCGACGGTGCGGCGGCGCGGGCGGGGCGGGCGGTCCTCGCCGTCCTGGCCATTCTGGGCGACCGCCTCGCCTTCGGGGGCCCCGGGCTCTTCCTCCGGTCGGGGTGCGACCTCGTGAGGTCCTCGGAGGAGCTCACCTGGGTTGAGCCGAGCGGCGCCGGGGAGCGGCTCGAGCTCGACCGGGATACGGCCCTCGAGCTGTTCCGCTACGCGGTCGGCCGCGCGGAGGAGGCCGGCCTCCGCTGGCACCCGGAGCCGATCGTGCTCCGGCCGCGGCCCAACCTCCAGGCGGCGATCGACGGGGCGTTCTTCGCCGGGATCGAGGAGCTCCAGGAGGAGTGAGATGCCGCTCACGATCGACGTCGAACTGCTCACGGGCACCTACGAGGCGGGGATCGGCGGCGAACGGGCGGAGTGGCCGCCGCATCCCGCGCGCCTGTTCTGCGCCCTGGTCGCGCAGGCGGGCACCGAGGCGGAGCACGAGGCCCTGCGGTGGCTCGAGCGGCAGGGACCTCCCGAGGTCCTGTTCCCCGAGGCCGGCGCCAGCGTCCTCCGGGGGTTCGTGCCGACGAACGCGATCGCGCGCCGGGGGGGCGGGGCCTACCTCGCACGGACGAACGGGAGCCGGGCGTGGCCGCGCGCGCACCCGGCGGCGCCCGGGTTCCATTTCCGGTGGGCGGAGGCGTCCCCCGACGCCGACGTGCTCGAGCGGCTCCGCTCGCTCGCCGCGCGGGTCTCGTACGTCGGTCGTCCCGCCGGCTTCGTGCTGGCCCGGGTGTCGGGCGAGGCCGGGCCCCCCGCCGACCGGCTCCGCCGGCTGGTCCCCGCGGCCGAGGGCCCCTACCTCCTCCGCGTCCCCTACCCCGGCTACCTCGACGCGCTCGTCGCGGCGTTCGAGGCGGAGGAGCCGGCCGACGCGGTGTCGCGGGCCCGCCCGTACGCGGAGCCGGCGGGCGAGGCGCCGGGGGCGGACGCCGTGAGCCCCGGCCCGTACGCCCGCCTGTACACCCTGGGCTTCCCCCCGGGGGCCGGCGTGGCCGGCTGGCACGCGGCGCGCGTGGCGATTGGATTGCGCGACGCCGTCCTCTCCCGCCTCGGGCGGCCGCGGGGAGGGGATCCCTGGCCCGGGTTCGCCGAGCCGGAGCTCGCGCCGATCCACGGGCACGGCGAGGGGATCCCGCCCGAGGGCCGGTGCGCGTTCCTCGCGCTCCCGTTCGTCGGGCACGCCCGGGCCACGGGGGAGGTGATCGGCGTCGGGATCGCGATCGGGCGGGGGGTGGCGCCGGGGCTCCGGCGCGCGCTCCTCCAGCTCCTCGGGCTCGACCGCGACGACGGTCCCCGCCTCGCCGAGCTGAGGATCCCGGGGCTCGGGGTCAGCCTGCCGCTCGCCCCGCCGGACGGACGGTTGTCGCTCGAGCCGGCGCGGTGGCGCAGGCCGGCCCGGCGTTGGGCGAGCGCGCTGCCCGTGGTGCTGGACCGCTGGCCCAAGCGGTGGGCCGACGCGGCGGCGATCGTGGCCGAGGGGGTGCGGCTCGCAGGCTACCCCGAGCCCGAGGAGGTGGAGGTCCGGAGGGGGTCGGCCGTCGCCGGGGCCCCGGTGCTGCGCCCGGGGGATCGGAAGCGGCGGCCCACCGACCCCGACCGGCCCTGGGCCCACGTGGAGGTGTCCTTCCCCCGGCCGGTGGAGGGGCCCGTGCTCCTGGGCCACCTGCGGTTCGCCGGCCTCGGGCTGTGCGTGCCGGTGCGCGACGATGGGTGAGGGCCTGGAGCTCTTCGAGCGGTTCTTCCGCGCGGTCCACGGCGTCGAGCCGTTCGCCTGGCAGCGCGCGCTGGCCGAGCGGGTCATCGAGGGCCCGGGCTGGCCCGCGGCGGTCGACGTGCCCACGGGCTTCGGGAAGACGGCCGCCCTGGACGTGGCGGTGGTGGCCCTTGCCTCCCAGGCCGACCTGCCCCCGGCGGAGCGGACCGCGCCGACGCGGACCTTCCTGGTCGTGGACCGTCGCCTCCTCGTGGACCAGGCGTTCGACCGGGCCCGTCGGATCGCGGCGGCGCTCGAGGCCCCGGAGGACGACGCCGTCCGCCGCGTCGCCGAGGGGCTGCGTCGCGTGGGCGGCGGGCCGAGGCCCCTCGAGGTGGTCCGGATGCGGGGCGGCGTCACCTGGTCGTGGCGCTGGCTCGCCTCCCCGGCGCAGCCGGCTGTGATCGCCGGGACCGTCGACCAGTTCGGGAGCCGCCTGCTGTTCCGGGGCTACGGGGTCGGGGAGCGGCTCCGGCCGATCGACGCGGCCCTCTGCGGCCGGGACGCCCTCGTGCTCCTCGACGAGGCCCACCTGGCGCCGGCCCTCGTGGAGACCGTGCGGCGGGCGCACGCGCTCGAGGCGCGGGTCGAGGCCGGGGTCCTCCCGCGCCGGGCGCCGCGGCCGGTGCTGCTGTCGGCGACCCTGCGCGGGTCGGAGGCCCGGGAGCCGGACGTCCTCAGGGCGCGGGCCGACGCCGAGGGGTCCGAGGCGGCCCGCCGGCGGCTCTCGGCGTCGCGGCGGCTGGCGCTCTGCGAGCTCGGGGTGCGGGCCCGCGACGGCCGGGTCGCCCTGGCCGGGACCATCGCGCGGCTCGCCGCCCGGGCGCTGGTCGAGGGGGACGGCGGGATCGAGCGGGTCGCGGTCGTCGCCAACACCGTGGAGGCCGCACGGGCGGCCTTCGAGGAGCTCCGAGCCGCGGTGGGGGACCGGGCCGATGTGGAGCTCCTCGTGGGGCGGTGCCGGGGGTTCGAACGCGAACAGCTCGGGCTCGCCGACCGCATCCGGGGGGCGTTCGCCGCCGTCGAACCGCGCCCGCCGCGGCCGCGGCCCGCGGCGCTGGTCGCGACGCAGACGATCGAGGTGGGGGCCGACCTCGACGTGGACCTCCTAGTGACCGAGGCCGCCCCCCTCGACGCGCTCCTCCAGCGGCTGGGGAGGCTGAACCGGCTCGGCCTGCGCGAACGGGCCGAGGCGATCTGCGTGTTCGCCCCCGCCCTGCACGCGGAGGACCCGGTCTACGGCGACGCGGTGGCCCGGACCTGGGAGTGGCTCCGGGCCCGGGCGAGCGCCGAGCCCGCGGAGCTCGACCCCCGTCGGCCGAGCGCCGAGGCCGCCCCCCGGCTGGAGCTCGGGCTCCGGGAGCTGGCCTCGCTCGTGGGCCCAGAGGACCTCGAGGCGTGCGCCGCGCGGCCCGCGGAGACCCCGGTGCTCGTCGCGCCCCACCTGGACGCCTGGGCGAGGACCTCGCCCGCGCCCGATCCCGACCAGCCCGTGGAGCCCTTCCTCCACGGGCTCGACCGGGGGGCGGCGGAGGTCTCGGTCTGCTGGCGCGCCGGGCTCCCGGACCTGGAGGCATGGCGGGCCGAGCTCGACGCGCTGCCGGTGCGGGAGGAGGAGCGCGTGGAGGTGCCGCTCTGGGCCGCCAGGCGGTTCCTCCGCGGGCTGCCCCTCGGGCCGCTGGCCGATCTCGAGGGCGTAGCGGAACCCGTGGAGGGCGAGGCCGCGCGGGGCGTCGCCGCGGTGGTCCAGCGGGTGGACGGGACGGTCGAGCGGCTCGCCGACCCCGGGGCCCTCCGGCCGGGGGACACGGTGATCGTCGACCCCTCCGCCGGCGGCCACGACCCCTGGGGCTGGACGGGGGCGCCCGGGACGGTCCCGGACGTCGCCGACCTGGTCCCGCGCCGACGGCCGGCGATCCGCGTCCGCCCGGGCGTGCTGGCCTGGGCTACGGGGGAGGATCCGGCGGCGTTCCGGTCCCGCCTCGCGCAGCCGGAGTCCTCCCCGCAGGAGCTCGCCGAGGGCCTCCTCCGAGAGGCGGTGGCGAAGGCACGGGCGCGGGAAGACGCGGACCCCGTGCTGCGCCGGTGGGCCGACCACGCGGAGCGGATGCTCCACCTGCTCGCGGAAGGGCGCGCGACGGCCAAGGCCCCCGGGGCCGGCGCTCTGGCCGCCGAGCTCGGGCTCCTCGTCCAGGCCCGGGGACGGGCCGTGGACGACGAGGCCGGGGACGAAGGGGAATCCGGCACCAGCTTCGCGCCCGTCCCGGTCCCCCTCTCCCGGCACTCCCGCGACGTCGGGGAGCGGGCCCGGGCGTTCGCCGAGCTCCTAGGGCTCCCCGCCGAGCTCGTCCGGGCGGTCGAGCTCGCCGGCCTGCTCCACGACGCGGGCAAGGCCGAACGGCGGTTCCAGGTGATGCTCCACCGCGGCGACCCCGACCGGCTGGAGGCGAGCGGCGTGGTCCTCGCGAAGTCGGGGATGGACCCGGCGGACCGCGCCGCGTTCCGCCGGGCACGGGTCCTCGCAGGCGTCCCCGCCGGCTGGAGACACGAAGCGGCCTCGCTCGCGGTCGCGGAGCGGGTGCTCGAGGCCGTCCCGGATATCGACGACCAGCTGGTGAGCCACCTCGTCGCCGCGCATCACGGCTCGGGGCGACCCCTCTTCCCCCCGGTTGAGGGCACGGTGCGCCTCGAGCTCCTCGGCGTCGACGGGATGAAGGACGCGGGCTCCGAGGCGGGGGGTCTCGGCGAGGGCTGGCGGCTCGTCGCCGCGGCGCTCGGGGCGGGGGACGTCGAGGTGGACCACGTCGACTGGCGCGGCCCCCGCCGGCTCGCCGTGCTCTGCCGCCGCTACGGCTGGTGGGGGCTCGCGCTCCTCGAGGCGATCGTCCGCCTCGCGGACATGGCGGTCTCGGAGGAGTACGGATGACGAGGCTCGAACTCCCGGCGCTCCGGAGCGACGACCCCCTGGGGTTCCTGGCGTCGCTCGGCCTCCTCGAGGTCCTCCGGTCCGAGGTGGGCGTCCCGGAGGAGGAGCTCGCCCTGGCCTGGGAGAGCGTCGGCGGGCCGGCCCAGCTGACGGCGCCCTTCGAGGATCTCGATGGGTTGGTGGAGGCCCTCGCCGCGGCCGCGGCCCGGATGGATCAAGAGGGTCGGCCGGTCCCCGCCCGGATCGGCGACCTGGTGCCTCGGACCCTCTCCGACAAGGAACGAGCCGAGCTCGAGGAACGGACCGGGGTGAAGCCCCCGTTCGACCCGGTGCGGATGCCGCGCGCCGCGAGCAGCGCGCGCATCGCCGCGCTGTGGGACCGGGCGACCGAGGCGGATCTCCGGTGGCTCTGCGGGCTCGTCGACCAGTGCTCGACGTTCCCGAACGAGTCTACGGCGCACGTGGCCCCGCTCTACGCGCCGATGGGGAGGCAGCGGATGCGGCAGGTCTACGAGGCGAAGCTCGCCGCGGTGGCGCGACAACCAGAGCTCCTCCGCGAGGCGTGCGTCCTGTGGCGTCGCAACCCTCGCGACGCGGGAGCGAACCTCGACCGGCGCGCGCAGCGGGACGGCGCGGTGACCACCACCGGGGAACCCGGCAACGCCGCGGTCACGGGTGCGGAATGGCTCGCCCTGCAGTCCGTGCCGTGGTTCCGCCT
>DATLZM010000240.1:0-7074 GCA_035573995.1 Actinomycetota bacterium | reverse complement strand
CCCGCCCCGGCGTCGGCCCGTCGCCCCCTCCGAGCGTCGGCCGGCCGGCCGGCGCGGGCGAGCCGGCGCCGCCTCGCGTTCGCGGTCCTCGCCACGGCCGTGGTCTCGCTCGCCGTCATCGGCGTGGTGGCGCTCAACGCGCTCGTGGCGCAGGGGGAGTTCCGGATCGAGGCGCTCGAGGAACGCGTCGACGGCCTCGCGGAGGCGTACCGGGTGCGCACCGAGGAGGCCGCGCGACTGTCGGCTCCCCGGCGGATCGCCGCGTGGGCCCGGAGGCACGGCATGCGTCTCCCCGACGACGTACATATCCTCCACGTGCCGGGCCCGGACCGCGCGGCGCCCGTCGGGGAGCCGCTCCTCCCGGGGCTCGCGCTCAAGCCCCTGGTGGAGGGCGGGGCGTGACCCCGTCGGACGCGGGGACGTCGTCCCGCCGCCGGGCGGGCCGGGGAAGACGGGCATGAGCCGTCCCGGCGCGGTGGTCCTCCGCCGACCGCCGGCCCACCGCCTCCTCTCGCTCCTCCTCGCGATGGGCCTGGCGCTCACGGCGATCGTGGTCCGCCTCGTGCTCATCCAGCGCACCCGGGCCCCCGACGGCCGGGCCCTCCGGACCTACGGCTACGACCAACGCGTGCAGCCGATCGAGCTCCCCGCCTGGCGGGGGCGGATCCTGGACCGCAACGGCGAGCCGCTCGCGATCTCGCTCGAGGCCCGGGACATCTACGCGGACCCCCGCTCGGTGCGCGACCCCTTCGGGACCGCCGAGCGCCTCGCCGGCGTCCTCGGGACCTCGGCCCGGGAGCTCCTGCCCGCCCTCCTCGACGACCCCGATGACCCCGGGGACGACACCTTCGCCTGGGTGGCCCGCCACGTGGACGTGGCCACGGCCGATCGGGTCCGGGCCATGGGCCTGCCGGGGATCGGGTTCCTCCCCTCCAGCCGCCGCTCCTACCCGGCGGGGGTGGCGGCCCAGGTCGTGGGGTTCGTGGGGACCGACGGCGAGGGGCTCGAGGGGCTCGAGTACCGCTACGACCGCCTCCTCGCCGGGAGGCCGGGGGAGCGGATCCAGGAGACCGATCCCGCGGGGCGGCCGATCGCCCACGGGGTGTCGATCGTGCGCCCGCCCGTCCCCGGGAGCGACCTCGTCACCACGATCGATCGCGCCCTCCAGTTCGCCTCGGAGGAGGCGTGCGCGGAGGCCGTGGCCGCGAACCGGGCGCGCGGGGGGATCGTCATCGTGATGCGGCCCTCCACGGGGGAGGTCCTGGCGATGGCGGTGTGCCCGTCGTTCGACCCCGACCGGTTCGAGGACGCCGACCCGACCAGGCGGCGGAACCGGGCGGTGACCGACGCCTTCGAGCCGGGGTCGGTGAACAAGGTGATCACCGCCTCGGCCGCGATCGAGGAGGGGGTGGTGCCGCTGGACCGGGAGTTCGTGGTCCCCGACGAGATGCGGATCGGGGGGTTCACGATCCACGACGCCCATCCCCACCCCCCGGAGCGGATGACGATCGCGGACATCGTGGCGAGGTCCTCCAACATCGGGGCCGTCGAGGTGGCGGATCTCCTCGGGGAGGATCGGATGGCCGCCTACCTGGCCAGGTTCGGCTACGGGCGGCCGACGGGGATCGGGCTCCCCGGGGAGTCCGGCGGCCTGGTCCCGCCGGTCGAGGAGTGGTCGGCCACGAGCCTCGCCACGATGGCCTACGGGCAGGGCCTCGCGGTCACGCCGCTCCAGATGGCGGCGGTCTACGCGACGATCGCGAACGGCGGGGTCTGGGTGCGGCCCCGGCTCGTGGCCGGGACCGTCGGGCCCGACGGCACCTACACCCCGGCGCCGCCCTCGCCCACCCGGCGGGTGGTCTCCGAGCGGACCGCGGAGATCGTGACCCGGATGCTCGCCTACGCCGTGGACGACGGGACCGGGACCCTCGCCCAGATCCCGGGCTTCCAGGTCGCGGGGAAGACCGGGACCGCGCGGAAGCCCTTCGAGGACCGCCCGGGCTACAGCGACCGCCACGTCGCCTCGTTCATCGGCTTCCTCCCGGCCTCCCGGCCGGAGGTGGTGATCGCCGCGATCCTCGACGAGCCCGAGACCGTGTACGGGGGCGTGGCCGCGGCGCCGCTGTTCCAGGAGGTGGCCCGGTACGCGATCCGTCACCTCGGGATCGCGCCCGGTCGCCCGGTCCCGGCGCCGCCCCACGCCTCGGAGCTGCCGTGACGCGCTCCACGCCCGGCGGCGTCCGGCCCGTCCCGTCCCTCCGGGCGACGGAGCGGCGGGTAAGCTCACGCTCGTTGGCACGCACCTCCCCCCGCCGCCTCGACGCGCTCGTCCTCGGCCTGCCGCGGGCCGAGGTCCGAGGGGACGGGAGCGTCCGCGTGACGGACGTCGTCTACCGCTCGGGGGACGTCCGCCCGGGCGCGCTCTTCTTCTGCGTCCCGGGCACGCGCCGGGACGGCCACGACTTCGCGGCGGAGGCCGTGTCCCGGGGCGCCGCCGCGCTCGCGGTCGAGCGCCCGCTCCCGCTCGACGTCCCCCAGGTCGTGGTGCCGTCGGTGCGGGAGGCGATGGGGCCGATCGCCGCGGCCTTCTTCGGCCGCCCCGGGGACCGGATGCTCGTCGTGGGCGTGACCGGGACGAACGGCAAGACCACCACGACGTACCTGTTGGCCGGGGTCTTCCGCGCTGCCGGGATGACCCCCGGGCTCGTCGGCACGACCGGGGCCTGGATCGGCGACCAGCCGGTCCCGTTCGAGCGGACCACGCCCGAGGCCCCCGACCTGCACCGGGTCCTCGCGCTGATGGCGGAGCGGGGCGTGGGGGCCGTGGCGATGGAGGCCTCGTCGCACGGGCTCGATCAGCACCGGGTCGACGGGCTCCGGTTCTCCTGCGGGGTGTTCACGAACCTCTCCCAGGACCACCTCGACTACCACGGCACGATGGAGGCCTACTTCGCGGCGAAGGCGCGGCTCTTCACCCCCGAGCTCTCCGAGCGGGCGGCGATCAACGTGGACGTGCCGGAGGGGCGCCGGCTCCTCCGCGCGGAGCTCCCGACCGTGACCTACGGGCTCGGGGCCGAGGCCGACGTGCGGGCGGTGGACGTGGAGACCTCGGCGGAGGGGGTCGCGTTCCGGGCGGAGGGGGTGGAGATCCGCTCCCCGCTGCGCGGCCTGTTCAACGTCTACAACTGCCTGGCGGCGCTGGCCGCGTCGCGCGCCCTGGGGATCGACCCGGAGGTCGCGGCGCGGGGGATCGCCACGGTGCGGGGCGTCCCGGGCCGGATGGAGCCCATCGAGGCCGGCCAGCCCTTCCTGGTCCTCGTCGACTACGCGCACACCCCGGACGGGATCGAGAACGTCCTCCGGGCGGCCCGTCCCCTCGTGGGCGAGGGGGGGCGGCTCCTGATCGTGTTCGGGGCCGGCGGGGACCGGGACCGGGGGAAGCGGCCCCTGATGGGCCGGGCGGCGACCTCCCTCGCCGACCTCGCCATCGTGACCTCCGACAACCCGCGCACCGAGGATCCCCTCGCGATCATCGAGGACATCCTCCCGGGGGCCAGGGCGGGCGGCGGCGCCTACGTGGTGGAGCCCGACCGGAGGGCCGCGATCCGCGCCGCGGTGCGGGAGGCCGGCCCGGGCGACGTCGTCGTGATCGCCGGCAAGGGCCACGAGACCGGGCAGGAGATCGCCGGCCGGGTGATCCCCTTCGACGACCGGGTCGTGGCCCGGGAGGAGCTCCGGGCGATGCTCGGGGAGGGCGGGTGAGGCCCCGCCGCCTCTCCGAGGTGGCCCGCGCCACCGCGGGCCGGGTGCGGGGCGACGACGCCCTGGTCTCCGCGGTCGTCGTGGACAGCCGCCGCGCGGGGCCCGGGGCGCTGTTCGTGGCGCTGCGGGGGGAGCGCGCCGACGGCCACGCGTTCGTGGGGGACGCGTTCGCCCGCGGCGCGGCCGCCGCCCTCGTGCGCCCGGGCGCCGGGCCCTCGGGCCTCGGCCCGCTCGTCGAGGTCGAGGACCCGGGCCGGGCGCTGCTCGACCTGGCGGCCGACGAGCGCCGGGGGTTCGACGGCCCGGTGATCGGGGTCACCGGAGCCAACGGGAAGACCACCACCAAGGAGCTGGCGGCCGCGGTGCTCGGGACCCGCCTCCGGGCGCACGCCAGCCCCGGCTCGTTCAACAACGAGGTCGGGGTGCCGCTCACGATCCTCGGCGCCCCGCCCGAGGCGGAGGCCCTGGTCCTGGAGCTCGGAGCCCGCCACGTCGGGGACCACCTCGCGCTCTGCGAGGTGGCCCGGCCCGGCGTGGTCGTGGTGACCAACGTGGGGCTGGCCCACCTCGAGGTGTACGGCTCCTGGGAGGCGATCGTGGCCTCCTCCGCGGAGCCCGTGGAGTGGCTCGGCCCGGACGGCACGGCGGTGCTGAACGCGGACGACCCGGTGGTCCGGGGGTTCGCCGGCCGGGCGCGGGGCCGGGTCCTCACGTTCGGCCTGTCCGCCGACGCCGACGTCCGCGCCGAGGAGGTGGAGCTCGGTGCCGACGGCCGCCCCTCCTTCGCGCTGCGGACGCCGCGCGGGGGGGCCAGGGTCCACCTCCCGCTCGTGGGGGAGCACATGGTGCCCAACGCCCTGGCCGCCGCGGCGTGCGGGATCGCGCTCGGCCTCGACCCCGAGGCCTGCGCGGAGGGGCTGCGGCGGGCCCGGGGGGCGCCCTGGCGGATGGAGACCGCCGTGACGCCCGAGGGCGTCACGGTGATCAACGACGCCTACAACGCGAACCCGGAGTCCGTGGCGGCGGCCCTCCGCGCCGCGCGCTGGCTGGCCCGGGGCTCGCGCCTCTGCGCGGTCCTCGGCCACATGGCCGAGCTGGGGCCGGCCTCGGCCGCCGAGCACGAACGGGTGGGGGAGCTCGCGGCCCGGCTCCGCGTGGACCGGCTGGTGACCGTGGGGGACGCGGCCAGGGCGATCGCCCGCGCGGCGGTGCGCGAGGGCCTCGAGCCGGGGTCCGTGGCCGCCTACGTCGACCCGGCCGACGCCCTGGCCGACGTCCGCCGGTGGGCGCGGGCCGGCGACGTGGTGCTGTGCAAGGCGTCCCGGGTGGTGGGGCTGGAGCGGGTGGCCGAGGCCCTCGCGACCGGCGGCGGCCTGTCGCCGACGCCGGCCCGGGCCGGGGAGCCGGTGGCGTGACCGCGATCCTGATCGCCGCCGCGGTGGGGCTCGCCATCACGCTCTTCGGGACGCCCCTCGCGATCCGCCTCTTCCGCCTCTGGGGGTGGGGCCAGCGGATCCGGGAGGACGGTCCCCACACTCACCTCGAGAAGATGGGGACGCCGACCGCCGGCGGGCTCGTGATCCTCCTCGGGTTGGTGGCGGCCTACCTCGTCGCGCGGGTGAAGCTCCCCACGTTCACCCCCGCCGGGCTGGGGCTCCTGCTGGTGGCGCTGGGCCTCGGCGCCGTGGGGTTGCTCGACGACCTCCTCAAGGTGCGGGGGCGGCGGTCCCTGGGGCTCTCCAAGACCGCCAAGGTGATCGGCCAGGCCCTGGTGGCCCTGGCATTCGGGATCCTCGTGATGCGCACCGGCGCCGCGACCGGCACCTCCACCCAGCTCTCGTTCATCCGGGAGACCGGGCTCGACCTCGGGTTCCTCTTCTACCTGTGGACGTTCGTGATGCTCACCGCCTCCTCCAACGCGGTGAACCTCACGGACGGGCTCGACGGCCTCGCCTCGGGGTCGTCGATCCTCGTGTTCTCGGCCTACGTCTTCATCGCGTTCTGGCAGTGGCGGCACGTCTGCGACCTCACCGGCCCGCCGGCCTGCTACTCGCTCCACCCCGACGCCGCCCTCGACACGGCGATCGTGGCCGCCGGCGCGGCCGGCGCGGCCGCGGGGTTCCTGTGGTGGAACGCGGCGCCGGCGCGGATCTTCATGGGCGACACCGGGTCCCTGGCCCTCGGTGGGCTCATGGCCGGGCTCGCGGTCTCGAGCAACACCCAGCTCCTCCTCGTCGTGCTGGGCGGGCTGTTCGTGCTCGAGACCAGCTCGGTCATCATCCAGGTGGTCGCGTTCCGCCTGTTCCGCCGCCGCGTGTTCCGGATGGCGCCGATCCACCACCACTTCGAGCTGGCCGGGTGGCCGGAGTTCACGGTGATCGTGCGGTTCTGGATCGTGGCCGGGCTCGGGGTGGCCGTGGGGATCGGGCTGTTCTACGCGGACTTCCTGGCCCGCGGGGGGGTGGGGTGAGGTGGGCGCCGACCTCGGCCTCCGCGGGCGGCGGGTGGTCGTGCTCGGGCTGGGGACGAGCGGGCGGGCGGCCGCCCGGGTCCTGGCCGAGGAGGGGGCGGACGTGCTCGTGAGCGAGGCGCGGCCGCGGGCGGCCCTGGGCGACGTGGCCGACCTGGAGGCGCTGGGCGTGCGGATCGAGGCCGGCGGCCACGCGCCCTCGCACCTCGAGGGCGCGTCCCTCGTCGTGACGAGCCCGGGCGTCCCCGAAGGCGCGCCGGTCCTCGAGCTGGCCGGCCGCCGCGGCCTGCCGGTCTGGAGCGAGCTCGAGCTCGGCGCGCGGCTGGCCCGGGCCCCCTACCTCGGGATCACCGGGACCAACGGGAAGACCACGACCACGGAGATGGTGGTAGCGTGCCTGCGGACCGCCGGGATCGACGCCCGCGGGTGCGGGAACATCGGGCACCCGTTCTCGCTCGCGGCGCGGGAGGGGGCGGAGGTCCTCGCGGTCGAGGCGTCCTCCTTCCAGCTCCGGTTCGCCGTGTCGTTCGCGCCGCGCGTGTCGGTGCTCCTCAACCTGGCCCCCGATCACCTGGACTGGCACGGGACGTTCGAGGCCTACGCGGAGGCCAAGGCCGGGGTCTTCGCGAACCAGTCGGGGGACGACGTGCACGTCGGGAACCGCGACGACCCGGTCGCGGCGGCCCTGTCCCGCCGCGCGCCGTGCCGCGTGGTCTGGTTCACGCTGGGGGAGCCGGGCGAGGGCGAGGCCGGCTACGTGGGCGGGGAGCTGGTGGCCAGGCTCGACGGGGAGCGGCGGCTGGGCCGGCCCCTCGGGGGGTCGGGCCTCCGGGCCGACGCGG
>DATLZM010000239.1:0-8619 GCA_035573995.1 Actinomycetota bacterium | reverse complement strand
GACCAGGCGCGGCCGTAGAAGGTGTCGCCCGCATCGGCGTCGTCGACCTTGAACGCGACCCGGCTCTTGGTGATGTAGCGGTCCCGGTCGTAGATCACGGAGAAGTCGGAGAACTTTGAGATCTCCGCCGCGAAGTGCTGGACGTCCTCGTGGAGCATCTCGGGATCGTCGGGGTCGGTCGGCGGGTCCCAGCGGATCACCACGCGGTCCACGCCCTTGTCGAAGATCCGGACGTTCGTGGGTGCCGGGGGCGCGTCCGAGTCCGTCGGGGAGAGCGCGGGGGTGAAGGCGGAGTAGCCCGATCGGCACTCGCCCTTGAAGGCCTCCACGCGGAACCGGTAGCGGTAGCGGGGCCGCTTCCGGATCCGGTGCACGATCGCCTGGGCCCAGGTGTTGGGGTCGTCGTCGGCCTTCGCCGGGATCTTGTGCCTGGAGTGCCGCTCCCAGGTGGCCCCCAGGTCGTCGCTGAACTCGACCTCCAGGTTGTAGCCGTCGACCTTGATCGGGTTCCCCGCGTCGTCCTGGGTGACCTCGTCCCACCGGGCCCGGAGGAGGAGGCGCTCGTGGCGGGTCCGGCCACGGGTGATGAACTCGCCCACCAGGCCGGTGGGGACGGCCGGGAGGGCTCCGCAGGGCCGCCGCTTGTGGCGGATCCTGCGCTGGTGCTCGCGCTGCTCGCGAACCGCGGCCCGGGGGTCGGTCGAGCGCCGCCGCTCCCTCGACATCAGTCCACCGCCGAGGAGAGCACGAGGCCGACGTAGGCCACGGTCGGGGTCTCGTTCGTGAGGAGCACCGACCGCTCGACGATCCGGAGCGTCTTCGAGTACGTGGCGTAGCCCCGGTCGTCGGAGACCATGAGCGTCCCGCCGAGCTCGAGGGAGGACCAGGCGGGCGCCCCGGTCCCCCCGTCGCGGAAGCGGATCTCCTGATCGTGGCGCACCCGCTTCCCAGCCCGGAGCTCCTCCCGGGCCTCGGCCTGGACCTCGGCGGTCGTATCCCCGCGGACGTCGACGGCGACCTGGCGCCGGCCGTAGGAGGCCGCGAGCGTCGCGTCGGAGACGTCGGCCAGGATCGGCGCGCAGTCGCCCTCGCCCCGACCGGTCACGTACGTCACGAGGTCCCGCGCCGACAGGCGGTAGGGCATGAGGTCGACCTTCGTCCCGTCGAGGGCGATCCCGGTGGCCGGCTTGCGCTGCGGGCTCCACGTGTTGAAGGCCCGCGTCGCCGGGTCGATCTCGAAGTCGAAGCCGTCGTCGAGCGCGGTGAAGGCCTCCACCGCGTCGGCGATGTTGGGGCGGTCGCGTCCGCAGTAGTGGCGGGTCCGGGCCACGGAGGAGCCGCTGTGCGCGCCCTGCACCAGCCCGAGCGCCCCGTCCGTCTGGGCCTGGGTGTGGGCGATCAGGCCCCAGGCGATCTCCTGCTGGGCGACCGAGGTGTAGTGGAGGTTCTCGGTGACGACCCGCGAGCGCAGCCAGCTCCAGAGACCCTCGGCGGTGAGCTTCACCGTCTCCTGGTCGGGGTCCACGTCGGCCTCCCAGATGGGGCCGGCCCACACCACGACCCCGTCCCGGAGCAGCTTGAGCTCGTGCCGGCCCGGCTCGGGCAGCTCCGCCCCGAAGTCGGCGTAGAGGTCGAAGTCGGCCTCCAGGGCCCCGGGGCCGTTCAGGACCCAGCGCGCCGAGCAGGCGAGGAACGGCAGGCCCTGCTTCTTGAGCGTCGCGCCCACCCGGTCGTAGAGGTCGAGGCGCCAGACGGCCATCTCACCACCCCGCGACCTGGACCTCGAGTTCCTCGGCGCGCCGGATCCGGGCCCGGTCGATGTGGACGTCGATCCGGGCCCGGAGCAGGATGGGTCGGCGCGGGCCCTCGAGCGGCAGGACCCTCGCGCCCCGCGGGAGCTGGAGCAGCTCCGGCCCCCGCTCGCCCACCACGGCCAACCCCCCGGAGCGGAGGAGGCCGCCCCGGGCGAGGGTGGGGATCTCCGGTATGTCCGGCGCGTCGAAGTGGATGTCGGGAATCGGGCCCGGGAGGCGGATGTCCACCTCGAGCAGGTCGTTGATCCCCCGGATCACGGAGTTCACCAGGCCGATGAAGATGTTGATGGCGCCCTTGATCACCCCCACGATCCCGTCCCAGATCCTGCCCGCGAAGCCCTTGATCCCCTCCCAGATCTGCCGCAGGCGGGAGGAGACCCACTCGAAGGCCCCCACGATCGCCCGGGCCGGCGCCCGCACCGCCTGCGTGAGCGCACCCCAGACGCCGAGGGCCACGGCCTTCACGCTGGCCCACGTCCGCTGCCAGTTCGTGGCCCAGCCCACCACAACCGCCACGACCTTGGTGACGGCGCCGATCACCTTGACGAAGGCCGGCACGAGGAGCTTGACGAGCCCCACCACGATCCGGGCGATGAGGGGCACCAGCGGGGCGATCGTCGTGATCAGCTGGGCGAGGGGCGGGAGGAGCGGCACCAGCGCCACGAGGATGTCGGCGAAGCCGGAGGCCAGGTCGCCGAGGACCGGGGCGAGGGCCCCCATCACCTGCCCGAGCGCCGGCCCCAGGGCCGCCAGCACCCGTCCGATCGCCGCGCCGAGCTCTGCGAGGACCGGGGCCACGACGGGCAGGAGCGTCGTCAGGGTCTTGGCGAAGCCCGCGAAGAAGTCCCCCAGGACGGGCCCGACGGTCTCCACGAGCCCCGTGAGGGTCTTGGTGAGCGCGGGGATCACCTTCTGCCCGACCTCGAGCAGCCGCCCGCCGACCTGCTCGAGGGCGTCGCCGACCTTCTCCCGCAGGATGTTGAACTGCCCGGTGGTGGTCTCCCCCAGGGCGCGCGCCGAGCCCCCGAACTCCTTGGCCAGCTCGGCGAGGATGAGCTTCTGGGCGTCGGCCACGCGCCCGGCCTCGACCATCGCCTCGATCTGCTTCCGCTGCTGCTCGGTGAACGTGACCCCGACCCTCGTGAGGGCGGTCACCCCCCGGACCGGGTCGTTCAGGGCCTTCCCCAGCTGGACGGCCTGCTTCGACATGTCCGTGCCCAGGGCGACCGACATGTCGGCCAGGATCTCGGTGGCCTGGTTGAAGATGTCGTTGCCCTCCCCGACCCGGTTGCGGATGTTGGTGAAGGTGAGGAGCATGTTCTCCCCGGCCTGCACCGCCTCGTCGGAGATCCCCGAGTAGTCCCGGATCCGGGCGGCGAGCGCCCCGATCTCGGCCGCGGTGACGTTCGCCGCGCCCTTGGTCGAGCGGAGCACGGCCTCCGTCTGGGCGCCCACCCGCTCGGCCTCCTGCGCGGCGGAGATCGCGGCCTTGCCCACCCCCGCCAGCGCCACGGCCCCCGCGGTGGCCCCGACCAGGGCCGCCTTCCCCACGGCCTTCCCGATCGAGGCCAGGCGCGAGCCGAACGAGCGGTGGGCGCCCTCCAGCTTCGCGAGGGTCTTGGTGACGCTCGTGGCGTCCCCCACATAGGTGATCTTGAGGTCCTGCGAGGTCCCGGCCACCTCAGGTCTCCTTCGCCCAGCCCTGGATCGTGATGATCTGGCGGAGCTCCTCCGAGATCACCGCAACGATCTCCTCCTTCCGCTCGACGACGGCCCGCCACGCGAACCGTCCCCGTCCGCGCGCCGCGCCGGTGCCGAAGGCCGGGTAGCGCCGGAACCCCTTCCACTTCCCGTGGAGGCCCCACTCCGCGCCCGCGCCGTAGGGCACGGCGCTGAAGACCCGGCCGCTGGTCCCCGAGACCCGCAGGCGGTAGCTGCGCTTGAGCTTCCCGCTCGGGCCCCGCGGCGCGACCTCGGCGGCGCGTTCGAGCAGCGGCCGGCCGGCGCGCCGGATCGCCGCGGAGAGCTGGCGGGGAGCACCGTCCTGGGCCCGGCGCAGGGCGCGGCGGAACTCGCCCAGGTTCTCGATCTCGACGCCCTTCAGGCTCACGCGAGCCTCCGGAGCCGATCCGCCATCTCCTGCGCCTTGCGCTCCTCGGCCATCTCCTCCAGGACCCGCACCATCTCCTCCAGGACCTCCGGGTCCGACGCCTCGAGCTCCCTCGGCGAGATCCCCGTGGCTACGGCGAGCTCGGCGAGGCGGCGGCGAGCGGACCCGGCCCCGTAGGGCGGGCGTCCTCCTCCGGGGACTCCTCGAGCTCCTCCACGGAGAGGTCGACCAGCCGCTCGAGGAAGGCCTCGAAGTCCCCCACCGCGGAGCCGGCCGCCGCGCTCCGGCGCAGGACCCTCCAGACCATGAAGGCCACCCACTCCTCGCGCACCTGCGAGGGGTCGGCATCGGGCCGCAGCCGGCCGAGCAGCCCCGGATCGGCCTCCACCTCGGGGTCCCCGGGCCGGTAGAGCAGCCCGTCGAGCCGGGAGAGGACCGTCGCGGAGAGGCCGAACCGCCGCTCGAAGGCCACCCGATCCGCGAGCGGGGCGAACAGCCCGACGTGGGTGTAGGTTCGGAGGCTCTCGCCCCCCTCCGCCTCCTCCACGAGGACCGCGGAAACGCGCCGTCGGCGTTCGTCTGCCATCTCTCGCCTCCTTCGCGACCTGTCTGGGCTCGGCGCCGCGCGGGGCCCGGGCGGCCACGCGGCCTCCTCCGCCCGGGGACGGGGGCGCGGTGAGCGCCCCGCGGTGGTCGCTGGGCCGGGGATCGAACCCGGAGGGCCGGGCTCATGAGGCCCGGCGGGGCACCAGCCCTCCCAGCTCAGTAGCTCGCCGTCTGGTTCTTGAGCGTGGCGGTGAACGCGTTGCCCGCCGACGGCAGCTTCACCCGGCCCGGCACGGTCAGCTCGACCGGGCCGCCGGCCGGGTCCCCCTCGGGGAACTCGGGGAAGAACGCGACCTTGCTCGCGACCAGCTGGAGCTGCTTGTTGGCCGCGAGGGAGAAGAGCAGGTCGAAGCTCCCGAAGACCGGGGTGTTCGAGGGCGACGTGCCGCTCCCGGAGCCGGTGACCGCCTTCCGCCACTCGGCGAGGTCGTCGGGGAGGAGCGTCAGGGACACCTCGAGGACCTGCTCGCCCTCGTAGACGTCGTCCGGGTACTGGCTCTTCGAGAGCGGGATCCCGATCAGGTTGTTGTTGATCGTGATCTCCCCCCCGGAGATCTTGGCCTCGAGCGGCGTGCCCGACGCCGCGTCGAGCTTGAACGTCCCCCCCGGCGGGATGAACTTCTCGGTCCCGGTCTCGTCGTTGGCCGCGGTCCACGCGCCCTCGCCGAGCGCCGCGGAGGCCCCCACGAACGTGGCCTCCACCTCCAGGGGGGAGCGCTCGGACCACGAGATGCGCAGGGTGTCGACCTTGCCGTCGGTGACCTTGGCCCGCTCCGCCGAGCCGAGCTGGGTCCACAGCGTGAGGTAGGGGAGCGTGAGGGCCGGCGTGATGGTGTGCGTGTAGTCCGGCCCGACCCCGGACGTGGCGAGGGATCCCAGGGCTCCGTACAGCAGGAGCCCGATCGAGCGGAGGAAGGCGCGGGTGCGGATGGCCGCCCCGGGGTTGATCGCCAGCCGGTTCTCGTCGGGCGAGATGCGCTTGTCCTGCTGGTAGGTGATCTGGTCCGGCTCCTGGTCGATCCCGAGCACGAGGACCGAGCCCCCGAGCGTGCCGAGGCCGTAGGTCGGCGAGGCCGCCGGGGTCCCCTTCGCCGACTGCTTCGCGACCCCCAAGAACTGGATCCGCTTCTGGACCGGCATCAGGCCTCCTCAACCGGCCTGGCCCCGAAGGGCTGGCCGTCCCTGGTCGCGAGACCGCACACGTACAGGTGTTCCAGGGCGATCTCCTCTCGCTCGCTCCGGGGCTCGTGGTCGCCGGCCTCGAAGGTGACCTCGAAGCGCTCCCCGAGGGGGGTGCACGTCTCCACCCGGCACGGCTCCTCGAGGTGGTAGACGGGGCCCCTGCGCTTCCCGGTCGAGCTCGCCATCGGGGCCCATCGTCGCGGAGCCGTCACGCGAGGAACGCGCGCGCCTCGACCCGGACCGACACGCCCACCAGCCGGGCCTCGCCCTCCACGCCCGACTCGAGGTCCAGCCCGACCACGACGGCATCGAAGACGGCGCCCCCGAGCGTGCGGTCGGCCCGAAGCGCCTCGTGGACCTCCCCGGCGATGGCCAGGGCCCGGTCGCGGGCCTCCTTGTAGGAGAGCTCCCCTCTCCGCACGAGGACGCGGACCGTGAGCCTGATCGTCTCCTCGTCCTCCGCCGTGGAGGGAGAGGTGGTGGAGGCGAAAGCCTGCTCCGCCGAGCCCGCCTCGTCCACCCAGCAGCTCTCCGCCTGCTGATCCACGGGCCAGCCCAGGGTCAGCTGGACGCCCGCGAGGGGCGAGCCCTGACCGGCCGCCTGGGCCTGGAGGGCCGCCAGGAGCCCGTCCTGCGCGGCGGCGATCCGGGAAGTGACGGCCACCTACGGCTCCTCCCGCCTCCGTGAGGCCCCGGGATCAATTGCGCCATCGCGCCCCGGGGCCCGTTCCGCCCGGGCCCGGGCTGACCTGCCCGGGGCGGCACGCGCGCCGGTCCTGGGGCGCCCAGACGGCTTCATCCGGTCGCCTCCACCGGGGCGCGCCGGAACTCGGCGAGGGTCGCGTCCACCTCCGGCAGCCCCGTGGGCCCATCCCGGCCGGCCAGGGTGAGCCGGAAGCCGCCCACGTCCGTGAAGACGGCCGTGGCCCGGTCGTCGTAGGTCGCGCTCACCAGCAGTGCCTTCGCGTAGCGGAGCGCCGCGCGCTGGATCGGGGCCGGGACCGAGCGGAAGCCGTGCTCGTAGAGGACCTCCACGTTTCGAATCCCCTCGGCGAAGGTCCCGCCGTCCCACTCGAGCATCCCGAAGGGATGGACCTTGACCTCCGCGAGCTCGGCCTGGGTGAGCGCGGTGCCGTCCACCTTCACCTGGACGAGGCGGTGGACCTCCATGTCGGGGAGGAGCAGCGTCGAGGTCCCGCCCCCCGAGATGACGGCCCGCCGCCCGCGAGGGACGAAAGCGACCCTGCAGTAGGCCTCGAAGCGCTCCTCGATCACCCCCCTCACCGCTCGGATCTTGCTGGCCGGGTACTTCGCCGCGTCGGTCAGGACCGGGTCGAAGTCCCGGACGTCGGCGATGCTGAAGAAGAAGCCGCCGACCAGCTCGAACCGGGAGCGTCGGGATTGCCCGTTGCTCCAGGTCCAGAGCACGTCGTAGAGATCGAGGGTGTCGAGATCCCCGGGGAGCGTGGCCTGGTAGGTGCCGGCCGATGGGCGGGACGGGGTGAAGCCGGGGACCGCGACCCCGGCGCTGTCGGTCACCGTCACCTGCGGTACCTCGGTGCCGTTCACGTCGGCCAGGGCGCCGGTCTCGTCGTAGGAGAGCAGCTCGATCTTGCCGCCGGCGTCCCTCAGCAACCTGTCCATCACTCAGGCCCCCTGGCCCCGGTCGCCCCTTCCGAGCCCGACGCCCGGCCGGTCCTGGAGGGGCCAGCCGAACCCGACGATAGATGGGCCGTCATGGCCCTCGAGGACGTCTCCGTCGCGGGTGCTCCCGCCTGCGGAGCGAAAGCCGACAAGGCCAGGTCCGTCTCGAGCGCCTGGACGACACCGAGGCGCTTGAGCCGCGCGACCGCCTGGGCCGCCTCCAGGTCCAACGCCTCGGCGAGCGACAGCCGCTTGCTCCGGGCGACGGCCTGGGCCGTCTCGGTCGAAGAGGCTTGGCCGATGGGTCCGGCCTTGGCCCGCCCGATGGTCTGCGCGGCGTCGGCCTCCGCGGCCTCAACGACCGGGATGGTCTTTCCACCGGCCCTCGAGACCTGCTGGCCGGCGTCGGCCTCCGCGGCCTCCGCGATCGTGCGCGCCCTAGCGCGCCCCACGAGCTGAGCCGTCTCGGCTTCCAGCGCCTGACCCATGCCTTTGGCCTTGGCGCCGTCGGCGGGCTGCCCGATGTCCGTCGAGCTCGCCTGCCCCACAGGCCGCGGCTCCGTGGGCCTGATGACCAGGGCCGTGTTCGTCTCGAGCGCCTGGCTGACAGGCGTAGCCTTGGATCGACCCACGCCCAGGCCGCTCTCGCTCTCGAGGGCCTGCCCGACCGGCCTGAGTTCGGTGGGACGCAGGACCTGCCCGACGTCCGCCTCCGCGGCCTGGGCGGCGGCGTGGGCCTTGGAGCGGCCTACGGCCTGCGCCGCGTCGGCCTCCGCGGCGAGGGCGACCGTCACGGCCTTCGACCGGGCCACGGCCTGCGCGCTATCGCTGGAAGTTGCCTGCACGACCGCGCGCGCCTTCGCTCCAGCTACGGCCCGGCCAGCGTCGAGTTCCGGTGCCTGAGCAGCCGCCTTCGCCTTCGCGCGACCGAGCGCCTGGCCGACATCGGTCTCAAGCCCTTGGGCGACCGCCACGTTCTGGCCGGCGGCCACCGGCGCGAGCGCGAGGACGACCCACGCCTTCGCGAACGACGTCGCGAGCGTCGCCGAAATCGTCCCGGTCGAACCCGCCGAGGCCTTCGTCCCGTCCGCGACCGCGACCCCGCCGCCGTTCCCGGAGGTCGTGAAGTTGTCTGCGCGCTCGGTGATCGTCCCACCGTCGAGCGACGGCGCGGACCAGCCCGAGAACTGGGCGGCGGTGGTATCCGCCCCCGAGGAGGCGACGATCACGACCCGGGTGTCGGCGACCGTCGTCGTCGGCCCG
>DATLZM010000238.1:0-3038 GCA_035573995.1 Actinomycetota bacterium | reverse complement strand
GGTCCGGGCCGAGGCCGAGGACCGCTACGGGCAGCTCCCGGCCGAGGTCGAGACGCTCTTCGCCGTGGCCTCCCTCCGGATCACGTGCCGCCGGCTCGGCGTCGAGGAGGTCACCACCTACCGCGACGAGGTCCGGCTGCGTCCGGTGGGGCTCCCCGAGCCGCTCCTCGTGGACCTCGGGGAGCGCGTCCCCGGCGCCTCGTACCACACGGCCACCCGGACGCTGAACCTCCGGCCGGAGCGGGTGGCCGGGGCCGAGCTCCCCGCCTGGATCGAGGCCCGGCTCCTCGCCGCCCTCGGGGAGGCGGTGCCGGTCGGATAGCATGGCGCCGTGCCGCGGCCCCGCGTCCTCGCGCTCGCGTTCGGCGCCGTCCTCGTCGTCACGGCCTCGGCCTGCGGGCGTCCCCCGGCCGCCGTGGTGGGCGGCGCGCGGATCAGCGACGCCCAGCTCGCCCACGATGTCCGGCTGTTCCGATTCCTGGCCGAGCTCAACGGGTCCGCCTGCGGGCAGCCGGTCGAGGGGGAGCCGGCGGGGTCGGCCTGCGCGCGGTTCACGCTCCAGAACCTGATCCAGGAGGAGGTGGCGAAGGCCTACGCGCGCGAGCGAGGGATCTCGGTCCCGCAGGCCCGGGTCGAGGACACGGTCTCCCGGCTCGAGGCCGCCCTCGGGGGGCCCGAGGCGCTCGCCGGGCGCCTCCGCTCCGCGGGCCTCACCCCGGCGGACCTCCGGGAGCTCGTCCGCCGGCTCCTCCTGTTCGAGGAGGTCCGCCGGGCGGTCGTGCGGGAGGTGGTCACCGATGCGGAGCTCCGCCGCGCCTACGAGGAGCGGAGGACGGCGTTCACCACGCTGCACGCGGCCCACATCCTGGTGGCCACGAGGCGCGAGGCCCTCCAGCTCGCGGCGCGCACCACGCCCGCGAACTTCGCGGCCAACGCCCGCCACTTCTCGACCGACCGGGCGTCGGCCCGCAACGGGGGCGACCTCGGCGAGATCCCCGCGGACCAGTTCGACCCGCGGTTCGTGGAGGCCGCGCTGGCGCTGCGGCCCGGGGAGATCTCCGCCCCCGTGCGCACCCGGTTCGGATGGCACCTGATCCGGTTGATCTCCGTCGACGTCGTCCCGTTCGAGGAGGTCCGCGAACGGCTCCTGGAGGAGGAGGCGGGCCCGGCCTTCGACCGGTGGATGCGCGAGCGCCTCCGCGCCACCACGGTCCTCGTGAACCCCCGGTTCGGGACCTTCGACGTGGCGAGCGGCCTCGTCCTCCCCATCCGGAGCACCTCGACCTCCTCGCCGGCCGCCGGGGCCCCCGTCCCGTGACCGAGGACCCGCTGTCGCGCGTGCCCGCGGGGCCGGTCCCCTCGAGCCGGGCCGGCGAACGGCTCCTCGACCTGGTGCGGGTGATGGCGCGGCTCCGGGCGCCCGGCGGCTGCCCCTGGGACCGGGAGCAGACCCACCGCTCGCTCGCGCGCCACCTGCTCGAGGAGGCCCACGAGGTCCTCGACGCGATCGACGCCGACGACCGGCGCCGGCTCCGGGAGGAGCTCGGCGACCTCCTGCTCCAGGTGGCCTTCCACGCGCAGATCGCCGCGGACGACGGCGCGTTCGACATCGACGACGTGGCCGAGGGGATCGTGGGGAAGCTGATCCGCCGCCACCCCCACGTCTTCGGGGACGCCTCGGTCTCGGGCCCCGAGGAGGTCCTGCGCAACTGGGAGCGGATAAAGGCGGAGGAGAAGGGCGAGCACCACGTGGAGCACGACATCCCGCCGACCCTCCCTGCCCTGGCCCGGGCGGCGAAGGTCCAGCGGCGGGCCGCGGGGGCGGGGTTCGACTTCCGCTCGACCGGGGCCGCCGTGGAGAAGCTCAGGGAGGAGGTCGAGGAGCTGGCCCAGGCCCCGCCCGAGCGGGCCGAGGACGAGCTGGGCGACGTGCTCTTCGCCGCGGTCGCGGTGGCGCGCAAGCTCGGGGTCGACCCCGAGGGAGCGCTCCGACGAACGGTCCGCCGGTTCTCCGAGCGCTACGAGCGGATGCTGGCCCGGGCGAGGGCGGAGGGGGTTGACCTCTCCTCCCTCGGGGACGAGGAGCTCCTCCGCTACTTCCGCGAGGCCTCCGCGTAGGGGACCCGGCGCCGCGGTTGGCCCGCTTCGGGCGACGGCCGAGGGGCCGAGCGCCGACCCGCGCGGGCCTCCGCGGAGGCGGCCGAGCGCCCCACCACCTACCCGCGCCAGCGCTCCCCGGGTCGACCGAGCGCCGCCTCGAGGAGGCGCTCGGTCGTCCGGGCCCAGGTCCACTCGCGGGCGACGAAGGCCGCGAGCGCCCCCCGGATCCGCCGCCGCTCCGCAGGGGGGAGGCCGAGGATCCGGCGGATGCCCCGGGCGATCCCCTCCGCCCCCGCCTCCGGCTCGAACGAGCAGAGCCCCGGCGTGCCCGCCGCCGCCTCCAGGGCCTCGGCCGCCTCGGCCAGGCCGGAGTGGCGCGCGACGAGCGGGATCGCGCCCGCCGCCGCGCCCTCCGCCGCCACCATGCCGAAGGCCTCGGGGAGCGTGGAGGGAACGACCAGCACGTCCAGGGCGGCGAGCACGTCGGGGACGTCGCGGTGCTCGAGCCGCCCCGTGAACGCGACCCGCTCGCGGAACCGCGGCGCGCCCGCCCCGACGCCGGCCGCCCGCTCGGGGAGCCCTCCCACGGCTCCCCCGCCCACCCCCCGCTCGCGGAGCCAACCGAGGGCGCGGGCGTCGCCCTCCTCGAGGGCGAGGACGAGCGCGGTGAGCCACTCCCGGCCCGTGCCGAACCCGACCACGAGCCCGCGGGCCTCGGGGACCCCGGCGAGCGCGAGGAGGAACCGGTCCACCCCCTTGGCCGGGATCAGCTTGCCCAGGTAGCCGACGAGCGGGTCGGGGGATGCGGCGAGCGCGCGGAGACGGCCCGCCGCCCCCGGGTCCGGGGCGTCCTGGTCGTAGGAGGCGGCGAGGCGGTCGAGCGCGCCCGCGTCGCGCGCGGCGAGGGCCCGGGCCACCGCTTCGTCGAGCTCCGCCGG
>DATLZM010000237.1:0-1557 GCA_035573995.1 Actinomycetota bacterium | reverse complement strand
CTCGCCGGCGGGCTCGCGCTCACGCTGGCGCTGGGGCTCGTGTGGGTCCGCGGACGGATCCCGGCGCCGCTCCCCGGGCCGTCCGCCGAGCCGCTCGCGCTCCGGGGCAGGCTCGTGTACGCCGCGGACGTCGCCCGCCGCCACCAGCGGCTCTGGGTGCTGGAGCTCGGGACCGGGAGGCTCCGGGCGGGGCCGCGGATCCCGCGGGCGACCGACCTGGTGGCCTCCACCGGCGGCTGGGGGACCTGGATCGCGTTCCTCTCCCGGTCCCCCCGCGGCGGGGTCCGGGCCTTCGTGCTCCGGGACCTCGGGCCGGGCGCCCGGCCCGAGCTCGTGGGGAGCGGGGACCTGGCGGCCTGGGGGCCCCAGGCCACGAGCCTGGTCCTCGCGCGACGAGGGCCGCTGGTCGACGCGTGCCACCGTGCCGTGGCCGTCGTCTTCCTCACGGTCGAGCCGCGGTCGCGGACCGCCGTGTACCGCGACCCGGCCCTGTGCGGGGACGTGCTCTCGGTGGGGCGGGATCAGGCTTCCACCTATTTCACGGTGGCCGCCCGATCGGGGGGTGGGATCTTCATCCCAGGCTACCAGCGACGGCCGCACCCGGTGCTCCCCGGGCACGCGATCCTGTCGGCGGCCCCGACCGGTCGGATGCTCGTGGCCCCCCTGGACCGCCGCCCGGGCCGGGGCGGGATCGGGCCCTGGGGAGCGCGGGCCGATCGCGATCCCCCACCCCCGTCCGTGGCCGGCCCCGCGGCCGTCTGGAGCGGCGTGGGGCGGCCGGCCCCGGTGGCCCTGGGGCCGGACCGCCTGGTCGTGGGCCGGGTGCTCGCGTGGTCGCCGAGCGCCTCCCGGGCCCTGGTCGTCGGGGTCCTCCACGACCTCCTGGGGGTCTTCGCGCTGGACACGTCGGCCGACGCGGCCGACCGCAGCCCTCGCCTCGTGACCGAGCTCCGGGGGGCGGTGGGGGCGACGTTCTCCCGCGACGGGACCGCCCTCATCGCGATGGGCGGGCGCCTCTACGCGGTCCGGGAGGGCGGGCTGCGCGACGTCCCGCTCCCCGAGGGCGCCCCGGTCCCGAGCGGGCCCGTGGTCTGGCTCCCCTGAGGGCGCCGGCGGTGCGGGTGCCCGAGGGGGTCCCGGGCGGCGGGCATGGGCGATACTCGAGCCGTGGACGTCGCGATCGTCGGCGCGGGGCGGGTCGGGACGGCCCTCGGGGTCCTCCTGGCCCGCGCGGGACACCGGATCGTGGCGGTGTCCGGCCGGTGGGCCACGCGGGAGCGGGCCGCCGCGTTCCTGCCCGACGTGCCGGTCCTCGAGCCCGCCGAGGCCGCGGAGGGCGCCGACCTGGTCCTGATCGCGACGCCGGACGACGCCATCGCGTCCACGTGCGCGGCCCTGGCCGGCTCGGTGGGAGACGGGCGGTGGGTGGCGCACGTGTCGGGGGCCACCGGCCTGGACGCCCTCGCCCCGGCCCGAAGGGCGGGCGCCGGCGTGCTCGCGATCCACCCGCTCCAGACGTTCCCCGACGTCGACGCGGCCCTGGACCGGATCCCGGGG
>DATLZM010000236.1:0-6486 GCA_035573995.1 Actinomycetota bacterium | reverse complement strand
AGCAGCTGGCGCGGCTCCACCTCCGCCTCTCGCCGGACCCCGTTGACGATCACCGCGATGCGCCTCACGGGTGCCTCCTTTCGACGCGAAGGTGGCTACGCGCCGGAATCTACACCCACCGGTCGCGGGAGGTGAAGTCGGGCCCGCCGGCGGTCAGGCGCCCGCGCGCTCCAGGGCCCGCTCGAGCCCCCGGAGCGCGAAGACCCGGACGAGCTCCCGCTTGTAACGGGCCGAGCCGCGGTGGTCGGAGACCGGGTGGACCTCCTCGGCGGCGATCTCGGCGGCCCGCCGGAGCGCCGCGCGGTCGGGCCGACGGCCGCGCAGGTGCTCCTCGGCCTTGGCGGCCCGGACGTAGGAGAGCCCCACCCCGGCGAGGCCGATCCCGCAGTCCTCGATGGCCCCGGACCCGTCGAGCGTGAGGTCCACCGCCACCCCGACGGTCGCGAAGTCCCCCACCCGCCGGTGGAGCTTGTGGTAGGCACCCCCGCTCCGAGGCCGGCGGGGCACGAGGATCCGGACCAGGAGCTCCTCCGGGGCGAGGGCGGTCTCGAAGCTGCCCGTGAAGAACTCCCCCGCCGGGATCTCCCGCTCCCCCGAGGGGCCGGCCGCCACCATCACCGCCCGGGCCGCGAGCAGCACCGGGCCCCAGTCGCCCGCGGGGTCGGCGTGGGCGGCCGACCCGCCCACCGTCCCCAGGTTGCGGACGAGCGGGTCCGCGATCACCCGCGCCGCGTCGTGCAGGAGCGGGTAGCGCTCGGCCACGAGGGGGGAGGCCTCGACGGCCGCGTGCGTCGCGGTCGCGCCGACCACGAGGTACCCGTCCTCCTCGCCGAGGCCGTCGAGCCCCAGGTACCGCAGGTCGACGAGGCACGACGGCCGGGCCGCGCGGAGCTTGAGGAGCGGGATCAGGCTCTGCCCCCCGGCGAGCGGCCTGGCCCCCGACCCCAGCTCCGCGAGGACGGCCAGGGCCTCCTCCAGGCTGCGGGGCGCCCGGTAGTCGAAGCGCGGCGGGAACACGGGCTAGCCCTCCCCCGCGGCCGCCGCGGGCTCGCTCCGCGAGAGCCACGAGCGGCCGTGGACGGCGCCGAGCAGGAGGTGGGTGTGGAGCGGGAGGAGCGCCCCGATCTCCGGCTCCTCCCCGAGCGCCGCGATGCAGACGACCACCTTCCCCCGGGCTCGGGCCAGCCGGTCCATCCGACGCTCCCGGCGCACGAGGCCCGCCCCCCTCCCCACGAACCGCAGCACGAACGGCTCCTCGGCCTCCGCGAGCAGCTCCAGCTCGGCCTGGGCGCTCGCCCGGAGCGCGGCGAGGAGGACGGTCCGGGGGAAGATGCCCCCGGCAGGAGCGGCCGGCGGCTCCGGCGTCCGCCGGGCCGGGAGGCCCAGGCCCTCGAGCACCCCGGCGAAGCGGCGCGCATCGTGGGCCCGGCCCGGCACGAGCGCCAGGACGTGGGCCGGCGGCCGGATCGAGGCCAGCCGCCGCCCGAGGTCCGCCGACCAGTGCCGGGACGGCCGGCCCTCGAGGAGGTCCTCCACCACGGAGGCCGGGATCCGCCAGTCCCGCCCGGGCTTCATCCCGGGGATCCTCCCCTCCCGGCACCACCGGGTCACGGTGTCCGGCGAGACCCCGAGGCGCTCCCCGACCTCGGCCGCGGAGACGAACCGTTCCCGCACCCGCCCGATGATAGGCGCGGAACCCGGCCCGGTCACCCGTGACCGACCCCTCGCTTGACCTGGTTTCTCCGGGAGGCTGATAATCCTTCAGTCAGCTTCGTCGGGAAGCGCCGGCGGAGGAGGCTGGCGCCCCGACACCCAGGAGGGGCGGATGGCCGTGGCAGGGGGGAAGACCGCCCGCGCCGGGAGGGCGGGGTCGGCACGCGCCACGGGCCCGCGCCCACCGAGCCCCATCCCGTGAGGAGGTCCGCATGCTGCCCCCTCGTTTCGACTACCGGAGGCCGACCACCCTGGACGAGGCCATCGACCTGCTCGGGGAGCACGGCGACGAGGCCAAGGTCCTGGCCGGTGGCCAGAGCCTCATCCCGCTCCTCAAGCTCCGCCTGGCCTCCCCCTCGCTCCTGGTCGACGTGAACCGGATCCCGGGGCTCGACGGCATCGCCGAGGAGGGCGGCGTCCTCAGGATCGGCGCGCTCGTCCGCCACGCGACGCTCGAGCGGGAAGGCGCCCTCCGCGACCGGTACCCGGCGATCGCGGCGGCCGCGCCGCAGATCTCCGACCCGCTGGTCCGCAACCTGGGGACGGTCGGGGGCTCCCTGGCCCACGCCGACCCCTCGGGCGACTGGGGGGCCGTGATGCTCGCCGTCGGGGCGACGGTCGTGGCCCGGAGCCGGCGGGGGGAGCGGGAGATCCCCGTCCGGGACCTCTTCCGCGACACCTTCACCACCGCCCTCGAGCCCGACGAGCTCCTCACGGAGATCCGGGTGCCGGCCCCGGCGGGGCCCGTGGGCGGCACCTACCTCAAGCTCGAACGGAAGGTGGGCGACTTCGCCACCGTGGCCGTCGCCGTCCACGTCGAGATGCAGGACGGCCGTATCGGGCGGGCGGGGATCGGCCTGGCCGCGGTCGGACCGACGAACCTCCGGGCCGAGGCGGCCGAGGCCGCCCTGGCGGGCGCCGAGCCCACCGAGGAGGCCTTCGCCGAGGCCGCGCACCTCGCCGCGGAGGCCGCGAGCCCCGTCACCGACATCCGGGGCTCGGCCGAGTACAAGCGCCACGTCGTGGAGGTCTACGTCCGTCGCGGCCTGGCCGCCGCCGTGGAACGAGCGCGGGCCGCGTGAGGCAGGAGGCGACGATGGAGATCAGCCTTTCCGTGAACGGGGTTCGGCGGACGGCCGACGTCGAGCCGCGGCTCCTCCTGGTCCACCTGATCCGTGAGGTGTTCGACCTGACCGGCACCCACGTCGGGTGCGACACGACGAGCTGCGGCGCCTGCACCGTACTGCTCGACGGGACGCCGGTGAAGTCCTGCACGGTGCTGGCGGTCCAGGCCGACGGACGGGAGCTCACCACGGTCGAGGGGCTGGCCCAGGGCGGGCAGCTCCACCCGATCCAGGAGGGGTTCAAGGAGGAGCACGGCCTCCAGTGCGGGTTCTGCACGCCGGGGATGATGCTCGTGGCCAAGGCCCTCCTGGACCGGAACCCGGACCCGAGCGAGGACGAGATCAGGTGGGCCATCTCGGGGAACATCTGCCGCTGCACGGGCTACGTGAACATCGTGAAGGCCGTCCGGTGGGCGGCGCGCAGGATGGCGGAGCAGCGGCCCGCCGCCGCGGTGTGAGCGGCGCGGGCGGGAGGAGGAGGAACGAGCGATGGCGGTCGAGGCACGCGAGGTCCGGGGCGTCGGGCACAGCGTCAAGCGGTTCGAGGACGACCGGTTCATCCGCGGCAAGGGGAACTACGTCGAGGACATCGAGCTCCCCGGGATGCTCTGGATGGCGATCCTCCGGAGCCCCTTCGCCCACGCCCGGATCCGGGGAATCGACACGTCGCGGGCCCAGGCGCTGCCGGGCGTGGTGGCGGTCGTGACCGGCGAGCTGCTGGCCCAGCACAACCTGGCCTGGATGCCGACCCTCTCCGGCGACACCCAGGCCGTCCTCGCCACCGACAAGGTCCGGTTCCAGGGCCAGGAGGTGGCGGCGGTGATCGCCGAGGACCGGTACGTGGCGAAGGACGCCCTCGAGCTGATCGACGTGGACTACGAGCCCCTCGACCCGGTCACCGACCCGTTCCGGGCGATGGAGCCGGGCGCGCCGCTCATCCGCGACGAGAAGGAGGGCCAGACCGACAACCACATCTTCCACTGGGAGACCGGGGACCGGGAGGCCACCGAGCGGGCCTTCGCCGAGGCCGACCGGGTGGTGGAGCTCTCCACCCACTACCCGCGGTCCCACCCCTCGCCGCTCGAGACCTGCGGGATCGTGGCCGACGTGAACCCGGCCACCGGGAAGGCCACGCTCTACATGACCTCCCAGGCCCCCCACGCGGTCCGGACGGTCTTCGCCCTCGTCGCGGGCCTCCCCGAGCACAAGATCCGGATCGTCTCGCCCGACATCGGCGGCGGGTTCGGGAACAAGGTCCCGGTCTACCCGGGCTACGTGGTGGCGACCGCCGCCTCGCTCCTGCTGGGGCGGCCGGTGAAGTGGATCGAGGAGCGGACCGAGAACCTCATCTCGACCGGGTTCGCCCGCGACTACCACATGACCGGGCGGCTCGCGGTGAAGGACGGGAGGATCACCGGGCTCCACGTCAAGGTGATCGCCGACGAGGGGGCCTTCTACGCCGACGCCCAGCCGACGAAGTTCAAGGTCGGGCTGTTCCACATCGTCACCGGCTCGTACGACATCCCGGCGGCGTTCGTCGAGGCCGACGGCTACTACACGAACAAGGCCCCGGGCGGGGTGGCCTACCGCTGCTCGTTCCGGGTGACCGAGGCCTCGTTCATGATCGAGCGGCTGGTCCAGACCGCCGCCTACGAGCTCGGGGTCGACCCCGCCACGTTCCGGCTGAACAACTTCATCCGCAAGGAGCAGTTCCCCTACCGGAGCGCCACCGGCTGGGTCTACGACTCCGGCGACTACCACCGGGCGATGGAGCTCTGCCTCGAGCACGTGGGGTACTGGGACCTCCGGAAGGAGCAGGAGGAGGCCCGCCGGCGGGGGAAGCTGATCGGGATCGGCCTCGCGAGCTTCACCGAGGTCGTGGGGGCGGGGAACCACCGGGACTTCGACATCCTCGGCCTCAAGATGATCGACTCGGCCGAGCTCCGCGTGCACCCCACGGGCAAGGCGGTGCTCAAGCTGGGCGTGAAGACCCAGGGGCAGGGCCACGAGACGACCTTCGCCCAGATCGTGGCCGAGGAGCTCGGGATACCGCCGGAGGACGTCGAGGTCCAGCACGGCGACACCGACCACACCCCCTACGGCCTCGGCACGTACGCCTCGCGGAGCACGCCGGTGGGGGGCGCGGCCACGGCGATGGTGGCCCGGAAGCTCCGGGAGAAGGCGACGCGGATCGCCGCCCACCTCCTCGAGGTCGCGGCGGAGGACGTGGAGTTCGAGAAGGGCGTGTTCCGGGTGAAGGGCGCCCCCGAGAAGGCCGTCACGATCCAGGACGTGGCCTTCGCCGCCTACACGAACTTCCCCGAGGGCGAGGAGGCCGGGCTCGAGGGGGTCCACTACTACGACCCGCCGAACATGACGTTCCCCTTCGGGACGTACTGCGTGGTGGTCGAGGTGGACCCGGAGACCGGGGAGTGGAAGGTCCGGCGGATGGTCGCGGTGGACGACTGCGGGGTCCGGATCAACCCGATGATCGTGGAGGGGCAGATCCACGGCGGCCTCACCGAGGGGTTCGGGATCGCGGCCATGGAGCAGATCGCGTTCGACGAGAACGGGAACTGCATCGGCTCGAACTTCATGGACTACCTGCTCCCGACGGCCTGGGAGACCCCGCGGTTCGAGACCCTCGAGACCGTGACGCCCTCCCCCCACCACCCGCTCGGGGCCAAGGGCGTGGGCGAGTCCGCCACGGTGGGATCGCCCGCCGCCTACGTGAACGCCGTGATCGACGCGCTCTGGCACCTCGGCGTGCGGAACATCGACATGCCGCTCACGTCGGCCAAGGTCTGGGAGGCGATCCAGGCGGCCAGGGCCGGGGGGTCGTAGGCTCGGGACGTGCGACCCGACGTCCTCGCGGCCGCCGCCGAGCTCTCCCGGCGGGGGGAGCCCTTCGCCCTCGCCACCGTGGTGTGGCGGCGGGCGCCGTCCTCCGGGAAGGAGGGCTCGACGGCGCTCATCACCCGGGACCGGCGCGTGCTCGGGTGGATGGGGGGCGCGTGCGCCGAGCCCACCGTGGTCCGGGAGGCCCTCCGGGCCCTCGAGGAGGGGACGCCCCGGCTCCTGTTCCTCGGCCCGCCCGAGGAGCTCGCGGCCCGCGGGCGGGAGGGCGTGGTGGCCGTCCCCATCGCCTGCCAGAGCGAGGGGGCGATGGAGGTGTACGTGGAACCGGTCCTGCCGCAGCCGCAGCTCGTCGTGATCGGCCGCTCGCCCGCGGTCCGGACCCTGGCGGCCCTGGGCGCCGCCCTGGGGTGGCGGACCGTGGTCGTGGACGAGGGCGGCGACCCCGGCGCCTACCCGGAGGCCGGGCGGGTCGTGACCCGGCTCGACCTCGAGGAGGCCGGGGTGGAGCCCGGCGCCTACGTGGTCGTGGCCACCCAGGGCCACTACGACGAGGAGGCCCTGGCGCGGGCCCTGGCCACCCCCGCCGCGTACGTGGGGCTCGTGGCCTCCGCCCGGCGGGCGGTCGGGGTCCTCGGCTACCTCCGGGACCGGGGGGTGCCCGAGGAGGCCCTGGCCCGGGTCCGGGCGCCGGCCGGCCTCGACCTGGGCCCGGTGGCCCACGAGGAGATCGCCGTCGCCATCCTCGCGGAGCTGGTCCGGCTCCGCGCGGCGGGCGCGCCGGGCGCGGGCG
>DATLZM010000235.1:0-1605 GCA_035573995.1 Actinomycetota bacterium | reverse complement strand
GGCGACCTGGGCCTCACGGTCCCGCAGCCGACGTCGGTGCTCGACAAGAGCGGGCTCAGGCGGTGGACCGGCGGGGCGATCGGAGCCGGCCGGACGGTCGACCTGGCCACCGGGGAGGTGGTCCGGGGGGACGTCGACCGGGCCCCCGGCATCACGGTCAGGTTCTCCGGCCTCCGCCAGTACACGGTCCTCCAGGTCGGCCGGGACCGAGCCCTGCCCCTCGTGCTGCTGGCCTCGGTCGTGCTGCTGGTCGCGCTCCCGCCGGCGCTCTACGGCTCGAGGCGGCGGATCTTCGTCCGGGCCGAGACCAACGGCGAGGGGACCGTCCTGAAGGTCGGCGGGTTCGCCCTCCAGCGGAGGGAGACGTTCGAGGAGGAGTTCGCCCGCCTGGTCGAGGACCTCGAGCGGGCGTCGCAGCGTCGGGAGGTGGGAGCTCGATGACGACGGAGCAGTGGACCCGGATCTCCACGGATGCCTTCAACGTCGCGTTGTTCGCGTACGTCTCGGCGATGGTCGGCTACTTCCACCACCTGGCGTTCCGGAGGACGCCCGTCTGGCGGGTCGCCCGGCTGGTCGCGGTCGCGGGCGTCGTCGCCCACGGACTGTCGATCGCGGCGAGGGCCCTCGCCGCCGACCGCGTGCCGTGGGGGAACATGTACGAGTACTCGTCCCTCCTGGCGTTCCTCGTGGTCGCGGTCTACCTCGTCTACGTCGAGGGCGTTCGGGGGCTCCGGGCGCTCGGGGGGTTCGCCCTGGCCGTGGCGGCGCTCACGATGGCGGTGGCGGTGTCGTTCCTCTACGTGGGCCCCGGGCCGCTCGTGCCGGCGCTCAACTCCTACTGGATCAAGGTCCACGTCGTCGCGGCCATCGCCGGGTCGTCGCTCCTCTCGCTGGGCGCGGTCTGCAGCGGCCTGTACCTGTTCCAGGAGCGGCGGGAACGTCGCCTGGCGGCCGTCGGCGCGCCGGCGGGGAAGGGCCGACCGGCCCCGATCATGGGCGGCTCGGGCGTGCGCACGGGACCGGTGGGGTCGCGGGAGGGCGAGACGGGGAGCATCGCCGTGGCCCGAGGGGGTCTCCTGCCCACCGCGGACGGCCTGGACCGCCTGGCCTCCCGCATCATCGCCTTCGCCTTCCCCATCTGGACCTTCGCGGTGATCGCCGGGGCCATCTGGGCCCAGGAGGCGTGGGGCCGGTACTGGGGATGGGATCCCAAGGAGACCTGGTCGTTCATCACCTGGGTCCTGTTCGCCGGCTACCTCCACGCTCGTGCCACGTCCGGCTGGCAGGGACGGCGCGCGGCGGTGCTCGCCCTCGTGGGCTTCGCGTCGCTGGTCGTGAACTTCTACGCCGTGAACCTGTGGATCGTCGGCCTGCACTCCTACGCCGGCGTGTCCTGAGGGAGCGGCGGGCGGGCGCCCCGGCGGTCAGAGGATCGAGGCCGCCGCGTGCTGGCCGTGGCAGGGGGCATGACGTTCGGCCGCCACGGCGCCGGCGAGGGCGCGGCCCGTCGACCAGGCGGCGCCCTGGACGGCGAGGACGGCGAGGGCGAGCGCCGCGACGGCGACCACGAGCCCGCCGGCGCGTTCCGGGGCCCGCCCCCCCGTG
>DATLZM010000234.1:0-3406 GCA_035573995.1 Actinomycetota bacterium | reverse complement strand
AGCGCCCCCGCTGCGAAGGCCCAGACGACGAAGAGCCGGGCGACCGGCCGCGTGCGCAACGGCATCCTCCTCCGGACGCGGTACCTCGGCCCAGGGTCGCGTACCTCGGACGGCCTGGCGACACGCGGCTCGCGTAGCTCGCCTGATGCATCGGCCGTAGCGGGGCGACCCCCTCCGCGGTCCCACCGTGCGGCGCGCGTGGATCCGGTTCAGGGGACCTGCGTCACCTCGCCGCACGGCTGGCCCTGGTTCAGGCAGACCTCCACCAGCCTCCTCAGGGCGGACTGCACCCAGGTGTTCCAGAAGTCGGCGTGCAGGCTCCCGCCCGGGGCCGTCCCGGACATCCGGTCCGACGAGAGGCGCAACCCCTCCCCCGAGCTCACGTCGTAGTGGATCGAGAGCCTGATCATCGGCAGCCGGACCGGGTGGTCGGCCGGGCAGCGAGGGCCGTTCGGCATCGGCGAGGGGTAGACCACGTGGGAGCGGTGGTCCCGGGAGTCCGTGCGGGTCCCGTCCCAGCACGAGGGGAAGAAGATGTGGGCGTAGACGTCGCCGCTCCCGCAGTTCGGCGGCGAGGGTTCGAGCGTCGTGGGCGCGCCGCAGCTCCACCCCACCACCTTGTCGGTCCCCACCGGGACGGTGGGGTAGCCGGCGATCATCCGGAGATCGCGGGGGAACGGGGTGACCCCGCTGCCCCGGTAGTACACCTTGATCTGCCGCGCCTGGATCCACCGGCCGTCCCGATCGACGAGCGCCGGGACCCAGTACGCCGAGGTGTCCTGCGCGAGCTCGCAGGTCGTGCCCCGGCCGACCATGGAGCGGAAGGTGGAATCGGCGTCGGTGGTCCGGTTCCCGGTGAAGGTGTGGAGGTGGCTCGCCCCGGGCTCGCCGGGGAACACGATCGGGTCGTCCGGGAGCGCGTGGTCGAAGCGGAAGCACCGGACGATGAACTCGCTCGTCCCCGCCCGCGCGCGGTCGATGGCGAACACCCCCCCGAGGGCCAGGAGCACCGCGAGGGTGAGCATGAGCCGGAACGCTCTCATGGCTGCCTCCCTGGGTCCCGGGAACCCCGCGACCCTAGTCCCTCCGTCGGCCCGTGTCCAGCGCTTCCGATGCCTCCGGGGGCAACGACAGGGCACCTCCGCCGGCAGCCCTGGATGGGACCCCCCCTCGGCAGCCGGGCCCGACCCCGGACGGCCTCAGCCCGCGGGGGAGATGGAGAAGGCGAAGATCCGCCCGTCGTTCTCCGCGGGATCCTCGTTGTTGTCCGCGCCGCGGTCCACGACGTAGACGAGGAGCGTCGCGGGGTCGGGTCGGACCACCGAGACCCCCGATGGCTCCTCGATCCCGGAGGAGGAGATGTCGAAGAGCGCGACGGGGCGTCCACGGAGCGTGACCTCGGCGATCACGCGCTCCCTCCGGCTCACGATGAACAGGTGCCCGGTGAGCGGGTCGTGGTCGACCCCCTCGGGTTCGGAGAGCCCGAGCGCGGCGGTATCGAACCGGCGCACGACATCGTCCCCGTTCGGCGGGGGACCGTCGAACCTGGGCCCCCGTCTCCGGATCAGGAAGATCTCCGCTTGGCTCCCGTCCGCGATGAAGAGCGAGCGGCGGCCGAACGCGAGACCCTCCGGGTCCCCGCTCCCGAACGCCGGGGTCGAGATGGAGCGGATGCGGTCATCCTGGGTCCCCCACCGTCGATCCTCGCCCGCGCGGACGACGAACACGCGATCGGCGTTGTCGTCCGACACGAAGAGCGTCAGGCGGGAGCGAGGCGGGACGGCCACGCCGGCCGGCTCCCTGGTGGACCGGGTGAGGTCGTAGGTCCGGAGCAAGCTGCCGGATCTCCGCGCCTCGAAAACGTTGGCGCCGGCGAACAGCGCGGTCTCCTCGACCTCGGAGTCCGTGACGATCAGCTTCCGCCGGGCGGGCGAGTACGCGATCCCGGTGGGGTCGGGGCTCGGCGGCGACCACGCCGACGTGTCGATCACCGCGACGAGCGTCGCCTGGGGCGGCCCCTGGCCGGCGAGAGGCTCCGGCGTCCACGCCACCGCCACCCCGAGGACGACGGCGAGCGTCCGGGGCAACCATCGCATAGGAAGGCAGGGTAGCAAGCCCGTGGGGATCCGGTGCACCCGCCCCGACCCGCCTGGAGCGCCCGACCCGGAGTTCGAACCCAGCGAACGGGCCTACGGCGGAGGGTCGTAGGGAACTTACCGCAGGCAGCGGTCGGCCGGGCCCCCCCGCCTGGCCATGCTCGGGCCATGCGAACGGGATCGGAACCCGTCCCGAACGTCGTGGTACGGGTTCCCGACCTACCCGCGAACGGCCCGGCGGCCGGCATCGTGGTGGTGCCGGACGCCTCCCCGCTCTCCTCCTCGCCGGGCTGGCGCGCGTGCAAGCGCGCCCTGGACGTCGTGGCGAGCGCGATCCTCATCGCGCTCTCCCTGCCCGTGATGCTCCTGATCGCGCTCGCCATCAAGATGGGGTCGCCCGGCCCGATCCTGTTCCGGCACCGGCGGGTGGGGAGGGGCGGGGAGGAGTTCGACCTGCTCAAGTTCCGCACGATGGTCACCGACGCGGAGGCGGCCTTGGAAGCCTACCTCCGGAGCGACCCCCGGCTCCTCGAGGAGTGGAACTCGGCCCACAAGCTCCGCGACGACCCGCGGGTCACGCGGATCGGGCGCTTCCTCCGGAAGTCGAGCCTGGACGAGCTGCCGCAGCTCTTCAACATCCTGGCCGGCCACATGAGCCTGGTCGGCCCCCGGGCCGTCGTCCGCGCCGAGCTCGAGCGCTTCGGTGCGCTCGCCCCGACGATCCTCTCGGTCAAACCCGGGCTCACCGGCCTGTGGGCCGTGAGCGGCCGGAACGACCTGAGCTACGAGGAACGCGCGCGCCTCGAGCACCGGTACGTGACCCGCTGGAGCTTCCTGCTCGACCTCGGGATCCTCGTCCGGACGATCCCCGCCGTCCTCCGCGGTCACGGCGCGTACTGATCCTCGCCGCCGCCGACCCTGGGTCCGCGCGGCGCCCGCGCATCGATCTCGCCCGCGAGCATCGACGCGAGGGCGGCGTCGTACGCGGCGGCCGCGTGGGCGAGCGTGTAGCGCTCCAGGAAGGCGGTCCTCCCGGCCTCGCCCATCGCCGCCCTCGCCTCCTCGTCGGCCGCGAGCTCCCGGATGGCCGCGGCGATCTCGCCGGGGTCCGGCTCGACCAGCACGCCGCACCCCGTCTCCTTGATCATCTGTCCGATCTCGCCGTCGGCGTCCAGGATCCCGAGGATCGGCCTGCCGCTCGCGAGGACGCCGTAGGCCTTGCTCGGCACGCTGATCCCGGTGTGGCCGGGCTCGAGGCAGACCACCGCGAGGTCGGCGGCCGAGAGCGCCTCGGCGAGCCGGTCCATCGG
>DATLZM010000233.1:0-4752 GCA_035573995.1 Actinomycetota bacterium | reverse complement strand
GCGGGGCCCCGCGCCGCAGGGCCCGCTCGGTCTCGTCGCCGCCGTAGGCGACCATCAGGCTCCCGCCGGGCCCCAGGGCCGCGGCCACCTCGGGGAGGACCGCCGGGTCCTCGACGACCAGGTCGGCCCAGGGACGGAGGGCCCCCCGCCCGTGGAACCACAGGCCGCGCGCGGCCGGGCCCCCGTCCGGCCCCGCGAGCTCGACGCGCTCCTCCCCCGCGACCCGTCCCGGCCGCCGGGAGAGGAACCGCACCGGGCTACTCCACCTCGGCCGGGGCCTCGGCCTGGGTCCGCGCGCGGCCCGGTCGGCCGGCGGCCGGGCGGAGGGTCTCCTCCACCGGCCGCCACCGTCCGGCCAGCCGCTCGGCCACGGAGGGCATCGTCGTGTACTCCATCTCGTCGAGCGGGAGCCGGTGCGGTTCGAACGGGCCGTGCCGGCGGTAGTAGTCCATGATCCTCGCGCACTCGTCGCGGGCCCGGTCGAAGGCGGGGTCGGCGAACAGGTCCCGCGGCCCGTGGAGCACGCCGTCCTTCACCTGGAACCCCAGGCACACCACGCGGGGCGGTCCGTCGAACCGGCTGGGGTGGGCGTCGGCGAGCCCCACCGGCATGAGCGGCGCGTGGTGGGAGCCCCGCATGCAGCCCGCCACCGTGTGCGGGAAGGCGAAGGGCTCGGTGACCTCCCCCACCGCCGGCAGCCCGCTCTGGCTCCGGACGATCATGGTGGGGTCGTCCTTCCCCACGTAGCGCCCGGCGATCAGCGAGAGCCGCTGGGTGCTGGTGACGGCGGCCACCTCGTCCAGCGCCCGCGAGAACACCCGCTTCACCACGTAGCGCTCGGGCGCCCCGATGAACAGCAGGAGGTCGTAGGTCTCCTCCGGCGTGTCGAGGACGATCACCTTGTCCTCCACGAGGTCCAGCACCTCGAAGCGGAACCCCGCGTGCATCTTGGGGTCGATCACGAGGCCGGGGGTGTTGAAGGGGTCCGCGAACATCCGGTACAGGGGCAGGTTCCACGCGCCCGGGTCCGTCTTGTCCGCGAGGAACACGAGGACCGGCTCGGACGGCCGCTCCTCGAACTCCATCTCCGCGTAGCCCGGGCCCATCCCGCGCAGGTTCCCCGAGAAGGCGTCCGAGAGGAGGTCCTGCCCGGCCCCGTACAGCCCGAGCTCCTTGGCGACCTCCGTGGTCCGGGTGAACACGTCCCAGGCGAACGCGTGGACCCCTTCCGCCTCCGGGCCGTGGCGGTGGGTCATGATCAGGAACAGGTCGTCGCCGCATGCCTCGACCTTCCCGTCGATGAGCACCTCGCCTACGGCGCCCGCCACGGCCTCCCTCGCGACCTCGAGCATCCGGGGGTGCACGGCGGAGTGCCCCACGAACCCCCCGGTGTCCGCCTTGATCACGCTCACGGTCAGCATGGCCTTCACCCCCTCCTCACGGACGGACGTCGACGCCCCGATGGTAGCCCCCGACGGGGGCCCCGGCGTCCCCCATCCGGGGTACGGAGGCACCCCGCACGGGCGGGGGGTCACGCCCCGTCGAGCAGGTCCGGGCGGTTGCGCCGGGTCTTCTCCCGGGCGGCCTCTCGACGCCACCGCTCGATCGCGGCGTGGTCCCCGGAGAGCAGCACCTCGGGGACCCGCATCCCCCGGAACTCCGCCGGGCGCGTGTAGTGCGGGTGGTCGAGGAGCCCCTCCTCGAACGACTCGCGCGCGAGCGACTCCTCCTTCCCCACCACGCCGGGGACGAGCCGCGCGACAGCCTCGATCACGACGAGCGCGGGCAGCTCCCCCCCGGAGAGCACGTAGTCCCCGATCGAGACCTCCTCGGCGCCGAGCCCCTCGACGACCCGCTCGTCCACGCCCTCGTACCGGCCGCAGATCAGGACGATCCAGGGCTCCCGGGCCAGCTCGCGGACGAGCGCCTGGTCCAGGCGGCGCCCGGCCGGGGAGAGCAGGACGATCCGCGTGGGGCCGGGCCCCAGCGCCTCGACGGCGGCGAAGATCGGCTCGGGCTTCATCACCATCCCGGGGCCCCCGCCGTAGGGCTCGTCGTCCACCTTCCGGTGCCGGTCGGTCGCGTGGGCCCGGATGTCGTGGACCCGCACGTCCACGAGGCCGGCGGCGATGGCCTTGCCCAGGAGGCTCGCGCGGAGGGGGGAGTCGAAGATCTCCGGGAAGATCGTGAGCACGTCGATCCGCACGGGCGCAGGCTACCGCGCCCGGCCTACCCCTCCGCGGGCGCCGTGAGGCCCGGGACCTCCCGCACGACGATCCGCTTGGCCCGGACGTCGACCGAGACCAGCACGTCGCGGAGGGCCGGGATCATCGTCTCGGTCTCGCCGGCGCGGGCAACCCACAGGTCGTTGGCGGGGTTCGGCACGACCTCCACGACCCGGCCCAGGGACCGCCCGGACTCCGTCACGACCTCGCAGCCCTCGATCTGGTGGGGCCACCACGCCCCCTCGGGCAGCGGCGGCAGCATCGACTCCGGGATGACCAGGAGCCGGCCCCGGAGCTCCTCGGCCCGGGTCCGGTCCGCCACCTCGCGGAACTTCACGAGGAGCCGCCCCCCGTGGGGACGGGACCGCTCCACCGTGAGCGGCGTGCCGTCCTCGAGGAAGACCGTGGCGTCCGCGGCGAACCGCTCGGGGGTCTCGGAGAGGACCAGGACCGCCACCTCCCCCCGGATCCCGTGCGCCCGCGTGACCCTGCCGACGACGACGGTCGGCTCGCGCATCTAGGCGTCGACGATCTCGACGTGCGCCCTCCGGCCCCGCCGCACGGCGGCGGCGTGCACGACCTGTCGGATGGCCCGGGCGGTGCGCCCGCCCCGGCCGATCACCTTCCCCATGTCCCCGGGCGCGACCTTCAGCCTGAGGAGCACGCCGCGCTCGTCCTCCTCCTCCGTGACGACCACGGCCTCCTCGTCCTCGACCAGCTCGCGGGCCAGGAACTCGACGAGCCCCCGCAGGTCGTCGCCCTCCGCCCCCTCCGATGCCGCCGGGGCGTCGCTCACGACGCGGCTCCCTCCCCCCGCCGCTCGGCCTGGAACCGCTCCCAGATCCCGGTCTTCTCGAGGAGGGTGCGGACGGGCTCGCTGGGCTGCGCCCCGACCCGCAGCCAGTGGAGGGCCCGTTCCTCGTCGATCTCGATCAGGGACGGGTCGCCCAGCGGGTGGTACTTCCCGATGCTCTCGATGAACCGGCCGTCGCGGGGGCTCCGCGCGTCCGCCACCACCACGCGGTAGAAGGGGCGCTTCTTCGCCCCCAGGCGCATCAACCTGATCCTCGTCGCCATGGCGTTCGCCTTCCTCTCGTCTCAGACCGGCGGCCTGGGCACCCCGGGGATCCTGGGCATCCGCCGTCCCCTGCCCCCGCCGGTGAGGGTCCGCATCATCCTCCGGGCCTGCTCGAACTCCCGCAGGAGCTCGTTGACCTGGGCGGTCGTGGTGCCGGAGCCGCGCGCGATCCGCGCGCGCCGGCTGCCGCCGATGATAGCGGGTTCCCGGCGCTCCTCCGGCGTCATCGAGAGGATGATGGCCTCGGCCCGGCGGAGCTTCGCCTCGTCGACCCCCCCGGCCAGCTCGCGGAGGGCGTCCTTCCCCCCGGGGACCCCGGGGAGCATCTTGAGCAGGTCCTGGATCGGTCCGAGCTTGCGCACCTCCCGGAGCTGCACGAGGAAGTCCTCGAGCGTGAAGCGGGCCTCGAGCATCCGTCGCGCGGCCTCCTCGGCCTTCCCCCGGTCCACGGTCCGCTCCGCGCGCTCGATCAGCGTGAGGACGTCGCCCATGCCGAGGATGCGCTGGGCCATCCGGTCGGGGTGGAAGGGCTCGAGGTCGGCCGGCCGCTCCCCGGTGCCGGCGAAGAACACGGGCCTGCCGGTGACCGCCGTGATCGAGAGGGCGGCGCCGCCCCGCGCGTCCCCGTCGAGCTTCGTGAGCACGAAGCCGGTGAGGTCGACCTCCCGGAGGAAGGCCTGGGCCTGGACCACGGCGTCCTGCCCGGTCATCGCGTCGCAGGCCATGAGGACGTGGTGGGGATCCGCGGCGTCGCGGATCCGGCGCGCCTCCCGCATCATCTCCTGGTCCACGTGGAGCCGTCCCGCGGTGTCCACGACCATCGCGTCGTGGCCCTCGCGCTTGGCCCGCTTGAGCGCCTCCCGCGCCACCCGCACCGGGTCCCGCCCCTCGGCGGCGACCTCGACGCCCACCTCCCGCCCGAGCGAGACCAGCTGGTCGACCGCCGCGGGGCGCTGGAGGTCGGCGGCGACGAGGAGCACGCGCTTGCCCTCGCCGCGCAGGAGGTGGGCCAGCTTGGCGCAGGCCGTGGTCTTCCCCGAGCCCTGCACCCCCGCCACCATCACCACCGCCGGGTGGGCCCGCGGGAGCCGGAAGGGGACGTGCTCCCCGCCCAGGGTCGCGGTGAGCTCGTCCCGCACCACCTTCACCACCTGCTGGGCGGGGGTGAGGCTCCGCATCACCTCCTCGGAGAGCGCGCGCCGGCGCACCCGCTCGAGCAGGTCGTCCACCACCGAGGCCGCGGCGTCGGCCTCGAGGAGCGCGGTCCGCATCTCGGCCAGGGCCGCGTCGACCTGCTTGGGGTGGAGCTTCCCCCGCGAGCGGAGCTTGCGGAAGACGGCGTCCAGGCGGTCGGTGAGCGCGTCGAACATCGCGGGGCCGTGGGCCGCGGGCATCCTAGCAAGCCCCGCGCCGGCGGGGCCGGCGGGCCCCTTAGAGCTCCGTGGGCCC
>DATLZM010000232.1:0-1972 GCA_035573995.1 Actinomycetota bacterium | reverse complement strand
CGGGATCCCCGAGGTGGTGGTGGACGGGCAGACCGGGCTCCTCGCTCCGCCGGGCGACCGCATCGGCCTCGCCGCGCGGGTTCTCGCGCTCCTCGCCGATGAGGCGCTGCGGCAGCGCCTGGGGGCGGCGGCTCGGGAGCGCTGCCGGTCATCGTTCGACATCCGGGTCGTGGCCCCTCGCTACCTCGAGCTGTACCAGCGCCTGGCCGCCTGAGGGACCTGCCGAGGACGGCGCGGGCTTCCTTCGATCCTCCGAAAGAGGACGGGACACGCCATGAAGCGAGCGCTCCTGTTGATCAAGGGCCTCGGCCGAGGAGGCGCGGAGCGACTCGTGGTGGGCTGCGCGCGGCTCGGGGAGCGGTTCCGCTACGAGGTGGCGTACCTCCTGCCGTGGAAGGACGCGCTCGTCGGGGAACTCACCGCGGCCGGGGTCCCGGCGCACTGTCTGCGGGGGGACGGTCGCCCGGGGTGGGTCCCGCGGCTGCGTTCGCTGGTCGCCGAGCGCGGCATCGATCTCGTGCACGTCCACTCCCCCGTCGCGGCGGCCGTGGCCCGGGTGGCGCTGCCCCGGTGGATCCCGATCGTCTACACCGAGCACAATGTGTGGGCGCGGTACCGCCTCCCGACGAGGTGGGCGAACGCGCTCACGTTCCCTGGGAACTCCCACGTGTTCGCGGTCTCGGGCGAGGTCGCGGCCTCCATCCGGTACCCCCGCGCCCTCCGACGGCTCCGGATGCCGCCGGTCGAGGTCCTCCGCCACGGGGTGGACCCCCACCACCTCGAGCGTTGGTCGAACCCCGACGGCGTACTGGCCGACCTGGGGATCCCGGAGGGGGCGCCGGTGGTCGCGACCGTCGCGAACTTCAAGGTCCACAAGGGCCACCGGCACCTCCTCGAGGCGGCGTCGATCGTGCGGCGGTCGCTCCCCGAGGCGCGGTTCGTGCTGGCCGGCGTGGGGCCGACCGAGCCGCGGGTCCGCGAGCAGGCCGGTGCGCTCGGGCTCGATGGGAGCGTGGTCTTCGCCGGCCTCCGGGAGGACGCCCCCCGGATCGCCGCGGCCTCCGACCTCTTCGTCCTCCCCTCGGAGCGGGAGGGGCTCCCCATCGCGCTCCTCGAGGCGATGGCCCTCGGTCGGGCGGTGGTGGCGACGCGGGTCGGGGGGATCCCCGAGGTCGTCGAGGACGGGCGCCAGGGCTTCCTCGTCCCGCCCGGCGACCCCGCCGCGCTCGCCGAGGCCATCTTGGCGCTCCTCGGCGATCCGGGCCGGCGTGCGCGGATGGGGGAGGAGGCCCGCCGGCGCGCGGCCGACTTCGACCTGCGGCGCGCGGTCCAGCGGATCGAGGACGTGTACGAGGAGCTGCTCAGGTGACCACCGCTCAGTTGGCGCTCGCCACCCGCCCCTTCCGGGACGAGGACGAGGAGCAGGTGCTCGCGCTCCTCCGCGCGTCGCTCGGCCCGGGGCCCGCGGGCGAGCGATCCCCGGCGTTCTTCCGCTGGAAGCACCTGGCGAACCCGTTCGGGCCTTCGTTGATGCTCGTGGCGGAGGCCGGGGGGAGGATCGTCGGGCTCCGCGCGTTCCTCCGCTGGCGGTTCGAGCTCGACGGGCGGGAGGTCCGCGCGGTCCGGGCCGTGGACACCGCGACCCACCCCGACCACCAGGGCCGCGGGATCTTCCGGCGGCTCACGCTCGAGGCCCTCGACGCCCTCCGGGGGGAGGCCGACCTCGTGTTCAACACCCCCAACGGGAAGAGCCTCCCGGGCTACCTCAAGATGGGCTGGCGGGTGGTCGGGCGGGTCCCGGTGTCCTTGCGCGTGCGCCGGCCGCTCCGCTTCCTCCGCGGGAGCGTCGGCCGCCGGGAGGCGGGGGATCCGGGCCCGCCGCCCGCTGTGACAGCGCCTGCCGTGGGCGACGTGCTCGCGCGGCTCCGCGCCCCGTGGCGAGCGGGCCCCCCAGATGCATCCGGAGGTGCTT
>DATLZM010000231.1:0-1454 GCA_035573995.1 Actinomycetota bacterium | reverse complement strand
GAGCGACCGGGCCTCGGTGTCCCGCCAGCGGACGAACGCCCCCGGGTCCGAGGGCTGCCCGTCGATCTCGGCGGCGAGCTCGAGCGTCTGCTCCCACGCCTCGCCGAAGACGACCTGGCGCTCGGCGATCTTCGCTCGGTGGGACCGCTCCATCGCCGCCAGCGCCTCGGCCGACAGGTTCACGAGCTGGCCCAGGAGCTCGTGCGCCGGGGTCTGGGAGACCGTGGCGAGGGCCCGGAGCGTCGCCTCCCTGCTGTCGAGGTACCCCTTCAGGTCGGTCTGCCCGAACTCGCCGACCTTGACGTTCTCGTCCTCGAACGTCCAGAGCTTCCGCGCGGAGGCCTCGAGGGCCTTGGCCTCGCTCTCGGCGAGCCAGCCGATGATGTAGCGCTGGCGGAAGGCGCCGTAGTGCTGGGCGACCAGGAGGCCGAAGCTGGTGACGTTGATCTGGTCCTGCAGCGGGATGAGCGGCTCGACCTCCCCGCGCGACCACGACTCCGGCTCGGCGTCGAGGGTGGTGAGGAACCGCACCACCGGGACGACGCCCACCCCGTGCCGCTCCTGCCGGAGGAGGGTGACGGTGCCCGGCTCGTCCACCTCGACCCACCAGACGTTCTCCTCGTCCAGGAGCCGGTAGAGCGCGACCCCGGGCCGTCTCGAGCGCCGGCGCTCCAGGGCGAGGACGGGCCACTCGTCGTCCGCCCCGTAGACCGCCGTGAGCGCCCGCGGGGAGACGGGCCGGAGCGCGGCCACCGGGTCGCCCGGGAGGACGACGACGTAGGCCACGCCGTAGGTCAGGGCCGCCCGGTGAGCCGCGGTCTGGCGGGCGTCCATCCGGTTGCGCTGCCAGGTGTCCCAGGCCGGCTCCTCAGCGGCCGCGTTCGGCGCCCGGAACCCGTCCACGTAGAGCGCCTGCACCGAGTGCTCGACGATGTAGCGGAGCATGTTCACCCGCGAGATCTCCGCCAGCCGCCGCACCTCGGCGGGGGCTCCCTGCGGGAGCCAGCGCAGCGGGCCGATCGTCTGCAGCCTGCCGGCGACCTCCGGGCCGAGGCTCACCCCCGGGTCCGGGTCGGTGACGTAGAGCCAGATCCGATCGAGCCGGGGTCGCTCGCGGTCCCGCTGCTCGAGCAGCTGCTTCGTGGCCGGGACGACGTCCTCCGGGGCGAGGGCCACCGAGGCCTCACCACCCGAGCGCCGCCACGGTGACCGAGGTCACGGCCGAGAAGTCGATGTAGACCTTGCCCTGGTCGGGCGTGGTGTTCCGGTTGTAGGTCGGGATCGGGAACGGCCCGATGAACCGGTCCCCGCCGGCCGGCACCGACACCTGCCGCTCGGCGACGTCGAGCCCGGCCCGCTGCTCCGGGGTCTGCACGGTGACCGTGATCGGGCTGGCGCCGCCGTTCTTCACGTGCAGCACCGTCCGCCCGTCGCCGTCGATCATCGCCCCCGCC
>DATLZM010000230.1:0-3750 GCA_035573995.1 Actinomycetota bacterium | reverse complement strand
GGACGATCACGTCGTAGGGGCCGGTGACGTCCTCGGCCTCGGTGACCCCCTTGATCTCGCGGACCTCCTTCGCGACCTGCGCGGCCTTGCCCACCTCGGTCTGGATGAGGATGTACGCCTGGACCACGGTCACCTCCTCCGTTCGGGCCCCGATGCTAGCCGTCGCCCCGCGCCCCCCGCAAACGCGCCGCCCCGACCTCGCCCGTTGCGTCGGAGGGTACCTTCACCTCGAGCTTCCCGGTGCCGATGATGGCCCACGTGTCGACCGCCGGAGGCCCTCGTCCCGTGCGGGTCCTCGTGGTCGAGGACGACGAGCCCGCGCGGACCGCGCTCGTCGACCTGCTCCGCATCGTGGGGTTCGAGGTCGTCGGCCAGCTCGACGACGGGGGCGCGGTGGTGGAGGCGGTGGAGCGGCTCTCCCCGGACGTCGTGCTGCTCGACGCGAAGATCCCGACGGTCCCCGGACCCGAGGTGACGCGCCGGCTCCGGGCCCGGACCCCGGGCGTGGCGGTCGTGTTCCTGTCCGCCTACGACGACGACCGGCTCCGGGCGGACGCGCTCGCCGCCGGCGCCTCCGCCTACCTGGTGAAGGGCTGCCCGGCCGAGGAGATCGAGGAGACGCTCCTCCGCGCGGCGGGCCGCGCACCCCGACCGCGGGAGGCGTAGGCTGGGGGACGCGCCGCGGGGCCGCGGCGCCGGGAGGCTGCCGTGATCTTCGCCGATCGCGTGGAGGCGGGGGAGCGGCTGGCGGTGGCCCTGGCCCGCTACAAGGGGGCCGACGCGGTCGTCCTCGCGATCCCCCGGGGCGGGGTGATCGTGGGCGAGGCCGTCGCCCGAGCCCTCGGGCTCCCCCTCGACGTGGTGGTCCCGCGCAAGATCGGGGCGCCGGGGAACCCCGAGCTCGGCCTGGGGGCGATCGCCCCGGGGGTGCGGGTGCTCGACGAGTGGCTGATCGAGCGCCTGGGGGTCACCGAGGAGTACCTGGAGCGGGAGATCGAGGCGGAGGAGCGGGAGATCGAGCGGCGGGAGCGGGTCTACCGGGCCGGCCGGCCGCCGGTGGACGTGGGGGGGAAGGCGGCGATCGTCGTGGACGACGGCGTGGCGACCGGCGGGACGGCGATCGCGGCGCTCCGGTGGGCGCGCGCCCAGGGGGCGGCCCGCGTGGTCCTCGCCGTGCCGGTCGCCCCGCCGGGCTCGGTCCCCAAGCTCGCCCGGGAGGCCGACGAGGTCGTGGTCCTCGAGACGCCTGAGCCGTTCTTCGCCGTGGGCGAGTGGTACCGGCGCTTCGACCAGACCACCGACGAGGAGGTCATCGCGGCGCTGGCCCGGGTGGCGCAGGAGGTCGGTCCCTGAGGTGGACGCGGTCGAGTTCGCCCTGGCGGCCGCCTTCGGCGGGCTGGGCCTCCGGTCGCTCTGGTACTGGGGCCGGCGGCCCTTCGAGGGGACCGACCCCGTCGACCACCTCCTCTACGCCCTGTACCTCACGGGGCGCGTCGGGATGTGGTTCGCGTTCGCCGGCCTGTTCGTCCTCACCGCCCTCGTGGACGCCCCGGGCGGCCGCCCGTTCCTGGACGAGTTCTCGGGCCTCCGGTGGTACCTGATGCTGCCCGTGGTCCTGGCCGCCCTCCAGTTCGTGACCGGGCACGCCCTGGGGCGGCGCCGGCCGCGGACCCGGCTCAGCCGACGGCCTCGACGATCTCCCGGGACAGGTGTGGGAACCCCTCGAGGTGGGCCCGCCGCTCCGCCTTGAACCGCTCGACGAACGCCCGGTACTCCTGCATCCGGCCCTGTCGCTCGTAGAGCCGGCGCGGCTGGAGCAGCTCGCGGTCGTCGATCCCGGGGACGTCCTCGGCCACGAGGTAGCCGAAGTCGTCGTCCTCGGTCCACGTGATCGTCCCCTCGGCGATGGCCTTCACGATCGCCGAGGAGTGGGGGATCTGGACCTTCTTGGAGCGCTCGTCGTCCTGCCGCCCCCCGACCCGGCCGGTGTTCATGAGGAACACCTCGATCGGGTGGGAGTCGAGCAGCTCGAGGATCCGGTTGCCCTGGAGCCCGTGGGGGAGCGGGAAGAACGGGTTCGTGCCGGGGACCCGGAGGAACCTCCCCTCCTCGTCCTTGCCCCCCGCCGAGGTGCCGGTGGTCTCGCCCAGCATGAAGTAGGCGGCGGCCTGCACCTGGGAGAGCTTGGCCACCGCGGGGATGATGTTCTCGTTCCAGTTCAGGATCAGGAGGAAGTCGACGGGCCCCACGTCGCGGGCGTCGCGGAACCTCCCCAGGGCCTCCATCCCGAACACGGCCCGGCCGTTCTTCGTGTAGGAGGTCTCGAAGAAGTTCACCCGGCCGTGCTCGTCCTGGTAGACGTTCTCGAGGTAGGAGTCGGGCCTGGTGACCGCGTTGTAGATGTTCGGCTCGAAGTCCGGGTCGAGGGAGAACGTCTTCGCGAAGCAGCCGTTCTCCGAGCCGTGGATCTTCCCCCCCGGCATCAGGGCCACGAAGTCGTCCTGCACCGGGAGCGAGTCGTTCTGGGTGGTGAACGTGGTCGTGGTCTTCCCGGTCCCCGACAGCCCGATGATCAGGAAGACCCGCTCCCCGGCCGGGGTGGGGACCACCTTGCAGCCGGCGTGGAGGGCGAGGCCCCCGCGGTCGTAGACGATCCGGTTCCACATCCGGAGGCCGCCCTTCTTCGACTCCCCGAAGTAGTCGGAGTTGAGGACGCGCGTGATCCCGTTCTCGAGGTCGACCGCGATCACCCGGTCGTCGGGGTAGCCGGGGGCCGCGAGGTTCGGGGTGTAGATCACGTGGAGCTCGGGCTCGCCCGAGGTCCGCGGGAAGTACAGCTTCTGCTGCATCCCGGCGATGTTCGCGTTGGCCTTCTCGATCGTGAGGCGGGCGGGGGTGCGGAAGGACGGGTCGTTGCCGATGTAGCCGTCGATCACGAGCAGGTCCTTGTCGCGGAGGTAGGCCTCCTGCATCGCGGCGATCCGCTCGTACTCCTCCCGGGGCATGGTCTTCCCCGAGGCCCGGGACGGGTCGTCGGTGACGACGTAGGTGCTGCCGGCGCTCCGCGAGGTCACCCGGGTCTGGACGTTCACGTTGCCGAACTCCGTGATCCGGCAGTTCGGCATCTCCTCGGTGAACTTCCGCAGCTCGGCCGGATCGGGGTTCTCGTAGACGGTCCGTTCGACGCTGGTGAGCACGGTGATCTCTCCTCGTGTCCGGCGGAGGGCCTCATCCCGCTCCGCGCGAGGCCCCTATCCTAACGGACCACAGGTCGGGGCCCCGCGCCGGGGTGGCGCGCCCGAGGACCGTGGGTGGGACGGGATGGAACCGGTCGAGGACCGGCTCGTGGCGGCGATCGCCCGGGTGCTCTCGGGACCCGGGCCGGAGGTGCGCGTGGGGGTGGGCGACGACGCGGCGGTCCTCGCCGCTCCCCGGGGCGATCTGCTCCTCACGACCGACCTCCTGCTCGAGGGCGTGCACTTCGACCGCTCCCGGACCACCCCCCGGGACCTCGGCGCGAAGGCGATCGCCGTGAACGTCTCGGACGTCGCGGCGATGGCCGGGAGCCCCCGCTACGCGGTCGTCGGGCTGGGGCTGCCCCCGGAGGTGGGGGAGCCCTGGGTGGCGGAGCTGTACGGGGGCATGCGGCGCGCCTGCGACGAGCACGCGCTCTGGCTCGTGGGGGGCGACCTCTCCCGGGCCGATCGGGTCGTGATCTCGGTGGCCGTGGTGGGCGAGGCGCCGGCGGGT
>DATLZM010000229.1:0-7995 GCA_035573995.1 Actinomycetota bacterium | reverse complement strand
GCGGACTCGCTGGTGGGGTTCCTGGACCGGCTGGCAGACGCCGGGGCCACCTGGGCCGTGCTGGTGCCGGCCGGGCCCCCCGACCGCGTGGAGCTCCTGGCCCGGGCGGTCCTCCCGCGCCTCCGGGGCCGGGCGTGAGCGGGCCCGACGCCCTCCGGGCGGCCAAGCGGGAGCTCCGGGCCCGGGTCCGCGCGCTCCGGGACGCGCTGCCCGAGCGGGAGCGGCGGGCGATGGGCCGAGCGCTCGAGGCCAGGCTGTTCGCGCTCCCCGAGCTCGCCCGGGCCCGCGCGGTCCTCGTGTTCTCCTCGTTCGGCTCGGAGGTGCCGACCGAGGGGATCGTCGAGCGCCTGGCCCGGGAGGGGCGCCTCGTCGCGCTGCCCAAGCTCGCCGGGGGGGAGATCGAGGCCCGGGCCTACCGTCCCGGCGACGCCGTGGCCCGGGCGCCGTTCGGGGCCCTGGAGCCCGTGGACGGCGGGGTCGTCCCCCCGGACGAGCTCGACGTCGTGGTGGTCCCGGGCCTCGCGTTCTGCCGCCGGGGCTACCGCGTCGGCTACGGCGGGGGGTACTTCGACCGGTTCCTCCCGCGCACCCGGCCCGATGCCCTCCGCGTGGGGATCTGCTTCCACCTCCAGCTCGTCGAGGAGGTCCCCCACGGGCCGGGGGACGTGCCGGTGGACGCGGTCGTGACCGACCGCGAGGTCATCCGCTGCCGCGGATGACTTGAACCATCGTTCAAGACCGCGTATACAGCGTGGGCGTCCGGGTCCGAGGAGGGTCGACATGGGAGGCGGGGAGCCCATCCGTTCGGCGTTCTACGACGCCCAGGCCGCCATGGGCGCGACCTTCGTGGCCGAGGGCGGCTGGTACTGGACCGAGGGGTTCGGCGACGTCGAGGCCGAGTATCGGGCGGTCCGCGAGGCGGTCGGGGTCTGGGACGTCTCGCCCCTGAACAAGTGGGAGTTCCACGGGCCCGACGCGCTCCGGGCCGCGCAGCTCGTCCACTCCAACGACGTGCTCGGCCTGGAGGTGGGCCAGGTCCGCTACGGGGCGTTCCTCGACGAGGAGGGGCTCATGGTGGACGACGGCACCGTGTACAAGCTCGGCCCCGACCGGGCCTGGGTGATGACGAACTCCGGGGGGCACGCGGACTTCTTCGCGCGCGTGACGGAGGGGATGGACGTCGAGATCGAGGCGGTGACGCTCCGGATGCCCCACGTCGGGCTCCAGGGGCCCCGCTCGCGCGAGCTCCTCCAGCCCCTCACCGACGTGGACCTCTCCGCCCTCCGCTACTTCCGGTTCGTCCCCCAGGAGGTGGAGGTGGGCGGGGTGCCGGTGTGGCTCTCGCGGACCGGCTTCGGGGGCGAGCTCGGCTACGAGCTGTTCACGACCCCCGAGCGGGCGCCGGACCTGTGGGAGGTGCTGGTCCGGGCGGGGGCGGTTCCGTTCGGGGTCGCGGCGGTCGAGATCCTCCGGATCGAGGCCGGGCTGATCGTCACCGACTACGACTACGAGCCCCACACCCGGACCCCCTACGACTTCTCGATGGACCGGCTCGTGGCCCTCGACGCGCCCGGGGAGTTCCTCGGGAAGGCGCGGCTGCGGGCGGTGGCGAGGCGTCCGCCGAACCGGTTCGTCACACTCGTGCTCGAGGCCGACGAGGTCCCGGAGTACGGGGCGGAGGTCACGAAGGAGGGGGAGCCGGTGGGCGTCCTGACGAGCCCCACGAAGAGCCCCCGGTTCGGCGTGATCGGCCTGGCGGTCCTGCGGACCGAGGAGGCCCGGGTGGGGAACGCGGTGGAGGTCGCCCTCGGCGAGGACACCGTCCCCGCCACCGTGGCCCCCCTCTCGATCCACGACCCCGAGAAGCGCCGCCCGCGGATGTGACTGGATCCGCGCGTCGGCCGGGTGGTCGGGGATGGCCGCTGGAGCAGGCGCGCGTCGGTCCTCCCGGTTGTTCGGACCCCGGATCGGCGCTGCGGATCGCGATGCCACCCCGCCGGCATCGGGGGATCGCTCGAGGAGCCGGCGGGTGTGGCCCCCCCGCAGCTCCACCGCTGCGCTGACCTCGGCCCCGCACCTCGGCCCCAGCCCCCAGATGTAAACTGACTGGTCGGTTTCTTTCGGATCCGCGAGAGGACGGCGTGGTGCCACGGATCGAGGAGGCGCAGCGCACGGAGCGGCGACGGTCCCTCGTCGACGCCGCTCGGCGCCTCCTCGCGCGAGCCGGCTACCGCTCGCTCACCGTCGACGACGTGTGCAGGGAGGCGGGCGTGAGCAAGGGCGCCTTCTACACCTACTTCGAGGGCAAGCACGACCTGCTGCTCGCGCTGCTGGATGAGGAGGCGGCCTCGGTCCGCTCGCTCATGGAGGACGTGGAGCGAGAGGACCCGAGCGGGACCCAGCGCCTCCGCCGGTTCGCCCGCGCGATGCTCGAGCGAGGGGAAGACCCCGGCACGCTCCAGCTCCCCGCCGACCTGTGGGCCGAGATGTCCTCGGACCCGCAGGTGCGCGAGCGCTGGCGCGCCGCCATGGCCGAGCGCCGCGCGGTCCTGCGCTCGTGGATCGACCGCGCGATCGAGGCAGGCGAGCTCGCCCCCCTCCCCTCCAACGCGCTCGCGGCGATCGTGCTCGCCCTCGGCGACGGGCTCATGCTCCACCACGCGCTGGACCCCAGCGGGTTCCGGTGGACCAACGTCCGGCGCGCCCTCGACATGCTCCTCGCGGGGGCAGCGCGCTGATGGCCCGCGAGGTGGGGGCCCCGAGCGTCCTCGGCGACCTCCGCGGGCGCGCGCGGCGTTCCGTGGAGCGGATCTCGATCCTCCTCCGACGGGCCGGGTACCTGCGGAAGTGGCTCATCCTCGGCACGGTCATCGGGCTCGTCGGGGGGCTCGGCGCGATCGCCTTCAACGCCTCCCTCCGATGGGCCGGCCACCTGTTCCTCGGCATCCTGGCCGGGTATCGGCCTCCGGCCCCGTTCGGCGAGGGCGCCACGATGGGATCCGGCTCGCACCTCGCACGGCCCTGGGCGATCCCGCTCGTGACCGGCCTCGGGGGCCTGATCAGCGGGCTCCTCGTCTTCCGCTTCGCGCCGGAGGCCGAGGGGCACGGCACCGACGCCGCGATCGCCGCCGTCCACCACAACCCACGAGGGATCCGGGCACGTGTCGCGTTCGTGAAGATCGCCGCCTCGGCCATCACGATCGGGTCCGGTGGGTCGGCCGGACGCGAAGGACCGACGGCCCAGATCAGCGCGGGCTTCGGCTCGATGCTCGCCCGCTGGCTGGATCTCACCCCGCGCGACGCGCGGATGGCCGTCACGGTCGGCATCGCCTCGGGGATCGGCGCGATCTTCCGGGCCCCGCTCGGCGGCGCGGTGCTCGGCGCCGAGATCCTGTACCGGGACGACGTCGAGGCCGAGGCCCTCGTCCCGTCCCTCGTCGCCTCCATCGTCGCCTTCGCCGCCTTCGGCGCGGTCGAGGGGTTCTCACCGATCTTCGGAGCGTCCGAGGCCTACCGCTTCCGTCACCCGGCCGAGCTCGGAGCCTACGGGCTGCTCGGTCTCGTGGCGGGCCTGGTCGGTCGCCTGTACGCGCGCGCCTTCTACGGGGCCATCCGGCTGCGGCGGCGGCTGCCCGGCGCGGACCTGTGGAAGCCCGCGATCGGCGGCCTCCTCGTCGGTCTGCTCGCGCTCGCCATGCCGCAGGTGCTGGGGACCGGGTACGGGTGGGTCCAGCTCGCCATGGGGCCCGGCCTCCTCTCGCTCCCGTTGTGGCTCGTGATCGCCCTCCCCTTCGCCAAGATCCTCGCGACCTCGCTGTCGATCGGCTCGGGCGGCTCGGGCGGGATCTTCGGGCCGGGCATGGTCATCGGGGGCTTCACGGGGGCCGCCCTCTGGCGCCTCCTCCACGGTCTTCCGGCGGTGCCGCAGGACCCAGCGCCCTTCGTCGTCGTCGGGATGATCGCGTGCTTCGGGAGCGTCGCCCACGCCCCCCTCGCGGTCATGCTGATGGTGGCGGAGATGACGGGAACCCTCGAGATGCTCGCACCCGCGATGGTGGCCGTGGGCATCGCCGCCGCGGTGGTGGGCGACGCGACGATCTACGAGAACCAGCTGCGGAACCGGATGGAGTCGCCGGCGCACAGGGTCCGCTTCGGTATGCCGCTCCTCGCCACGATCCCGGTCACCGAGGCCATGCGTCCCCCGAGGCTCGTCCTCGATGAACGCACGCCCGTGCGCGAGGCGGCGGAGCTCATGGTCACCCTCGGGCTCCCCCGCGCACCCGTGGCGAGCCCTCGGGGCACGTACCGGGGAACGGTCGCCCTCGATGAGCTAGGCAAGGCCGACCCCGGCCGCGATATCGCCGCCGTCGCGGACGCCACGGCCCCCGCGGTGCCAGTGCACGCGACCCTGGAAGACGTGATGGAGGTCCTCGCTGCCGAGCACGTCATCTCCGTGCCCGTCCTGGACGGGGAGCGCCGGGTCGCGGGGGTGGTCGGCATGGGGGAGCTCGTCGCCGCCTATCGACGGGCACTGCTCGCCAGCCTGCGCGGTCTGCGCACCGTCTTCGCCGCCTCCATCTTCGTCGAGGAGCGGATCCACGCGGAGGCCCCCGTGGTCGGCAGGACCGTCGCCGACGCGGGGTGGCCCCCGGGCACCGTGGTCGTCGCGCTCCAACGCGGCGAGGAGCTGATCTTCCCGGACCCGAGCACGGTCCTGCGGGCCGGGGATCTCCTCAGCCTGGTCACGCCCGCCGCGGCGGAGCGCGCGGTCCGGGCGCTCGTCGGTGAACCCGAAGATGGGGGGCCGCCGGAGCGAGCGGGGCCCGACCTCGTGTGACCCCGCGATCGGGCCCGAACCCCAGATGGACCCGGGCTGACGCTCCTGCCCGCGGCTCGGGCTTCGACCGCTCCGTGGGCTGGGGTCCGCTACGCCAGCCCGGTGATCCGGCCGTCGTCGTCCAGGTCGATCCGGGTGAAGGCGGGCTCGCGCCCCAGGCCCGGCATCCGCTGGATGTCCCCGCAGAGCGCCACCGCGAACCCCGCCCCGGCCGAGGGCAAGAGGGCCCGGACCGGGAGCCGGAAGCCCCGCGGCCGGCCGAGGAGGGAGGGGTCGTGGGAGATCGAGAGGTGCGTCTTGGCCATGCAGACCGGGGCGGCCCCGAGCCCCAGCGCCCGGAGGCGCTCGAGGTCCCGCTCGGCCTGGGGGAGGAGGTCGACGCCGTCGGCCCCGTAGAGGCGGGTGGCGATCCGCTCGATCTGCTCCCGGAGCGGCGTCCCGGGGGGGTTGAGCGGCCGGAAGTCCGAGGGCTCCTCCAGGGCCTCGAGGACGGCCCGGGCGAGCTCCTCGCAGCCCTCCCCGCCCCGGGCGAAGGCCTCGTGGAGGGCGACCCGGGACGCCCCGGCCTCCCGGGCGAGCTCCTCGAGGAGCGCGAGCTCCCGGGGGGTGTCGGTGGGGAAGCGGTTCACGGCGACCACCGCCGGGACCCCGAAGGCCCGGACCACCTCGAGCTGGGCGGCGAGGTTCTCCGAGCCCCGCTTGAGCGCCTCCGGGTCTTCCTCGCCGAGGCGCTCGAACGGCGCGCCGCCGTGGGACTTGAGGGCCCGGACCGTGGCCACCACGACGGCCGCCGACGGGCGGATCCCGGCGGTGGGGCAGACGATGTGGCAGAACTTCTCGAACCCGAGGTCCGCGCCGAACCCGGCCTCGGTCACCACGACGTCCGCGAGCTTCAGGGCCACGCGGTCGGCCACCACCGAGCTGTTGGCGTGGGCGATGTTCCCGAAGGGCCCGGCGTGGACGAAGGCCGGCTGGCCCTCGAGGGTCTGGACCAGGTTGGGGCGGATCGCGTCGCGCAGGATCGCAGCCATCGCCCCCGCCGCCCGGAGGTCCTCGGCGGTCACGGGCCGGCCGTCGCGGGTCTCGGCCACCACGATCCGGCCCAGGCGCGCCCGGAGGTCGCGGAGGTCGGAGGCCAGGGCGAGGATCGCCATCACCTCCGAGGCGGCCGTGATCACGAACCCCGACTCCCTGGGGACCCCGTGGGCCCGCCCGCCCAGGCCGATCACGACGTTCCGCAGCGCCCGGTCGTTCACGTCCAGGCACCGGGGCCAGGAGATCGTCCAGGGGTCTATCCCGAGCGGGTTGCCGTGGTACAGGGAGGCGTCCAGGGCCGCGGCGAGGAGGTCGTGGGCGGCCGTGACCGCGTGGAAGTCCCCGTTCAGGTGGAGGTTGATGTCCTCCATGGGCACGACCTGGGCCCGCCCGCCCCCCGTCCCGCCGCCCTTGATCCCGAAGATCGGCCCCATCGAGGGCTCCCGCAGGCAGAGGGCGACCCGGACGCCGAGCCGCCCGAGCCCCTGCGCCAGGCCGATCGAGGTGGTGGTCTTCCCCTCGCCCGCCTTGGTCGGGGTCACGGCGGTGACCAGCACGACCTTGCCCTCCGGCCGGTCGCGGAGCCGGGCGAGGGCGGCGGCCGCGTCAACCTTCGCCCGGTACCGACCGTAGGCCTCGACCTCCGCCTCCTCGAGGCCGGCCTCGGCCGCCACCTCGAGGATCGGCCGGAGCCTGGCCCGCTGCGCGATGTCCAGGGAGCTCTCCATCGGGTCGCGGCGAGGATAGCGGAACCGGGGGCGGCGGGCCCCGGGGCCGTCGCGCGCTGCGCACCGGGGCCCGGGGCCTGGCCGCTCAGCGCGGGGGCTGCGATGATGGCCCCGTGGCGGATGCGGCGGTCCGGAGGAACGTGACGACGGCCCGGGTGGTCGCGGTCCGCGACGGGCGCGCCATCGAGCGGACCGACCGCCTGGCCGCCGAGGAGCCGATGGAGATCCGGGCCCGGGGGCCGGGCCAGGGGCCGATCTCGGTGGCGGTGACGATGCGGACGCCGGGGGGCGACTTCGAGCTCGCCTGCGGGTTCCTCTACACCGAGGGGCTGATCGGCGGACGCGAGGACGTGGTCCGGGTCTCCTACTGCGAGGACCCCGGGCCCGAGGAGCAGCGGTTCAACGTCGTGACCGTGGAGCTGGCCCGCCCCCTCGACCCCGCCTCGCTCCGGCGGAACTTCTACGCCACGTCGAGCTGCGGGGTCTGCGGGAAGGCCGCGCTCGAGGACGTCGAGATCCGGTGCGCCCCGCTGCCGCCGGGGTTCGCGGTGCGGGCGGAGGTGCTGGCCCGCCTGCCCGACGAGCTCCGCCGCGCCCAGCGGGTGTTCGAGCTCACCGGCGGCCTCCACGCGGCGGGGCTCTTCGACGGGGAGGGCAACCTGCTCGCGGTCCGGGAGGACGTCGGGCGGCACAACGCCGTGGACAAGCTGGTCGGCGAAGCGGTCCTCCGGGGCGAGCTCCCGCTCTCCGAGCGGATCCTGCAGGTGTCCGGCCGCGTGTCGTTCGAGATCGTCCAGAAGGCGGCGGTGGCGGGGATCCCGGTGGTGGCGGCGGTGTCGGCCCCCTCCTCGCTCGCCGTGCAGGCCGCGGACCGGCTCGGCATCGCCGTGGCGGGCTTCGTGCGCGGGGGCCGGTTCAACGTCTACGCGCACCCCGAGCGGGTCGCGCGCTGAGCGACGTCCCCGCCGCGCGGCGGCGCGCGGTCGTAGGATGTTCGAGAGTCGTCCGAGGGCGATGGCGCGTCGTCCGAGGGAGGGAACGATGGGCAAGGCGCAGACCCGGCTCACCGAGCCGCTGGTCCGCGAGGGCGACGGGTTCCGCCCCGCGAGCTGGGAGGAGGCGCTCGACCGCGCCGCCGAGGGGCTGCGGGCGGCCCGCGAGGCCCACGGGCCGAACGGCGTCGGGGTGTTCAGCTGCTCCAAGGCCACGAACGAGGTGAACTTCCTCGCGCAGAAGTTCATCCGCCAGGTCCTGGGCAGCAACAACATCGACAGCTGCAACCGCACCTGACACGCGCCGAGCGTGGTCGGTCTGGCCACGGTGTTCGGTGCGGGGGGCGGCACCAGCTCGTACGAGGAGATCGAGAACACGGACCTGATCGTGCTGTGGGGCTCC
>DATLZM010000228.1:0-1904 GCA_035573995.1 Actinomycetota bacterium | reverse complement strand
GATCAGCCCCCGCCTCATCCGGGAGCTGGAGCGGGAGACCGAGCAGTGGCAGGGTCGGGCCGAACGCCTCCAGGGCGAGGTCGAGCTGCTCGACGCCTTCGTCTCCGAGGTCCTCCCGTACCTCACCCGGGACCGGCTCGTCGGGACCGAGGCCGTGGTGGTGACCCAGGAGGGCGTGGACCCCTCGCTCCTGGCCGACGCCCGCCGGGCGCTGTCGGAGGCGGGGGCCCGGGAGGTGGCGGTGCTCTCGGCCCGGCCGGAGCTCGCCTCCCCCGACCCGGAGGTGGAGGGCCGGCTCGCCGACCTGCTCGGCCAGCCAGCCGCGCCCCCCGACCAGCTGCCCGCCCTCGCCGCCCAGGCCCTCGCCGCGCGGCTCGCCATCGGGGGAAGCCGGCGGGGGGGAGGGCCGGAACAGCCCGACGTGCTGCGGGGGCTCCTCGAGGGGGGGTTCCTGGCCTCGGTGGGCCCGGAGCTCGCCGACCTGCGGGAGGTCGGGGGGCCCGACCAGGCGGTGGTGCTGGTGGCCGGGGGCGACGGGGACCCCTCCCTCCCGCCGTCGGCCTTCCTCCTGCCGCTCGCGCGGGCCCTGGCGTCGCGCGGGGCGTGGGTCGCCGCGGCGGAAGGCCTCGAGAGCTCCTACGGCTTCGTGGCCGCCCTGCGGGAGGACGGGACGATCCCCGGCGAGGACCTGGTGACCGTGGACGACCTCGACGCCTCGATGGGCGGGGCGGCCCTCGTGCTGGGCCTCGAGCGCCTGATCGACCAGGGGCGCGGCGGGCACTACGGGGTGCACGGCGACTCGCTGATCCCCGCCCCCGCGGCCTGAGGGCGAGGTGGGCCGGCCGGCGGAGGGTCCCGGGCGCGTCGTGGCGCTCGTGGCCGCGCACCGGGAGGCCGCCCTGGTCGGGGACACGGTCCGCTCGCTCCGACGGTTGGCGGGGCTCGACGAGGTGGTCGTGGTGGACGACGGCTCCGACGACGGGACCGCGGCGGCCGCCCTCGGGGCCGGGGCGACGGTCCTCCGGGTCCCCCGCCGGGTGGGGAAGGGGAGGGCGCTCGAGGGCGCCCTCCGCCGGCTCCCGCCCGCGGACGTCTGGCTCTTCGCCGACGCCGACCTGGGCGCGACGGCGGAGCGGCTGGCGCCGGTGCTCCGGGAGGTGGTCTCCGGGCGGGCCGACCTGGCGATCGCCGTCCTGCCGCCGCAGCCCGGCGGTGGGTTCGGGATCGTCCGCAGGTTCGCGTCGGGCGCGATCAGGGCCCTGGGCGGGCTCGAGGTCCGCGCGCCGCTCTCCGGCCAGCGCGCGATCACCGGCCGGGCGCTCTCGGCCTGCCGGCCCCTGGCCCCCGGCTTCGGCCTGGAGACCGCGATGACGATCGCGGCGGCCCGGCGGGGCTTCCGGGTCGTCGAGGTGCCGGTGGACGGGCTCCGCCACCGGCCCACGGGCCGGGGGCTCCGGGGCTTCGCCCACCGGGGGCGACAGGGGATCGACGTCGCGGCCGCCGCGCTCCGGGTCCTCCTCCGGGAGGGGCGACGCCGGGGGGCCCGGTGAGGCGCTTCCTGCCGGCGCCGAACCACCGCGGCGTGCTCCTCCCGCGGTCGCTCGGGCTGCTCGTCCTGGCCGGGGCCGTGGCGTGGACCGTCGGGGCGGAGGTGGTCGGGGGGGTGGGGCGCCCGGGATGGGCGGCCCTCGCGGGCTGCGCCGCGGTGTTCGCCGCGGGGCTCGTGGACGACCTCGTGCCCGGCGGCCCCCGCGGCCTCCGGGGGCACCTCCGGGCCCTGGCGCAGGGACGGGTCAGCACGGGCGTGGTGAAGCTCGTGGTGATCGCGGGCGCGGCCGTGTTCACCGTGGCCCTCGCCGCGCCCCGGCCGGGCTGGGTCCGGCTCGCCGGCGCGGTGCTCGCGG
>DATLZM010000227.1:0-8332 GCA_035573995.1 Actinomycetota bacterium | reverse complement strand
CCCGAGCGGGGGGGCGGCGTGTCGATCCCCGCCCTCCTCGAGCACCTCGGCAAGCGCGACGTCCAGCACCTGCTGCTCGAGGGCGGCCCGACCCTGGCCTTCGCCGCGGTGGCGGCGGGGTGCGTGGACCGGGTGGTCCTGTACCTGGCCCCCAAGCTCCTGGGGGGTGCGGCGGCCCCGGGGGCGCTCGCCGGGGAGGGCTTCGCGCCGGTCGGGGAGGCGGTCCGGCTCCGGATCATCGGGGTCCGGCGCGTGGGCGAGGATCTGCGGGTGGAGGCCGATGTTCACCGGGATCGTTGAGGAGCAGGGGGCGGTGGTGGCGGCGGTCGGCGGACGGCTCGTCGTGCGCTGCCGGACCGCCCGGGAGGGGAGCGAGGTCGGGGCCTCGGTCGCGGTGAACGGGGTCTGCCTCACGGTCGTGGAGCGCCCCGAGGGGGCCCTGGCCTTCGACCTCTCCCCCGAGACCCTCGCCCGCACGAGCCTGGGGCGCCTCCGGCCCGGCCAGCCCGTGAACCTCGAGCGTCCGGTCACCCTCCTCACCCGCCTGGGCGGCCACCTCGTCCAGGGGCACGTGGACGGGGTGGGGGAGGTGGTGGCCGTCGAGCCCGACGGCCGCGGGGGCGCGGTCCTCACGGTCCGGGCGCCCGGCGGGCTCGCCCGCTACCTCGTGGAGAAGGGCTCGGTGGCGGTGGACGGGGTGAGCCTCACGGTGGCGGGGATCGACGGCGACGCCTTCCGCGTGGCGCTCATCCCGCACACGCGGCGCGCCACGACGCTCGGGGCGGTGCGGCCGGGCGACCCGGTCAACATCGAGGTGGACGTGATCGCGAAGCACGTGGAACGCCTGCTGGCCGGGGCGGTCCCGGCGGCCGGCGCCGGAGGGGGCCGGGGGGGATGAGCGGGAACGGGGAGCAGGGGACGGGGTCGGTGTTCGCGACGATCGAGGAGGCGATCGACGAGATCCGCCGCGGCCGGATCGTGATCGTCGTGGACGACGCCGACCGGGAGAACGAGGGCGACTTCGTGATGGCCGCCGAGAAGGCCACGCCCGAGGCCATCAACTTCATGGTGACCCACGGCCGCGGCATCGTCTGCATGCCGGCCGCGGGCGAGCGGCTCGACGCGCTCGGGATCCCGCTCATGGTCGAGCAGAACCGCGAGAGCCACGGGACCGCCTTCGCCGTCTCGATCGACGCCCGGGAGGGGACCACGACCGGGACCAGCGCGCACGACCGGGCCACGACGATCCGGACCGCGGCCGACCCCCGCACCCGGCCCGAGGACCTCCGGATGCCGGGCCACGTCTTCCCGCTCCGGGCCAAGCCGGGCGGGGTCCTGGAGCGGGCGGGGCACACCGAGGCCGCCGTGGACCTGGCGCGCCTCGCCGGGCTCCAGCCCGTGGGCGCGCTCTGCGAGGTGCTGAACCCGGACGGCTCGATGGCGCGCCTCCCGGAGCTCGTGCGGATCGCCCGCCAGCACGGGCTCAGGATCATCTCCATCGCCGACCTGATCGCCTACCGCCGGCGGCGGGAGCGCCTCGTGGAGCGGATCGCGGAGGCCACGATCCCCACCGCCCGCGGGCCGTTCCGGGCCGTCGCCTTCGAGAGCCGGATCGACGGTCGGACCCACCTCGCCCTGATCGCGGGGGATCTGGGGGAGGGGGAGGACGTCCTGGTCCGGGTCCACTCCGAGTGCCTCACGGGCGACGTCTTCGGGTCGCTCCGCTGCGACTGCGGCGCCCAGCTCCGCCGTGCCCTGGACCTCATCGCCGCGGAGGGCCGCGGGGTCGTCCTCTACCTCCGCGGGCACGAGGGCCGGGCCATCGGCCTGGCGCAGAAGCTCCGGGCCTACGAGCTGCAGGAGCGGGGCCGGGACACGGTCGAGGCCAACGAGGAGCTGGGGTTCCCCCCCGACCCCCGCGACTACGGGACCTCCGCCCAGATCCTCCGCGACCTCGGGGTCCGCTCGATGCGGCTGCTCACGAACAACCCCTCCAAGCTCGTGGCGCTCGAGGGGTACGGGCTCTCGATCGTGGAGCGGATCCCCCTCGAGACCCGGCCCACCCCGGAGAACATCGGCTACCTCCGGACGAAGCGGGAGAAGCTCGGGCACCTCCTGGAGGCGTTGGACCTCGCGGAGATCCCGGCCGGCGAAGGGGGGACGCGGTGAGGGAGGTGGTGGGGAGCTACGAGGCGCGGGGGCGGCGCTTCGCTGTCGTGGCGTCGAGGTTCAACGGGGCGGTGGTCCGGCGGCTGGTCGACGGGGCCCTGGACTGCCTCCGCCGGCACGGCGTCGAGGAGGACGACCTGGAGGTGGTGTGGGTCCCCGGCGCCTTCGAGATCCCCCTCGCGGCACGGCGCCTGGCCGCCTCGGGCGCCTACGACGCGGTGATCTGCCTGGGGGCCGTGATCAGGGGCGAGACCCCGCACTTCGACCACGTGGCCGGGCAGGCCGCCGCCGGGATCGCGCGGGCCGGCGAGGAGCTCGGCGTGCCGGTGATCTTCGGGGTCGTCACCGCCGAGACGGCCGAGCAGGCCGAGGCCCGCGCGGGGGGCAAGCAGGGGAACCGGGGCTGGGACGCGGCGATGGCGGCGATCGAGATGGCGTCCGTCCTCGAGCAGCTCCCCAAGCGGGAGGGCGAGGCGCGGTGATCATCGACAAGCCATGGGGCAAGGTCGTGACCTACGCCCTCAACCAGCCCGCGTCGGTCCGGGTGATCACGGTCGAGCCCGGCCAGGAGACGAGCGTCCACTACCACCAGCTCCGAGACGAGGTGTGGGTGGTGCTCGACGAGGGCCTCCAGCTCCAGATCGGCAATCGGGTGATCGACGCGAGGCCCGGGGACGAGTTCACGGTCCCCGCCGAGACCGCCCACCAGATCAGGAACCGCGGGGAGCGACGGGGCCGCGTGCTCGAGATCGCCTACGGCTACACGACCGAGGACGACACGGTGCGGCTCCAGGACGACTACGGGCGTCCCCTCGAGCCCGGGTGGTGAGGGCCGGGGCCGCGTTGCTGTACCACCGTTCAGGTGCTACGCTCGCGCGGCTCGACGCAAGGAGGTCGCAGGGTTGGCAACGCAGGGAACCGTGAAGTGGTTCAGCAACGAGAAGGGCTACGGGTTCATCTCGCGCCCCGACGGGGACGACGTCTTCGTCCACTACACCGCGATCCAGGGCGAGGGCTACCGCAGCCTGACCGAGGGCCAGCAGGTCGAGTTCGACATCGTCGACGGCCCGAAGGGCAAGCAGGCGGCGAACGTCCGGCCCCTCTCCTAGCCGGCGGCCCCGCCATCGACACCCCCGCGACCCGGCCCTATACTCAGGCCGTTGGTCCGTCCACGGGTGCACGTCCCGAGCGCCGGCCGAGCGTCGGTGCTCGACGTCTGTGAGGGGGTGATGCGGGGTATCGACTGATCCGCGCCTGAACGAGAGGATCCGGGCGCCCCAGGTCCGCCTGGTGGGGCCGGACGGGCAGCAGATCGGCATCGTCCCGATCCAGGAGGCGCTCCGGCGGGCCCAGGAGCTCGACCTCGATCTCGTGGAGGTGGCGCCCCAGGCCGACCCGCCCGTCTGCCGGATCATGGACTACGGCAAGTACAAGTACGAGCGCGACATCCGGCAGAAGGAGGCGCGGAAGAAGCAGGCCCGGGTGGAGGTCAAGGAGATCAAGTTCCGCCCGAAGATCGACCCCCACGACTACGAGACGAAGAAGGGCCACGTGGAGCGGTTCCTGCGGGCGGGGGCGCGGGTCAAGGTCACGATCATGTTCCGGGGCCGGGAGATGGCCCACACCGAGCTCGGCCGGCGGATCCTCGACCGGCTGGTGGGCGACCTCCAGGGCCTCGCGGTCGTGGAGGCCGAGCCGAAGCAGGACGGGCGGAACATGGTGATGGTGATCGCCCCGTCGAAGAAGCAGCCGGCGCGCGCCGCGCAGGCGTAGCCGGGCGAGGAGGAAGGGTGCCCAAGCGGAAGACGCACCGGTCCAGCGCGAAGCGGTTCCGCGTGACGCGGACCGGGAAGATCCTGCACCGGAAGGCGACCGGGAACCACATGCTGATGAAGAAGCGCTCGAACCGGAAGCGCCGGATCAGCCGGATGGCGGCGGTGAGCGCCGAGCGGAAGGTGATCCGGCGCCTCCTGGGGGTGTGAGGCCGTGGCCAGGGTGAAGCGGGCCGTCCACGCGAGGAAGAAGCGGCGGGAGATCCTCGAGGCCGCGAAGGGCTACCGGGGCGCGAGGAGCCGCCGGGTCCGGGTGGCGAAGGAGCAGCTCATGCACTCCCTCGCCTACGCCTACCGCGACCGCCGCGACCGCAAGGGCCAGTTCCGCCGGCTGTGGATCGCGAGGATCGGGGCGGCGGCGCGGATCCACGGCCTGTCGTACTCGCGCTTCATCGCGGGCCTCAAGGCGGCCGGCGTGGACCTCGACCGGAAGGTCCTGGCGGACCTCGCGGTCCGGGATCCCGCGGCCTTCGGCCGGCTCGTCGAGGTCGCGCGGGGGGCGGGCGACGGGGCCTAGCCCCGCGGGCGCCCCCGGAGGGGGCCGGTGATCACCTCGCCCAGGAACCCCAGGGTCGCCCGGGCCATCCGCCTGAAGAAGCGCGCGTTCCGGGAGCGGGACGCGCACTTCCTGGTGGAGGGGGCCCAGGCGGTGCGGGAGGCCCTCGCCGCCGGGGTGCCGCTCGAGGTCCTCTTCCACGCGGTCCCCGGCCACCCCCTGGTCGAGGAGGCGAGGCGGGCCGGGGTCGAGGTGGTCCACGTCTCGGAGGAGGTGATGGGCCGGCTCACGTCGACCGTCACCCCCCAGGGCCTGGTGGCCGTGGTCCCCACGGTGGACGTCCCCCTCGAGGAGGTCCGGGTGGACGGGGGGTGCGTGGCCGTGCTCCACGCCGTCCGCGACCCGGGGAACGCCGGGACCGTGCTCCGGTCGGCGGACGCCGCGGGGGCCCGGGCCGTGGTGTTCTCGGGCCCGTCGGTCGACGTGTACAACCCCAAGACGGTCCGGGCCTCGGCGGGGTCCGTCTTCCACCTCCCCGTGGTCCGGGCGGCGGACCCCGAGGACGCCTGCGCGCACCTCCGGTCGCAGGGCGCCGCCGTCCTCGCCATGGACGCCCGGGGCGACCACGACCTCTACGAGCTGGACCTCACGCGGCCCACGGCGTTCCTGTTCGGGAACGAGGCCTGGGGGCTGCCGGGGGACGTGGCGCGGCTCGCCGACGCCACGGTGCGGGTGCCCATCGCCGGGAGGGCGGAGTCGCTGAACCTGGCGGCCGCGGCGACGGTGTGCCTGTTCGAGTGGAGCCGCCAGCGGCGGCAGGGCCGCCGGGCGGCGCTCGAGACGCTCGTGGCGGCCGCCGCCCACGACCTCCGCTCCCCGCTCACCGCGATGAAGGGGTTCGGGTTCGCGCTCCAGCGCCGCTGGGCCCAGATGAGCGAGGAGCAGCGGGAGCTCCTGATCGGGGGGATCGTCCACGACATCGACCGGATGGACGCCATCGTCCGCCAGCTCGTGGACGCCGCGCGCCTGGTCTCCGGGACGCTCGACCTGTTCCCCGAGACCGTGGACGTGGGCGAGGTCGTCCGGGCCCTCGCGGCGGGCCTGGCCCGGGACCCCGAGCACCCCGAGGTGCGGTGGGAGGGGGGCCGGCTCGAGGTCCTCCTCGACCCCGATCGGCTCCGCACCGCGATCGGCGCGTTCCTCGAGGCCGCGGTGTGGTGGGCGCGGGAGGGCCCGGTCCTGGTCCGGGGCTCCCGCCAGGACGACCGGCTCCGCGTGGAGGTGCGCAGGGCCGGCACCGAGCTCGCGCCCGAGGAGGCCGAGGGCCTGTTCGAGGCCCGGCGCCCGGGCAGCGGATCGGGGAGCAAGATCGGGCTGTTCGTGGCCCGCGGCCTCGCCGAGGCGCAGGGCGGCCGGGCCTGGGCCCGCGTGGTGGACGGCGAGCTCCGGCTCACCCTCGAGCTCCCGCTCCCCTCGTAGGCGGGCCGCCGGGGGGCCCTTGCTAGACTCGCCACCCATGGACCCGCGGGAGGCCCTCCGCACGCTGGACGAGGAGCTGGCCCGCGGCCTCGAGGCCCTCGCCCGGGCGGCCACCCTCGAGGAGCTCGAGGCCGCGCAGGTCGAGGTCCTCGGCCGTCGCTCGCGGTGGGCGGCGGTGCAGCGCTCGCTCGGCGGGCTGCCCCCGGAGGACCGCCGGGCGGTGGGCCGGCGGGCGAACGAGGTGAAGGAGGAGCTCGAGCGGGCCCTGGCGGCCCGGCGCGGGGAGCTCGAGCGCGCCGCGGAGGCGGCCCTCCTGGAGCGGGACCGGGTCGACCTCACGCTCCCCGGACGCCGGCCGCGCCCGGGCGGCCTCCACCCGCTCACGATCGTCGAGCAGGAGATCGTCGAGGTCTTCACCCGGATGGGCTACCGGGTGGTCGAGGGCCCGCTGGTCGAGACCGACTGGTACAACTTCACGGCGCTCAACATCCCCCCCGACCACCCCGCCCGGACCGAGAAGGACACGATCTTCCTCGACGTGCCCGGGCACCCCGACCTCCTGCTCCGGACCGAGACCTCGGCGATGCAGATCCGGGCCATGGAGCGGCAGCCCCCGCCGGTGTACGTGATCGCGCCCGGGCGCGTCTTCCGGCACGACACGCCGGACGCCACCCACTCGCCGGTGTTCCACCAGGTCGAGGGGCTCGCGGTCGACGAGGGGATCTCCTTCGCCGACCTCAAGGGCACCCTCCTCGCGTTCGCCAAGGCGGTGTTCGGGGAGGAGACCCGGGTCCGGATGAACCCCGACTACTTCCCGTTCGTGGAGCCCGGCGCCGAGCTCGAGGTCTCCTGCTTCCTCTGCCGGGGGGCCGGCTGCCGGACCTGCAAGGGGACCGGGTGGATCGAGATGCTCGGCTGCGGGATGGTCCACCCCAACGTCCTGCGGAACGTGGGCTACGACCCCGAGCGCTACACGGGCTTCGCCTTCGGCATGGGGCTGGAGCGCGTGACGATGGTCCGCTACGGGATCCCCGACCTCCGGCTGTTCTTCGAGGGCGACGTCCGCTTCCTCGAGCGGTTCGCGGGGGTCGGCGCGTGAGGGTCCTCCTCTCCTGGCTCCGGGCGTTCACGCCGGTCGAGCTCGAGCCCGGCGAGCTGGCCGAGCTGCTCACGTCGAAGGGGGCCAAGGTCGAGGCCGTGGAGCGGCCGTGGGAGGGCCTCCGCGGCGTGGTCGCGGCGCGGGTCCTGGAGGTCCGCGACCACCCGGCCTCGGACCGGCTCTGCGTGGCCTCGGTGGACGCGGGGCGGGGGCCCGCGGAGGTGGTGGTGGGGGTGCGGAACATGGCGCCCGGCGACCTCGTCCCCTACGCGCCGCCGGGCGCGCGCCTCCCGGCCCTCCCCGAGCCCCTCGGCCGGCGGGAGATCCGGGGCGTGGTCTCGGAGGGGATGCTCTGCTCGGCGCGGGAGCTCGGGGTGTCCCAGGACCACTCGGGGATCCTCGTGCTGCCCCCGGACGCCGCCCCCGGGGCCGACGTGGCCGCCCTGCTGGGCCTGGACGACGTGGTGCTGGACCTCGAGGTGAAGTCGAACCGCCCCGACCTCCTCTCGGTGGCGGGCGTGGCGCGGGAGGTGGCGGCCGCCCTGGGCCTGCCGTTCCGCGAGCCCCGGGAGGAGGCCCCGGAGGCGGAGGAGCGGGCCGCGGACGCCGCCACCGTGGAGATCCTGGACCCCGAGCGGTGCCCGCGGTACGTGGCGCGGGTCATCAAGGGGGTGGCGGTCGGCCCGTCGCCCCTGCGGGTCCAGGCGCGGCTCACCGCCCTCGGCCAGCGGCCCATCTCCAACGTGGTGGACGCCACGAACTACGTGATGCTCGAGCTCGGGCAGCCGCTCCACGCGTTCGACCTGGCGCTGCTCAAGGGGCCCGGGATCGTCGTGCGGAGGGCCCGGGCGGGCGAGCGGCTCGTCACCCTGGACGAGGTGGAGCGGGAGCTCACCGACGACGACCTCCTGATCTGCGACCTGGAGCGCCCGGTGGCCCTGGCCGGCGTGATCGGCGGGAAGGAGTCGGAGGTCTCCGAGGCCACCCGGGACGTCCTGCTCGAGTCGGCGGCGTTCGAGCGGACCGGGATCGCCCGCACGTCGCGGCGGCTCGGGGTGGTGACCGAGGCCTCGTACCGGTTCTCCCGGGGGGTCGACCCCGAGGGCTGCGGCCGGGCCGCGGACCGGGCCGCGGCGCTGATCGCGGCGTGGGGGGGCGGCACGGTGCTCGCGGGGTCGGTGGAGGCCGGCGCGGCCCCGCCCCGGCGGCGGGTGCGGATCCGCCCGGCCCGGGCCGAGGCGGTGCTGGGGGTCCCCC
>DATLZM010000226.1:0-13525 GCA_035573995.1 Actinomycetota bacterium | reverse complement strand
CAGGGGGTGGGCGCGTTCCTCGCCAAGGTCGTGGTCACCCCGGCCGGACCCTCGGCGCTCCTCGTGACCGGCGCCGCGGTGCAGCTCGCGGTGGGCTCCTGGCTGCTCCGACGGGAGCGTCTGCCCCTCCCGTCGCTCGCCGACCGGCTCGCCCGACTGACGGTGCTCGTCCTCGCCCTCGCGGCGGTGGCCACGATCGGCTACCTGGTCGCGCTGGCCCGCGGTCCGCGCGGGACCGGGCGAGGGAGCCCGTCGAGCCGTGGACGCTCCGGCGGCTCAGACCTCCCGGGCCGCGTGGGCGGCCGCGTCGAGGACCCGCTCGATCTCGGGCTCGCCGTGCGCGGCGCCGAGGAACCACCCTTCGTAGCCCGAGGGCGGGAGGTACACGCCGCGCTCGAGCATGGCGTGGAAGAAGCGGGCGTACCGGTCGTGGTCGGCGGCGCGGGCGTCGTCGAGGTTGCGCACCGGCCCCTCGGAGAAGAACGCGCTGAGGAGCGACCCCTCGCGGTTCACCACCGCCGCCACCCCGGCGTCGGCGAACGCCCGGGCCAGGCCCTCGGCGAGCCGCTCCGCGTTCGCCTCGAGCGCCGGGTAGGGGTCGAGCCGCTCCGCGAGCTCGAGCGTGGCCAGGGCTGCCGCCACCGCCACCGGGTTCCCCGAGAGGGTCCCCGCCTGGTACACGGGCCCCGACGGGGCCAGGTGCTCCATCACGTCCGCCCGCCCGCCGAAGGCGGCGAGGGGGAACCCGCCCCCGAGCACCTTGCCGAGGATCGTGAGGTCGGGGGTCACCGCGAACCGCGCCTGGGCGCCGCCCAGGCCCAGCCGGAACCCCGTGATCACCTCGTCGAGGACGAGGAGCGCTCCGTGGGCGCTGCAGAGCTCGCGGAGGCCGTGGAGGAACCCGGGGGCCGGCGGCACGACGCCCATGTTCGCCGCCACCGGCTCCACGATCGCGCAGGCGATCCGCTCGCCGTGCGCCTCGAACAGCGCGCGGGCCGCCTCGAGGTCGTTGTAGGGGACGGCGAGGGTGTCGCGCGCCGCGCCCTGGGTGACGCCGGGGGATCCCGGGATCCCGAACGTGGCCACCCCGGACCCCGCGCCCTTCGCGAGGAGCGCGTCCGCGTGGCCGTGGTAGCAGCCCTCGAACCTGAGCACGAGGTCCCGGCCCGTGGCGCCCCGCGCGAGGCGGACCGCCGCCATCGCCGCCTCGGTCCCCGAGGAGGTGAGCCGGAGCATCTCCACGGACGGCACGAGCCGGACGACCCGCTCGGCGAGCTCCACCTCGGCCTCGGTGGGGGCCCCGAAGCTCGTCCCCCGCCGGGCGGCCTCGGTGGCCGCGCGGACGATCTCCTCCCGGGCGTGGCCGAACAGGAGCGCACCCCAGGACTGGACGAGGTCGACGTAGCGGTTGCCGTCGACGTCGAGGAGGTAGGCGCCCTCGCCGCGGGCGACGAAGCGCGGCGTGCCCCCGACCGCCCCGAACGCCCGGACCGGCGAGTTCACCCCGCCGGGGATCACCCGCCTGGCCCGCGCGAAGAGCTCCTCGGACCTGCCCACGGGGGCGATGCTAGCGGGCCCGCTCCGATGGCGGACCTGACGCTTCCTCCTGATCCGTCGGGGGACGGCGCGGAGGGAGCGGCACGGGAGGTCGCGCCATGGGCGACGACGGGTGAGACCCGCGGGAGGATCAGTCCCCGGCGCCCGGTGGGCTCCAGCGGAGCCCCGGGAACCTGCTGAAGTCCGTGTCGAACGAGACGATCTCAGCGCCGTGCTCCACCGCCAGGGTCGCGAGGTGCCCGTCGTTCACCAGGTTCCCCCCGGTCCCCAGCGGCTCCAGATGGCCGCGGAGCACGGCCAGGTGGCGGGCGGTCGGCTGAACGACGACGGCCGGCCGCGCGGCGAGCCACCGTTCGATGACGGCCGCCGCCTCCCCGACCGAGAGCGGCGCGGGGAAGATGTCGCGCCGGGTGCTGAGCCTCAGGAACGCGAGGAGGACGGTCCAGCCGAAGCCGACCGCCTCGTCGCCGCTGAGCGCGGACTCCAGCCAGCCCCGCGCGACCTCGTGGTTGGCGGCGTCCGCGTTCACCGCTGCCAGGAGGACGTTGGCGTCGACGACCTTCACGGAGGGCTCCAGCTCCGTCGATGCCGGCCGGTCCTACTTGCGGAGATCCATCTTGCGGAGCAGCTCCTCGTCCTCGAGCTCCCCGGCCAGCGCCAGGGCCTTGACCAGCGGCACGGCCGGCGGGCCCATGGAGAAGGTCGGCTGACGGAACCGCTTCCCCTCGCGCTCGGGAGCCAGCCCCGCCCGGATGGCGAGGTTGACGGCCTCCTTGAAGCTCAGTCCGCGCTCACGCATGAACCTCCGCAGGAGGGCCTCGACGTCCGGCTCCAGGGTGATGGTGGTCCTCACGGCAGCATCATAGCATCGTGTTGATCGACAGATCGATGCCGAGCTCTCCCCTCGCCGCTCACCCCGCCGTACGTCATCGGTCGACGTGCGACCTGGGGTCGATGAGTGGAGGGCGACGGGCGCGCCGCGGCCGCCGTGCTGCGCCTGTCTTCGGCAGCGCGGGAGCGAGCGGCGCCGGTCGGTTCAGCGCGGGCCGACCAGGAGCCGCTCGAGGCCAGGACCCGCCGGATCGACCCATCGGAGGCCGCGCACGGAGCCGAAGCTGCGGTCGGCGGAGACGAGGGCGTCGGCACCCGCCTCCAGGGCGGCCGCCGCGAGGACGGCATCGAACGGGCCGAGGGAAGGGTAGCGTTCGAACAGACGGAGCCCGTGGGTCAGCGCATCGGGACCGATCGCGAGGAGCGGCGAGAGGAGCTGCGCGTAGGCCCGTCCGAGCTCCGCCGCGTCGCGACGCGTCCGGCGCCGGGCACGCACGTGGACGAACTCCTGGATCGCCTCGGCGGTCGTGGTGGCCCGTAGCCGCCCGTGCCCGATCGCGTCGACCAGTCGGCGGCACGGCGCTGCGAGCGGGTGATCGGAGCCGACCGCGTAGACCAGGACCGTGGTATCGAGGACGATCACGCCCGGCGAGCCCTGAGCTCGTCCAGCTCGCGACGGAGCGAGTCGGGACCCGACACCGGCATCGGGTCAGCGCCGAGGATCCGCCGAGCCGCTGCGGATCGCCGCGCGGTCTCCTGCGGCAGGAGGGCGTCGATGGCCTCGCGGATCACACGCGCCACGGGAACGCCTCGGGACCGGGCCTCCGCGGCCACCCGCCGGTACCGGTCCTCGTCGAGGAGGATGTGGAGGCGCCTCTGGTACATGCACACACATTAACATCAAGGATCCTCGGCCGCCGGCTCCTCGCGGGGCCGGAGCCCCCGGGTCACCTCCTCCACCCCGATCGCGCAGGCGTACGGCAGGTCGGAGTCTGCGGAGCCGCTCCCGCGCCCCCGGGCGTCCGCGGAGGAGGTCGATGAGGACGGTGGTGTCGAGGAGGACCCGCCCACCTAGCCGACGCGTCGGGTGTCCGTCCGGCGCTGCTCGCGGACCCACCCCGCCGGGTCCTCGTCCCACGGGTGGCCCTCGTCGGGGATCGCCCCCACCGCCGACCACACGAGCTCCCACCGGTGCTCGTCCTCGAGGGCCCGGCGGACGGCCGCCTCGATGAACGGGCTCCGCCGGCGCGGTCCCACGCGCCGGTCCAGTTCCTGGACGAGTTCGTCGTCGAGGTACACGCGGATCCGCATCGTGGGGCGAAATTACACTCGGAAGGACCCACGACAGCGGCACGCGAGCCGTGGCACCGCCGCCGGCGGGTTCCGGCCGTCAGGATCGCGTCGCGGGGAGCAGGCCGAGCTCGCGGAGCACGCCGACCGGGAGCACGTGGCAGTAGGGCTCCTTCCCGGTCCTCTCGTAGTACCGCTGGTGGTAGTCCTCGGCCGGGTAGAAGGCCTCGAACGGACGGATCTCGGTGGCGATGGGCCGGTCGAACCGCTCCTGGGCCTTGGCCCTCGACGCCTCGGCGGCCCGTCGCTGCTCCTCGGAGTGGGTGAGGATGATGCTCCGGTACTGGGTCCCGACGTCGGGGCCCTGCCGGTTCACCTGGGTCGGGTCGTGCATCGCCCAGAAGACCTCGAGGAGCTGCTCGTAGGTCACCCGCTCCGGGTCGAACGTGACCTGGACGACCTCGGCGTGGCCGGTGGTGTCGGTGCAGACGAGCTCGTAGGAGGGGTTCGGCACGTGCCCGCCGGCGTAGCCCGAGACCACGTCGAGCACGCCCGGCACCTGCCGGAACACCCACTCCACGCCCCAGAAGCAACCCGCTCCGAACGTCGCGACGTCGTGCGCCATGGCTCCCCTCCTCGCTCACCCTCAGCCTACCCCGGACCTCGTCGGACGGGGAGCCCGCGGGACGCGCCTCGCGGATCCGGCGATCTCGTGACGAATGGGCCGGCCGAGGACGCCCGGGCCGTGCTGGCCTTCGTCGACGGTGCCTGGGGAGCGCTCCGTGGCTGAGGTCCTCGCCCGCCGCCGGGTCGAGCGCGAGCGGCTGATCGATCCGGCCCGGATGTACCTGGGCGGCTCTCGGCGCGCGTGCCGGTCCTCGCGGCCGCCGTCGCCGGGTTCCTCGCTCGGGGCGATCTCAACGTGTGGAGCGACGTCGACGTGGTCGTCGTTTCCAACGCCCTGGCGGAACGCGTTCCCGAGCGGAGCGCCCTCCTCGCGGCCGACGCGCCGGCCGGGGTGCAGGCGGTGGGCTACACGCGCGAGGAGTTCCGCCGCGCGCTCGGTAGGGGGGACCCGCTCGCGACCTCGGCGGTGCGGGAGGGCGCGATCCTCAGGGGCGGCGGGTTCTTCCGAGGGATCGCCCGCGGAACCGATCGGTAGCCGCGCGGGACGAGGCCCGCGCTGCCGGGCCCACCCTCGGGCCCTCGGACCCCCTGAACCGTGGCTCCGCGCTTCCTGCGGCCGGGGCGGGCGTGGCGCAGGCGGGCAGCGCGGCGGAACTCCTGCTCGTCGTGGGGCCGTGGCTCCGGACGACGCAGCTCGGGAGCTACGTCTCGAGGGGGATGTCCAGCGTGGCCGAGGCGTCGATTCGTTCCAGCTCCGCGCCGCTCGCGTCGAGAGCAACGACCGCGAGGGCCCGCAGGTTGGGTGGCAGCACGGCTACGAAGAACCGGACGGGGAAGGCTTCCGAGGCGATGGTCGGCACGTCCACCACTGTGCCGTCCGTCATGTCCACCGTGACCGAGGCCACGTCCGCGGTGGTGCTCCCGAACAGGTAGACCGGCTGGCCGGCGGACCCGGCGGCGGCCCATTCCACCTTGACGCCGACGGATGGGGGCTCCCCAGCCCCGATCTCCGAGAACCTACCCCCGCCGCCGTATGGGCCGACCACGCGGTAGAAGATCCGCTCCCCCTCGGACCGCGCCTTCAGCTGCCAGTCGGTCCCAGCGGCGACCAAGACGTCGGCAGGGCTCTCGATCTCGATCACCGGTCCTCCTTCCGATCCAAGCCTACCGGAACCGACGCGGCAGGCCGGCCCTCGCCGACGTCAGGGGGCGGAGTCGGGTCTCCAGGCAGATCTCCGAGCGGACCTTGGCGACCTTGCGACGTCGGTCGTCGTCGGAGTGTCTGTGGTAGCCGCTGGTCCACGCGTGCCACAGATGCAAGTGGTTATGCCTGGCGTGGAAGCTCTGCGTGTACGCGGGTCCGCACACGGCCACGTAGATGCAGTCGGCCGTGCCGGTGTCCACGACGGTACCGTCGCGCGAGAGCTCGCCGAGGACGTGGATGTGACGAGTCGAGCGTTCGCAGCCGATGTAGTGGAGGGCATCGACGACGAAGAAGTCAGGCTGGACCTGGATCACCTCGGGGTTGGATGCGATGGCGTAGCAGGCCATGGCGACAGCGGGCCTCGCCACGATCGCCGTGTAGGTGACCGCGGCGAGCATAGACGCGGCTGCGGACCCCGCGAGACGTGTGCCACTCCTTCGTGTGGATCGCCTGCTCACGGCGGAACCGTAGCGTGTGTGTGTGTCAACCCCTCGAGTTGCGATGGCGGCTACTCGAGGATGGAGGCGGATACGTCGGTTGGATATGTCCCAGCTGTCCGACCGCGTCCCCATCGGCAACGGCGATGCTAGGGATGCGATCGCCGGGTCATCGATCGCAGTTGTTGTTCGCCCCGCCCTCCGACGTACCGCCCGCCAAGGGAGGCGGTGCGGGAGGGCGTGGTCCCGAGGGGCGGTGGGTTCTTCCGAGGGATCGCTCGCGGACCCGATGGATAGCCGCCCCCGAGGGGGCACGGGGTCCCCTCTGCGACACGCCCCCTACGCGGCCTGGTAGGTGAGTTCGACGGTCGCCCCGCCCGGCATGGGGAACCGGAATGTGAGCTCCCCGCCGGCCACGCGGTAGGGGACCGGAGCCGTCACGCGTTCCCACGTGGCGAGGGGGACCGACATCCCCTGGATCTCCGCCGAGATCCTCCCGCGTACGCCGATCAGGACGAAGGCATCGCCCTCGTCGCGGTACTCCCCGGCCCACTCGCCCTCCACGGCGCCGCTCGCGTGCTGGAACCTGCACCGGCCGACGAGCGTCGCCAGGAACGTGCCGTCCCGGCCGAACATGAGGTTCTCGGCGCCGCGGCACGAGAGACCGGGCGGCCCCCTCCGTACGGCTCGAGGAGGGCCCGGAGCTTGTCCTGGAGCTGGATCGTCCAGACCCCGACGAGCGCCGACGCGGCAGGTTCCTCGGTCGGTGAGGGCTCCGCGGTCGGTGAGGGCACCGCGGTGGGCGAGACCGTTGCCCCGCCGGTCGGTCCCTCTGCGTCCCCACCCCCCTCGGTCGCCGCGCCCCCGCACGCGGCGAGCGCGAGGGCCGTCGCGAGCAGGAACGCCTCGAGCTTCCGCACGCCTCAGCCCCCCCTCCGTAGGCCCCTCCCAGGGGCGGTCGGCGCCGGATGCTAGAGGGCGGCGACGGCCCCTCGCAAGCATCTCCCGCCCGCTCGCGACGGAGGTTCCACGGGGGTTGAGAAGGCGCCGTGCGCGCCTCGCCGAGCGGCTATGAGGGCACGACGGGCCGAGTCCGGGTGCGAGCGTCGGTCTGCGCGCCATGGGCGGACACGCCGAAGGTCTTCTGGAACGCCGCCCCCGAGTCTCGCGCGGGCCGTTCTTGCCTGCCCGACGGTCGGCCCGGGCCATCCCCCGACCCCGTCCCGCCCATCCCCCGACCCCGCCTGGGCCATCCCCCGGCGCCGTCCTGACCCATCCCCCGGCCCCTCCGAGGAACCCCCCGCCGGAAGTGAGCCCCGGCACAGACAAGCGGAGCCGGTGTTCGTAGGGTGGGCCCATGGGAGGGGTGGGCTCGCTCGAGGAGGTCGACCGGGCGGCGGCCGCCTTCGGGAAGGCCGCCCGGGAGCTGCTCCGGGCCATCGAGCGCGCGGCCCGGGACCGGCGGATCGACCCCCGGGCCCTGGGCGCCCGGGACCTCGCCCACCTCCTCCAGATCCGGCTCGGCATCCCGGCGTGGAAGGCCCGCCGCTACGTCCACGCCGCCCGGGCCCTGGAGCGGCTCCCGCTCACCTCCGAGGCCCTGGAGCGGGGGGAGCTCTCGCTCGAGAAGGCGGTCGAGCTCGCGCGGTTCGCGACCCCCGAGGACGAGGCCCGCCTGCTCCGCTGGGCCCGGGGGGTCGCCCCCTGGGCGGTGCGCCGCCGGGCCGACCTCGCCGGGGAGCCCCGGGTCCGGACCGACCGCGAGGTCCACGCCTCGAGGCGCCTGGACTGGTGGTGGTCGGAGGAGGACCGGTCCTGGGAGTTCTTCTGCCGACTGCCCCTGGCCGAGGGGTTCGTGGTGAAGCGGGCCGTGGAACGGCTCGCCGAACGCCTCCCGGTCCTCCCCGGCGACGGGGAGCCCTTCCGCCGGCAGGCGAGGAACGCCGACGCCCTGGTGGCGCTGGCCCGCGCGAGCCTGGCGGGGGATCCCGACCCCGACCGGGCCACGGTCGTGGTGCACGCCCCCTGGGGGTCGCTCGCCGGGGGCCGGCGCTACGCCGAGCTCGAGGACGGCCTCCCCCTCCACCCCGAGACCGCCCGCCGGCTCACCTGCGACGCGCGGGTGCAGCTCCTCCTGGAGGACGAGGCGGGGAACGTCCTCTACGCGAGCCGGACCAGGCGCCACCCCCCTGCCTGGATGCTCCGCCAGCTCCTCCACCGCGACCGCGGGTGCCGGTTCCCCGGCTGCGGGAGCCGGGCCTTCCCCGTCGCCCACCACCTCCGGCACTGGTGCGAGGGCGGGGAGACCACCCTGGAGAACCTGGCGCTCCTCTGCAGCTTCCACCACCGGCTGGTGCACGAGGAGGGCTGGCGGCTGTGGCGGGACGCGGAGGGGGGCCTCGGCTGGGCCACCCCCGACGGCCGCCCCTACGATCCGCGGCCGGGGCCCTCGCCCCCCGCCCCCGCCGCCCCGGCCCCCCGGGCCCTGGTGCCGGCCTGAGCGGACGAGCGACCGCGCGCGGCCGGACGCGGGGCGCGCCTACTCCAGCGCGAGCAGCCCCTGGAGGTCCCGCGCGTTGGCACCGTGTAGTCTGCGTAGCGGCCGGGGCGTTCGGGGCACACGCGCTCCGCTCGCGCCTGTCGGAGGAGCGCCTCGCCTGGTTCGAGACCGCCGTGCGCTACCAGCTGTGGCACGCGCTCGCGGTGTTCGTCGCGGTCCTGGTGGGCTCGGTGGAGATCGTCGGGGCGACCACCTCGGGCTCGGGCGCTCGGGGCCTCGCAGCCCTACGTCCTCTGGACCGGCGCGATGGGCTGGCCGGCGGCGGCGGCGGGCTGGCTGTTCCTGGCCGGCACGGTCCTGTTCTCGGGGAGCCTGTACGCGCTCGCCCTGGGCGGCGGGCGGCGGTGGGCCGCGCTCGCGCCGCTGGGTGGGGCGTGCTTCCTCCTCGGCTGGGCCGCGCTGGCGCTCGCCGCGGCGACGGCGTAGGCACCGCTCCTCCTGCTCCTCCCCGGCGCGGGCGGGCCGGCCCTCGCCCGGAGCGTCCGGTGGATCTCCTCGGGCACCCCTCGGATCCGGATGTCCTTGGCCACGCCGAGATGATGCCACACCCTGGTCGCGTGCCTCACAACCAGATCGTATGTCGGGCCCGGCGCGCCCGATCGGCGCCTGACCACGGGGGCGCCGGGGGGACGGGGTGGCTGCGCGCCGTCCCCCGGACGGGGGACTTGCCTCTCTCTCTCTCTCTCTCTCTCTCTCTCTGCCTATGCTCGCAGGCGCCACGATGAGGCAGCATGCAGGACGCACGAGGCCCTTCGCAGCTTGGCAGCGGGATCCTCCCCGACGAATCCCTCCATCTAGAGAGAGCAGGGGGAAGGAGAGGGAAGAGCAGGGAGGTGCATTCGGATGCGGTCGCGGTCGGTAGTGTCGTTGGTCTCGTTGATCGGCGTCGGCCTGGGAGCGATTGCAGCCGGACCGGTGCAGGAAGCTCCCGACTATGTCGTAGAGGCTGAAATCGGTGGGCAGCGTGTCTCGGTCGGCCCTGGCGCGGTGATTGCTCATGGGGTCAGGGAAGGCGACGTGTGTCGCTTCGAGGAGGGCTTCACCGTCGATATCGTGCTTCAGGGCTCTACCGACCAACTGGAGGTGGTCACTCGCATCTCGGACCAGTGCGACGTTATCGTCTCATCTATCGGGCCTCCAGGCCAGAGCTCAGTGACCGGCGTGGGAGATCTGATGACCACGGGAGGGTGAACCCGGATGGCCTAGCCTAGTAGCCAGGAGGGCAGAGATGCAGCGGTCGCTCAAGGCTCTGACCGTGACCGTAACGGTGATGGTATCGTTGGCGGGCCTCGTGCCCATCGCCGAGGGGTACAAGGGCCCTGCTCATACGCATAAGAGCTGGGTGAAGCACACGGTGCTAGAGCAGTTCAACATCACCGCTACCGAGGTCCGGGTGCGGATGAGATATTCGCAGGACTCGACTCGCGTGTACTCACCTGCCATCGACTACTTCCCCTGCTATACATCCTCGTTCCCAGGCTGGACCGTTGTGACGAGCTTCCCCCACATCGTGAACAACCAGTCCTATTCGCTGAGTACTCACGGTCACTGTGAGTTCCACTGGGCCGCCAGGCTGATCGACTACTACCAGCATGCCTATACCGTGGCGTTCAACACGGACTTCGTCAACTTCGGGTGCGGGTTCCTGCATGGGACGCTTCCGCCGGGCTGGGAATCGCACTGCGTTGGCGGGAGAGGCAGCGGAGATTTCTAGCTAGGGTGAAGATGAACGATTCGAACGGGAACGTGGAAGCATGAGAAACACCACGCTTGGGACGTGGGTCGCTCGGGGGGCTGGGGTCGCAGCGGTCGTGATCTCGCTCGGCCACCTGATCCGCCTGCTGTGGTTAGGGGAACTGAACCCGCTAGCGATGTGGACCATCGTCGTGGCCGCGGTTGCGGGGGCCATCGCGATATCCCGACCGAACAGGGCGGGGATCGCCGCCTTGGTGCTCATGCTGGCGCTACTGCCGGCCCTCTTCGGCTGGGCGGGCTGGCTCTACATCGCTCCGCTGGTGGTTCTGCTGTCAGCCGCTCTCGCACAGCGGGTCGGCCAGTAGGGTCGCGCCCCCCTCCCTTACGCGGAGGCCAGCCAGCCGGCCGCGTCCCTCGCGTGGTAGGTGAGGACGAGGTCGGCCCCGGCCCGCCGGATCGAGGTGAGGATCTCGAGCACCACCCGCCGCTCGTCGAGCCAGCCGTTCGCGGTCGCCGCCTTCACCATCGCGTACTCCCCCGAGACGTTGTAGGCGGCCATCGGGAACCCGGTGGCGTCCTTGGCCCGCCGGAGCACGTCGAGGTAGGGCAGGGCCGGCTTGACCATCACGATGTCCGCCCCCTCATCGATGTCGGCCCGGACCTCCCGGATGGCCTCGTCGGCGTTCCCCGGGTCCATCTGGTAGCCGGTCCGGTCCCCGAACCGCGGCGCGCACTCCGCCGCCTCCCGGAAGGGCCCGTAGAAGCTCGAGGCGAACTTCGCCGCGTAGGCGAGGATCCCCACGCGCTGGAAGCCGGCCTCGTCGAGGGCGTCCCGGATCGCCGCCACCTGCCCGTCCATCATCCCGGAGGGCCCGACCAGGTCGGCCCCGGCCTCGGCCTGGGCCACGGCGATCCGCCGGTACCGCTCGAGGGTCGCGTCGTTGTCCACCGAGCCGTCGGGCGCGAGGACGCCGCAGTGCCCGTGGTCGGTGTACTCGTCCAGGCAGAGGTCGGCGATCACCACGTGCTCGTCGCCGAGCTCCTCCCGGAGGGCCCGGAGGCCCCGCTGCGCGATCCCCTCGGGGTTCCACGCCTCCGAGCCCTCGGGGTCCTTCCGCTCCGGGATCCCGAAGAGCATGAACGCGAGGACCCCGAGCTCCGCGATCCCGCGGGCCTCCTTCCGGAGGGAGTCCAGCGTGTGCTGGAACTGCCCGGGCATCGAGGGGATGGGCACGGGCTCCGAGATCCCCTCCTTCACGAACAGCGGCGCGATGAGGTCGGAGGGGGCGAGGGAGGTCTCGCGCACGAGCTGCCGAAGGGCGGGGGTGCGCCGGAGCCTCCGCGGCCGGTGGCGGGGGAACGTCATCGCCGCCATGATAGGCGCCGGGGCTCGACCGGGCCCGGGGGAGGTGGGGAGGATGGAGGGCGTGCGGAGGATCCGAGCCGAGGAGCGCGTGGCGGGCCCGCACACGCCGGGCATGGACCGCTTCACCGCGCTCGCGTCGGACCGGGTGTGGGCGGGGGGCGCCCGCACCGAGCCGGGGACGACGTCGGGGTGGCACCACCACGGCGACCACGAGAGCGTCATCTACGTGGTCTCGGGGGCGCTCCGGATGGAGTTCGGCCCAGGCGGGCGGGAGCGCTTCGATGCGGGGCCCGGTGACTTCGTGTTCGTGGGCCGTGGGGAGATCCACCGTGAGAGCAACCCCGGCCAGGGACCCGCGGAGCTCGTCGTGGTCCGGGCCGGGACCGGGGGATCGGTGGTGAACGTGGAGGGGCCGCCGCCTCCGCGTGAGGATCTCCGGCGGGCCCCGTAGCGGTCCGGGGGGAGCGTCAGGTCCCGAGCACGGTCCAGCCCAGCGACCGCGCGACCTGCGCCTGGCGGAGGTCGAAGGTGACGAAGGGGAGGCTCCCGCCCCCGACCACCTTGGCCGCGCCGAGGTGCAGGGCGTCCAGGGTCCGGGCGCCGGTGACCTCGGCGATACCCGCGGCGGCCTCGCAGACCTCGGCCGTGAGCTCCACGATGAACGTGGCCCGGAGGTCGCGGTCGAACTGGGCGCGGGCGGCGCGGAGCTCCTCGCCGGTGAGCTGCCGGGCCAGGTTCCTCCGAACCTCGACCTGCGTGTGCCGGCCCGTGATCCACTCGCGGTCGGAGGAGAGGATCTCCTCCGCGACAGGGGTATCCGGCTCCTCGAAGTAGAGCTTGAGCAGCGCGCTCGCGTCGAGGTACAGGCTCACGCGCCGCGGTCCTCGGCGAGCATCTCCGAGACCGTCCGCCGGGCGCGGAACCGCCGCCAGGGGCCGGTCGGTCGCTCCCGAGCGGGGACGACCCAGCCCTCGGCGATCCCTTCCTCGAGCCGCGCCCGCCCGGGCAGCGGGCCGAGGATCGCCTTCGGCTTCCCCCGCTCGGTCACCCGGATCGTCTCCCCGCGGGCCGCCCGCTCGAGGTAGGCGGACAGCCTCGCCTTCAGCTCGCGCACGGGTACGTCAGTCACGTGACTACTTTAGCTGACCTTGTGGTCACAGGTCGCCCTCCGCCGCGCGCGTCCGCGATCCCGGCGGCCGCGCCCGCATGCGTCACGGGACGACGGCTCGGCGAGCGAGCGCCCGCTCCACGGCCGCCACGAGCCCCTCGAGCGTGTGGGGACGGGCGACGGCGTGCACCGCGAAGCCCGCCTCCCGCGCGGCGCGGGCGGTGACCGGGCCGATGCAGACCACCCGCGGGTCCCCACGGGCCGCGCCGAGGAGCCGGACGAACCCCCGCACCGTCGAGGCGCTCGTGAACGTGACCGCGTCCACCCGTCCCTCGCGGAACGCCGCCCGGGCCTCGGCGGGGAGGGCCCGGGGGAACCGGGTGCGGTAGGCGTCGACCCGCACCGGGGTCCAGCCCTTCGCGGCGACCCGCTCCTCCAGGCCCGGGGGCGCGACGTCGGCCCGGGCGAGGAGGACGCGGCCGGCTCCGCGGGGGAACGCGCGGGCCAGGGCCTCGGTCGTGAACGTGCGGGGGACGAGCTCCGGCCGGACCCCGCGTTCGCGGAGCGCCTCGGCGGTCCCCTCGCCCACCGCCGCCACCCGGGCCGGGACCGCGGCGAGGCTCGCTCCGCGCTCGCGGAGCCGGGCCTCGAGCGCCTCCACCCCGTTGCGGCTCGTGACCACGAGCCAGGCGAACCCGCCGGCCAGGAGGTCGTCCAGGGCCCGATCGAGGCGGCGCGAGCGGGCCGGCGCGACCTCGATCGCGGGGGCCACGATCGCCTCCGCCCCCCGCGCCTCGAGCAGGCGGACGAGCTCCTCGGCCTGCTCGCGGGGGCGGGTCACGAGCACCAC
>DATLZM010000225.1:0-2515 GCA_035573995.1 Actinomycetota bacterium | reverse complement strand
ACCCCGAGGCCAGCACGGCCGCGCAGGCCCCCACGAACGCGAGGGTCATCGCGGCGAACGCGCCGCGCCCCAGGTGCCCGAACCAGGTCAGGCCGGCGACGAGGAGGAGGAGGCCGATCGCGATCGGCACCCTGGCGGGGGCCAGGGACGGGAGGTAGGCGATCACCGCCGAGGCGCCGGCGGCCACGCTGATCGAGATGGTGAGGACGAAGTCCACGACCAGCGCCCCCATCGGCAGGAAGGCCCAGGCCTCGCCGAAGGCCCGGCCGGCGGCGGCGGCGGCGCCGCCGCCCTCCGGGAACCGGCCCACGAGCTGGTGGTAGTTGACGATCACGAGGGCGATGATCGCGAGCACCAGGGCCATGGTGGGGAGGAGCAGGGACAGGTCGCCCCGGAGCTGCCGCAGGGCGGCCTCGATCGCGTACGCGACCGAGGACACGGGGTCGGCCATCACCGCGAACGCGAAGGCCACGAGCAGGACGGGCCGGGCGTGGAGGAGCCCGCGGACGGTCGGCCGCCCGCGGCGGGCCTGCGCCGACGGGGCGAGGGACCGGATCTCCTCCTCGGCCACGCGCACCCCCCGGGGAAGGCGAAGGGGTGCCGGTCGCCGACCAGGCTTCCCGGCACCCCTCTCGATGCACGGATCGAACCGTCCCGCGGACGGGTCGACCCGCCGGGGCTATGGTACCGGCGCGGCTCGGGCGCGCGCGGCCCTCAGGCGACCGAGCGGAGGAGGCGACGGCGCTGCTGCTCGGTCATGCCGCCCCACACCCCGTAGCGCTCCCCGTTCTTGAGGGCCCAGGCGAGGCACTCGACGCGGATCGCGCACCGGGCGCAGTAGGCGAGGGCGGGGCCGGCCTCGTCCTCGGACGTGGGGAAGAACAGGTCGGGATCGACGCCGTAGCAGGCCGCGCGGTCCTGCCAGACGTCGGGCGGGGAGGGGTCGGCGGGGAGGCTCCTCAGGTCGAACTGGACCTGCAGGCGCTCGTCGATCACCGCACGCCTCCCTCGGTCGGGGCCCTCCGGTCGCCGGGGCGACCGCCGTATCCCTACCAGAACCGAGGCCCTGGGGGGAAGGGGCCGGAGGTCTCCCCGGGCGCGCTCCATAGGACCCTTCCGGCGGGGCCGCGGTCAAGTCGGCCGAGCGACCGACTTGACGCGCGGGCCGCGTCCTCGGTACGCGCTGCCGGGGTCGCCCGGCCCGGCGGGGGCCGCGCCCGCGAGGCCCGGGGCTGCCCACGGGCGAGCGCGGCTCTGGCAGCATGGGCCCGTGGAGGTCCCCCGCGTCCTCGTCGTCACCAACGACTACCCGCCGCAGGTCGGCGGGATCGAGCGGGCGCTCCACGCGCTCGTGCGCCAGCTCCCCCCCGACCGCGTCGCGGTGTACGCGCCTCGCTCGGAGGGCGCCGGGGGGTTCGACGCCGGCGAGCCCTACGAGATCGTCCGGGACCCCGCCCGGTTCGTCTGGCCCACGCCCGCCGTGGCCAGGCGGGTGCGGGAGGTCGTGCGGGCCACCGGGGCCGGGGTGGTGCTGTTCGGGGACGCCATGCCGCTCGCCGCGCTTGGCCCCGGGCTGGCCCGGCGCGGGACCCCCTACGTCGTGGCCTGCCACGGGTTCGACTACTGGCTCTCGCTCGTCTCGGGGCCGCACGCCGCGCTGCGCGCGGTCACGCGGCACGCGTCGCGGGTGGTCGTGATGGGCAGCCGGTTCCTGGCCCGCGTCGTGCGCACGGCGGTCCCGCGTCGCGTCCCGGTCTCGCTCCTGCCGCTCGGGGTGGACCCGGAACGGTTCCGCCCGGACCTCCCCACGGACGACCTCCGCGCCCGTCACGGGCTGGAGGGCCGGCCCGTGGTCTGCTCCGTGGGGCGGTTGGTGCGTCGGAAGGGCCACGACGCGCTAATCCGCGCCATGCCACGGGTGCGCGCGTACGCGCCGGGGGCGACGCTCGTCGTCGTGGGCGATGGGCCGTACCGGGGGCGGCTGGAGCGGCTGGCGGCGAGCGCCCCGGCCGGGAGCGTGGTGTTCGCGGGGGAGGTCCCCGAGGAGGAGCTCCCCCGCTACTACGCGCTGGGGGACGTCTTCGCGTTGCCCTGCCGGGACCGCCTCGGCGGGCTCGAGGTCGAGGGGTTCGGGCTCGTCTTCCTCGAGGCGGCGGCGTGCGGGCGCCCCGTGGTGGTGGGGGACTCGGGCGGGGCGCGGGAGTCGCTCGTGGACGGGGTGACCGGCCTCCTGGTCGACGGGCGGGACGTGGCGCGGGTCGCGGACGCGGTCGGTGGGCTCCTCGCGGACCCGGCGCGAGCCCGGGCGATGGGCGAGGCCGGTCGCGACCGGGTGCTCCGCTCGTTCACCTGGCCGCGGATCGCGGCGCTCCTCGCCGGGTGGCTGCGGGAGGCGGCCGACCGCGGGCCCGGGCCGGGGTAGGCTCCGGGCATGGCGGGAGCGGGGGCCGGGGGAGCGGCCCAGGAGCGGCGCTGCCCGTCCTGTGGGGCGCTCGTGGGGCCGGGTGCCGAGTGG
>DATLZM010000224.1:0-10063 GCA_035573995.1 Actinomycetota bacterium | reverse complement strand
AGCCCACGATCCGCGTGCCGGAGGCCGAGCCCGAGCCCGCGCCGGAGCCCGCCGGCCCGGCCGAGCCGGGGCGGTCGGGGGACGGGCCCACGGCGCCCGAGGGCCCCGGGCCGAGCCTCGCGGAACGCGCGAGCGAGCGCCGGGACCGCAGCCAGAGCCTCCGCGAGCTCTTCTGGGGCGAGGAGTAGCCCTCGACCCGCGGCGGCGCGGGCGTCTCCGGGGGTGCCGCGAGCCCGGCGGAGGGCGGGCCCGTGGTCGCTCGCGAGCGGGCGGTCGCCTCAGGCGCGGCGGAGCGACACCCGCACCGGGACGCCGTCGACGGAGGCCTCCTCCCGGTGGGTCGCGTTCGGGATCGCGCCCTCGGCGAGGACCGTCGCGAGCGTCTCCTGCCCCACGTAGGCGTGGTGCCGGCGGAGGGCCTCCGCCACCTCGCCCGAGGCCTCGATGCCGAGCGCGATGCGGTCGGTGACCTCGAGGCCCGCCGCCTTCCGGGCGTCCTGGACGACCCGGACCAGGTCCCGGGCCAGGCCCTCGAGGCGGAGCTCGGGGCTGACCTCGAGGTCCAGGGCGACCGTCACGCCCCCCTCGGAGGCGACCCCCCAGCCGGTGCGGACCTCCTGGACCAGGTCCACGTCGGCGGGCCCGAGGCGCACCTCCCCGGCGGAGGTCGGCACCGCGACCTCCTCGCCCCGGGCGAGCGTCGCGGCGAGCGCGCCGTCGTCGCGCTCGAGGGCGCCGGCCACCTCCTTCACCCGCGGCCCCAGGCGGGGCCCGAGGGCCCGGTAGTTCGGCTTCGCCCGCCACCGCCCCAGCTCCTCCGCCCGCTCGGCGAACGCCACCTCCTTCACGTTGAGCTCCTCGGCCACGAGGTCGAGGAGGGGCTCGAGCGCCGCCGGGTCCGGGTGGTGGACGACGGCCCGCGGGAGCGGCTGGCGGACCTTGGTCCGGGTCTCGGCCCGCACCCGCCGCCCGAGCTCGACGATCCGCCTGGCCCCGGCCATCGCCCCCTCGAGCCGCTCGTCCACGAGCGGGGCGAGGGCCGCGGGGTCGGGGAAGTCCGAGAGGTGGACCGACGGCGGGGCGCCGGGGCCGGCCAGGTTCCCCCAGATCTCCTCGGCCACGAACGGCGTGAACGGCGCGAGGAGCTGGGCGGTCGTGACGAGGCAGGCGTGGAGGGTCTGGAAGGCGGCGAGCGTGTCCCGCCCGCCGGCCCCCCCCGGGTCCCAGAACCGGCGGCGGGCCCGGCGCACGTACCAGTTCGAGAGGTCGTCGACGAGCTCCTCGATCCGCCGGCCCGCGCCGGCCGCGTCGTACCGCTCCATGCCCTCCCGGACCTCGGCGGCGGTGCGGGCCAGCCGGGAGAGCGCCCACCGGTCGAGCGGGGGCCGCTCGGCGGGGGGCACCTCGGGCCCGGCGGGGTCGAACCCGCCGGCGTTGGCGTAGGTCACGAAGAACCCGTAGACGTTCCAGAGCGTGAGCAGGAACCGCCGGACGACGTCCTCGATCGCCTCCTGCGACACGCGCCGGGAGGCCCAGGGCGAGCCGTTCGTGAGCAGGAACCAGCGGAGGGCGTCGGCGCCGTGGCGGTCCAGCACGTCCCAGGGGTCGATCACGTTCCCCAGGCTCTTCGACATCTTCCTGCCGTCCTTGTCCACGATGTGCCCCAGGCAGACCACGTTCCGGTAGGCCGTGGAGTCGAACAGCAGGACGGCCTCGGCCATGAGCGAGTAGAACCAGCCCCGGGTCTGGTCGATGGCCTCGGAGATGAAGTCGGCGGGGAAGCGTTCCTCGAACTCCCGCACCCCGCGGCCGAGCTCGGGGTGGTAGCCCCACTGCGCGTAGGGCATCGCGCCGGAGTCGTACCAGGTATCGATCACCTCGGGGACCCGGCGGGCCTCCCGCCCGCAGGCCGGGCAGCGGATCGCCACCTCGTCGATGTAGGGCTTGTGCGGGTCGATCCCCGTCACGTCCCGCCCGGCGAGCTCCGAGAGCTCCCGGAGCGAGCCCACTGCCGTGTCGTGCCCCTCCCCGCACCGCCAGATCGGGAGCGGGGTCCCCCAGTACCTTTCGCGGGAGAGGGCCCAGTCGACGTTGTTCGCGAGCCAGTCCCCGTACCGGCCGTGCTTGATGTGCTCGGGGTACCAGTTCACCCCCTCGTTCACCTCGAGGAGCCGCTCCTTCCGGGCCGTGGTCCGGATGAACCAGGAGGTCCGCGCGAGGTAGAGGAGCGGGGTGTCGCAGCGCCAGCAGAGCGGGTAGGTGTGCTGGTAGGTCTCGGCCCGGAGGAGGAGGCCGCGGGCCCGGAGGTCCTCGATGATGTCGGGGTCGGCCTCCTTCACCGGGCGGCCGCGGACGAACCCCGCCGGCGCGTCCTCGGTGAACCGGCCGGCGTCGTCCACCGGGCGGTAGAGGGGCCAACCCTCCCGGCGGCCGAGCTCGAGGTCCTCCGCGCCGAAGCCCGGGGCGATGTGGACGACGCCTGTCCCCTCCTCCATCGAGACGAAGTCGGCGGCGACGACGCGGTGGACGTCGCCCCCCACGTTCTCGTACGGCGGCCGGTACCGCGCCCCGACCAGGCGCGCCCCCTCGAACGTCTCCACCACCTCCGCCCCCTCGCCGAGGACGGACGCCACGAGCCCCTCGGCGATGATCAGGTCCCCCCCGTCGGCCCGGACCCGGGCGTAGGTCCGCTCCGGGTCCACGGCCAGCCCGAGGTTCGAGGGGAGCGTCCAGGGGGTCGTGGTCCAGGCGAGGAGGGAGGCGCCCACGAGCCCGGGGTCGGGGGCCTCGACCACCGGGAACCGCACGTAGACGCTCGGGTCGGTGACGGTCGCGTAGCCCAGGGCCACCTCGTGGTCGGAGAGCGCGGTCCCGCACCGCGGGCAGTACGCGACGGTCCGGTGGTCCTGGTACAGGAGCCCCTCGCGGTGGAGGCGCTTGAGGGACCACCAGACGCTCTCCACGTACGCCGTGGACATCGTCCAGTAGGCCTGGGAGAGGTCGATCCAGAAGCCGATCCGCTCGGTGAGCCGCTCCCAGTCCTCGACGTAGCGGGTGACGGACTCCCGGCAGCGGCGGTTGAACTCGGCGACCCCGAAGGCCTCGATGTCCCGCTTGGTCCGGGTGCCGATCTCCTTCTCGACCTCGAGCTCGACCGGGAGCCCGTGGCAGTCCCACCCGGCCTTCCGCTCGACGTAGTGGCCGGTCATCGTCTTGAAGCGGGGGAAGACGTCCTTGAACGTGCGGGCCTCCACGTGGTGGAGCCCGGGCTTCCCGTTGGCGGTGGGCGGGCCCTCGTAGAAGATCCACCTCGGGCCCCCGCGGCGGAGCTCCAGGCTCCGCTCGAAGACGCGCTCGCGCCGCCACCGCTCGAGGATCCGCTCCTCGAGCCGCGGGAAGCTCACCTTGGGGTCCACCGGCTCGAACCGCACGCTCCTCCTCCGGCGGCCGGGGAGCGGACGCGAAGCGCCCCGTCCCGCGGCGGGACGAGGCGCCTGGCCCCGCGTCCGGACCGCGCGCCGGGCTCGCGGAAGCCCGGGCGCCGCGTCGGTGATGGTACACGACCGCGTCTCGGGGCCGTGACGAGCGTCGTGGTCCGCGGGGGCCGGCCGGCTCCTGGCCGCCGCCCTCGGGGTCCCGGCCTCCTCGGTGCGGTTGCGCGGGGGGGCGACGTCCCGGATCGAGCGGTTCGAGGTGGCGGGGCTCACGCCCCAGGAGCTCGACCGGCGTCGGGGCGCGCTGGGACTCGGCGGGGCCCCAGGGGGCATTGCCGTCCGGACCAACGGGTGCTAGCGTCCGCTGGCCATGGCCGGGAGGAGCCCGCTCTCGAAGAAGGAGCTGGAGGAGCTCCGGGGGCGCCTCCTCGAGGAGAAGCGGGAGCTCGAGGAGCAGCTCGCCACGATCGAGGAGGCGCAGTTCGCCGCGACCCAGTCCGACCTCACCGGCGAGGTGAGCTTCGACGACGAGAGCGCGGACGCCGGGACCTTCACGTTCGAGCGCGAGCGGGACCTGTCGATCGAGAACAACGTCCGGGACCTCCTCGGCAAGATCGAGCGCGCCTTCCAGCGGATGGACGAGGGCACGTACGGGCTGTGCGAGCGGTGCAAGCGGCCGATCGAGAAGGCCCGGCTCAAGGCGCTCCCGTACGCCGACCTCTGCATCAAGGACGCGCGCGAGCAGGCCCGGCGGTGAGCCCCCGGGGGTGAGGGCCGGGTGGCGCCGGCGCGGCTGCGCGCGGGTGACAGGCTCGCCGGGTGGCTCTACGCCGCGGCGGCGGCCGCCTACCTCCTCGACCGGGCCTCGAAGATCTGGGCCGAGCGGACCCTGGCCGGCCGGCCGCCGCTCGAGCTCGTCCCCGGGGTCCTCCGGCTCACCTTCACGACCAACTCGGGCGGCGCGTTCGGGATCGGCCGGACCGCGCCCTGGCTGTTCGCGTCGGCCACGGTCGTCGTCTCGGCGCTCATCGTGGCGGCATCGTTCCGGGTGGCCAGGCGGGGGACGGCCGTGGCCCTCGGGCTGATCCTCGGCGGGGCCCTGGGGAACCTCACCGACCGCCTCGTGCGCGGGCCGGGGATCTCGGGGCAGGTGGTCGACTTCATCGACCTCCGGGTGTGGCCGGTGTTCAACCTCGCGGATTCCGCGATCGTGGTGGGCGCCGCGCTCCTGGTCCTGGGGGGGATCCGCCGGGAGGACGAGGCCCGCGGGGCCCGCCGGGCGGCCTGAGCGGCCATGGGGGCCCGCGAGCTCCGCGCCCTCCCCGGGCGCCTGGACGCGGTCCTGGCGGGGCTGCTCGGGGTCCCCCGGGCCGACGCCCAGCGGCTGATCGCCGAGGGCCGCGTCCGGGTGGAGGGGGTCCCGCGGCCGAAGTCGTTCCGCCTGGCGGGCGGGGAGCGCCTCGAGGTGGACCTCGGGGGGGCGGGGGAGGTGCCGCCGGAGGGGCCGCCCCCCGGGGTCGCCTACGAGGACCCCCACCTCCTCGTGGTCCGCAAGCCCGCCGGGCTCCCCACCCACCCCACGGCCGGCCGTCGGGAGGGGACGTTCGTGAACCGGCTCCTGGCCCTGGGCGTGCCGCTCTCCCGGGCGGCGGGGCCGCTCCGGCCGGGCATCGTCCATCGCCTCGACGCCGGCACGTCCGGGCTGCTCCTCGTGGCCAAGGACGACGAGACCCACGCCGGCCTGTCCGGGCTGTTCCGCCGGCACGAGGTGGAGCGGCGGTACGTGGCGCTCGTCCGGGGGCGGATCGAGCACGACCGGTTCGCCGTCCGCGCCCCCCTGGGCCGGGCGGGTGCCCGGATCGTCGTCCGGCCGGCCGGGCGGGAGGCGCAGACGGACCTCTCGACGCTGGAGCGGTTCGACCGGGCCACGCTCCTCGAGGCCGCCCCCCGGACCGGGCGGACCCACCAGATCCGGGTGCACCTGGCGGCGGTGGGCCATCCGATCCTGGGCGACGCCCGGTACGGCGGCGGGGGGGAGGACGCCCGGAGGCTCGGCCTCTCCCGCCCCTTCCTGCACGCGGCCGGCCTGTCCTTCGTCCACCCTCGGACCGGGGAGCGCGTGCGGCTCGAGGACCCCCTCCCCGACGACCTCCGGACGGCGCTCGAGCGGCTGCGGGGAGCGCCGGAGGTTGACGGCGCCCGGGACGGGGGCTAGTGTTCGCCGGGCGAGGAATCACACGCATGTAGGTTTCCACAGGCCGGCCGCGACCTGTGGATAGGCTGTGGGAACCTGTCCTCGGAAGCGGAACGGGATGGCGACGGGCGGGTTCGTCCACCTCCACACGCACACGGAGTTCTCGCTCCTCGACGGGGCGTCGCGGATCGACGCGCTGTTCCGGCGGGCCGTGGAGCTCGGGATGCCGGCCCTGGCGATCACCGACCACGGCGCGATGTTCGGGGCCCTGGACTTCTACGAGGCCGGGCTGGCGCACGGCGTGAAGCCGATCATCGGGGTCGAGGCCTACGTGGCCCCCGGATCGCGGTTCGACCGGGCGCCCGGGGAGAGCGAGGAGAAGTACCGGCACCTCACGCTCCTGGCCCGGGACGAGACCGGCTACCGGAACCTCCTCCGGCTCGTCACCGACGCCCACCTGGAGGGCTTCTGGCACCGGCCCCGGATCGACAAGGACCTCCTGTCGGAGCGGGCCGAGGGGCTGATCGGGCTGTCCGGCTGCCTGTCGAGCGAGGTCGCGGTCCTCCTGCTCCAGGGCCAGGACCGGAGGGCGGAGGAGGTGGCCGCCTCCTACCGCGACATCTTCGGGCCCGACCGGTTCTTCGTGGAGGTCCAGGACCACGGCCTGCCGGACCAGCGGCGGGTGCTGCCGAAGCAGGTGGCCTTGGCCCGTCGGCTGGGCCTGCCGCTCGCGGCCACGAACGATTCGCACTACACGGTGCGGGAGGACGCGAAGCCGCACGACGTCCTGCTCTGCATCCAGCAGCAGAAGGTGCAGAGCGACCCCCAGCGGCTGCGGTTCGACTCGGAGGAGTTCTACCTGAAGTCGGCGGAGGAGATGCGGGCCCTCTTCGCCGAGCTCCCGGAGGCCTGTGACGCGACGCTCGCCATCGCCGAGATGTGCGACCTCCGGCTGACCTACGGGGATCAGGCCCCTCCCGACCAGCGCTTCCACCTCCCCCGCTTCGAGCCCCCCGGCGGCCGGCCGCTCGAGGGGTACCTCCGGGAACTCGTCCTGGAGGGGGCCCGGGAACGATACGGCGAGCTCTCCGACGACCTGCGGGCCCGGATCGACCACGAGCTCGACGTGATCTGCCGGATGGGCTTCGCCGGCTACTTCCTGATCGTCTGGGACCTGATCCGGTTCGCCCGGGAGAGCGGGATCCGGGTGGGGCCGGGGCGGGGCTCGGCGGCGGGCTCGGTCGTCTCCTACGCGCTGCGGATCACCGACCTCGACCCGCTCCGGTACGGGCTGATCTTCGAGCGGTTCCTGAACCCGGAGCGCCGGCAGATGCCCGACATCGACATGGACTTCGACGAGCGTCGGCGGGACGAGGTGATCCGGTACGTGGCCCGTCGCTACGGCGAGGACCACGTGGCGCAGATCATCACGTTCCAGACGATCAAGGGCAAGCAGGGGATCCGGGACGCGGCCCGGGTGCTGGGGTTCCCGGCCTCGGTGGGGGACCGGCTCTGCAAGATGTACCCGCCGGCCGTCCTGGGCCGGGAGTACCCGATCGAGCAGGCCCTCGAGCTGTCGCCGGAGCTCCGCCAGGCCTACGAGGAGGAGCCGGAGGCCCGGGAGATCATCGAGACGGCGCGGGCCCTGGAGTTCCTCCGGCGGGAGGACTCGGTCCACGCGGCGGGGGTCGTGATCGGGGACCGGCCGCTCGTCGAGTACCTCCCGCTCAAGCTGGCCAAGGACACGAACGGGAACGGCGAGAAGCGGATCGTCACCCAGTTCGACATGCACGGCGTGGAGAAGCTGGGGCTCCTCAAGATGGACTTCCTGGGCCTGCGGAACCTCTCGGTGATCGAGGACACCGTGGCCCACCTCCGGCGGCGGGGCGTGGAGCTCGACATCGACCACGTGCCCCTGGACGACCCGGCGGTCTACGAGATGCTGAAGCGGGGCGACACGACGGGCGTGTTCCAGATGGAGTCCCCCGGGATGCGCTCGCTGATCAAGCTCCTCGCCCCGGACCGCTTCGAGGACCTGATGGCGTTGGTCGCCCTGTACCGGCCCGGGCCCCTGAACCAGGGCATGCACACGGAGTACGCGGAGCGCAAGCACGGCCGCAGGCCGGTCACCTCCCCCCACCCCGACCTGGAGGACATCCTGGCCGGGACGTACGGGATCATCGTCTACCAGGAGCAGGTGATGCAGATCGCCGTGCGGATGGCCGGCTACTCGATGGGGGAGGCCGACACGCTCCGCAAGGCGATGGGCAAGAAGATCCGGGAGCTGCTGCTCCCGCACCGGGCGAAGTTCGTGGCCCGCTGCGTGGAGCGGGGATACGAGCAGCGCCTGGCCGAGGACATCTTCGACCTCATCACGCCGTTCGCCGACTACGGGTTCAACGCCTCCCACGCCTGCGCGTACGCCTACGTCGCGTACCAGACCGCGTACCTCAAGGCCCATCACCCCGTCGAGTACATGTCGGCCCTGCTCACGAGCGTGAAGGACGACAAGGACAAGAAGCCGTACTACCTGAACGCCTGCCGGCTGATGGGGCTCGAGGTCCTCCCTCCCGACGTGAACGAGTCGGAGTTCGACTTCGCCCCGGCCCCCGACGGGCGGCCGGCCATCCGCTACGGGCTGTCGGCGGTCCGCAACGTGGGCGACGCCGCGGTGGAGGCGATCGTCCGGGCCCGCCGGGAGGGCGGGCGGTTCGCCTCGTTCGCCGACTTCTGCCGACGGGTGGATCCCTCCGCGCTCACCAGGAAGGTGCTGGAGAGCCTCATCCTGGCCGGCGCGTTCGACTCGATGGGCTACGCCCGGCGGGGGCTCCTGGAGGGCCAGGAGCGGATCTCGGGGCCGATCCTGGCCGAGCGGAAGGCCGAGGCGGCCGGGCAGTTCTCGCTCTTCGGCGGGGGAGGGGCTCCCGGCGCCGACCTCGACGAGTCCGTCCTGGGCGGCGAGGAGTTCGAGCGCGAGACCCTGCTCCGGCTGGAGAAGGAGGTGCTCGGCCAGTTCGTCACCGACCACCCGCTGCTGTCGGTGAAGGAGGCGCTCGGGGCCCAGACCGACATGGAGATCGTGGAGCTGGGGAGCCTGGGCGACGGCGATCTGGTGACGGTGGGGGGCATCATCGGCGCCGTGGCCCGCCGGTACACCCGGCGGGGGGAGCCCTACGCCCAGTTCCGGCTGGAGGACCTGGCCGGGGGGGGGGACGTGGTGGCCTTCCCCAACGTCTACGAGCAGGTGCCGGACCTGGTCGCGCCGGATCGGATCGTGCTGGTGAAGGGCCGGATCGACCTGCGGGGCAGGGAGCTCGCGCTGCGGGCGGTGGAGATCCGGGAGCCGGACTTCGCGGCCTCCCCGTCGCCGCCGGCCTCCCCCGGCGTGCTCGTCGTGGAGCTCACGCCGGAGCGCTGCACGAACGGGGCGATGACGACGCTCAAGGAGCTGCTGGCGGCGCACCCCGGGGACACGCCGGTCCGGGTGCGCTTCGTCACGTCCCAGGGCGTGACGCCCCTCACCGTGGGCACGTTCCGGGTGGACGCCACGGCCGGGCTGCTGTCGGAGCTCCGCCTGCTCCTCGGTCCGGACGCCGCCCGGGTGGAGGTGGACGCCGACCCGTCCCGCCGGGGCGGAGCCGGGTCGAGGGCGGCGCTGGCCGGGCGCGGCTAGGCGGTGGAGGTCGTCCCGGCCCTCGACCTGGCCGGGGGACGGCTGGCCCGGCTGGGCCCCGGCGGGCAGGTGCCGGCGGAGGCCTTCGGGGGCGATCCGCTGGCGGCGGCCGAGGCGTTCGTGGCCGCGGGGGCCCGCTGGCTCCACGTCGTGGACCTCGACCTCGCCTCCCGGGGGGAGCCGGCCAACGCCGGCCTCCTCGGGGAGCTGGCCGGGCTGGGGGCCCGGGTGCAGGCGAGCGGCGGCGTGACCGACCTCCGGACGGCGGAGGCGCTGCTGGAGGCGGGGGCGGAGCGGGTCGTGCTGGGCTCGGGAGCGCTCGCCGATCCCCGGGCGGTCGAGCGGGCGGTGCTCGGCCTCGGTGACCGGATCGTCCTCGGCCTGGAGGTGGAGGGGGACCAGGTGCGCCCCCGGGGACGGGCGTCCGGGGTGGGGCTGCCGCTCCGGGCGGCCCTCGATCGCCTGAGGGCGGCGGAGGTCCCGCGGGTCCTGGTGACGGCCGTGGCCCGGGTGGGCGGCCTGGAGGGGCCCGAGCTGGACGTGCTGCGGACGGTGGCGGCGGCCGTGGGCCGCCCGGTCCTCGCGGCCGGGGGGATCGCCTCGCTCCGGGACCTCCGGGCCGTGGCCGCCGTCCGGGGCGTGGAGGGCGCGGTGGTGGGGCGGGCCGCCCTGGAGGGACGGATCGACCTCCGGGAGGCGATCGGGGCGTTCGGCTGAGGGCGACCGTCGGCTCCCGGGCCGCGGATAGACTCGGCGAACACA
>DATLZM010000223.1:0-1523 GCA_035573995.1 Actinomycetota bacterium | reverse complement strand
CACCGTGAAGTAGTCGGGGCCGGCGTACCGGCCGTGCCGTTCCTTCCAGATCTGCATCAGGAGGTCGTTGAGGAGCGTCGAGGCCCCGATCCGGAACAGGTCCGGCGAGAGCCACTCGGGCCCGAGGGTCTCGTGGACCAGGACGAGGTACTGCACGGCCTGCTTGGCCCTCCGCACCCCGCCCGCCACCTTCACGCCCACCCGGACCCCGGTCTCGGCCTCGAAGTCCCGGGCCGCCTCCATCATGCAGAGCGCCGCGGGCAGGCTCGCCCCCCGGCCGATCTTCCCGGTCGAGGTCTTGATGAAGTCGGCCCCCGCCGCCATCGCGAGCATCGACGCCCGGCGGACCTGGTCGTAGGAGCCGAGCTCCCCCACCTCGAGGATCACCTTGAGGTGGGCGGCGCCGGCCGCCTCCCGGGCCGCGGCCAGCTCCTCGAAGGCCTGCCGGTAGCGCCCGCCGAGGAAGAGCGACCGGTTGAGCACCACGTCGACCTCGTCGGCCCCCTGCTCCACCGCCCACCGGACCTCGGCCAGGCGGGCGTCGAGGGGGCCGAGCCCCGCCGGGAACCCTCCGCCCACGCTCGCCACCCGGACCCCGCTCCCCCGGAGCTGGCCCACGGCGACCGGGACGAGCTGGGGGTAGACGCACACCGCGGCCACGGGCGGGATCCCGGGGTCGGTGGGGTCGGGCCGGACCGCCTTGGCGCAGAGCGCCACGACTTTCCCGGTCGTGTCGGCGCCCTCGAGCGTCGTGAGGTCGGTGCAGCGGATCGCGAGGTCGAGGGCGAAGAGCTTCGCCTCCCGCTTGATCGAGCGCTTCGCGAGGGCGGCCGCCCGCTCCTCGAGCCCCACCGCGTCCACCGGCGTGGCCCGCGCGACGATCCGCCCGGCCTCCCTGGGGTCGAAGCGGGGGCGGGCGATGGCGCCCGGGGGTTCACGGGGCTGGACGGCCACGGACGGTTCCTCCCGGGCCATCGTAGTCGAACCCGGACGCGCCGGGCCGCGGCCCCTCACCGGGCCTCCCCGCCCTCCTCGAGGATCCGGCGGAGGACGGGGACGACGACCCGGTCCTTCTCCCTCCCCGCGGCCTCCTTCGACCGGACGACGTCCGCGAGGGAGGCCACCCTGACCTCGACGCCGAGGACCTCGATCCGTTCGGCGTCGCGGACGAGGTCCTCGTAGCCCCGGGTGCCCGCCGGCACGAACGTGATGTCGAGCCGCCCGTGGTCGGTGACGAGGTTCCAGACCTCCGAACGCCCCAGGGAGGCCGCGTCGTGCTCGAACGGCACGCCGCGTGGCTCGGCGTCGGTCCAGACCCTCGCCCCCAGCGCCCGGAGGGCGTCGGAGAGCCGGCGGAGGTTCTCCTCGGAGCGCTCCGGGACGATGTCGAGGTCGGTCGTGAGGTAGGGGGACCCGTGGATCACGGCCGCGAAGCCCCCGACGAGGACGTAGCGGACCCCGTGATCCCGGAGCACGGCGAGGATCCGCTCCGGGGCGAACGCCGGCTCACGCACGCCGCCGCG
>DATLZM010000222.1:0-1113 GCA_035573995.1 Actinomycetota bacterium | reverse complement strand
TCCCGATCACGCGGGTCTACCACTTCCTCGAGCGGCAGATGTTCCGGTTCATCTACGACCCCGCTTTCACCGAGGAGGGCGAGGCCGAGACCCGGCGGCGGATCCTCGAGGCGGACAAGCAGCACCGCAAGGAGCACCCCGAGGAGGACCGGTAAGGGCGGGCCGGGGGTGAAGCCGCCGCCGCTCGTCGAGGTCCGGTGGACCGACGCCTGGTCCGACGACGACCCGGGCGAGTTCCCCGAGCGCTGGGCCGACCGGTGCCCGGTCGTGACGGTGGGTTTCCTGGTCCGCCGCACCCCTGCGCTCGTGTTCGTCGCCGGGGAGAGGGTCGAGCACCCGACGACCGGGGTCCGCTACCGGGCGGTCACGGCCATCCCCCGCGTCCTCGTGCGGGCGATCCGGAGGCTCTCGTGAGCGAGCACCCCCTCTACGCCGGCTGGTTCCCGGGCGCCCAGATCGAGCGCGACGCGGACTGGCTCCCCTACGCCGACCTCGGGTCGGGCATATCGGTCGCGATCCTGTTCTCGCGCGGCGCGCCGGCGTCGCTCCTCCTCCGCCACGAGCGGCCGAGCGCCGAGCCATGCGAGGGCGCGGTGAACCTCGATCCCGGGCGGGGGCCGGCCTGGACGATCGAGCGGGACGGGCCCCTCACGCTGTCGCCCTCGATCGTCTGCACCGTCTGCGGAGTCCACGGCTGGATCCGGGAGGGGAGGTGGGTGAGCGCGTGACCCACGCCCGGCCCTGCGAGATCCACGCCTACCACTCCCCGCACGTCTCGGACACGGACCTCCACCACGTCGTTCCCCTCGCATGGGGAGGGGCCGACGAGCCGGCGAACGAGGTGAGCATCTGCCCCACCGGGCACCGCAACGTCCACGAGCTGCTCCGGGAGTACGCGGTCTTCGGCGGCGAGCCCCCGTGGGAGGTCCGGCGGATGTTCTCGGTCGCTGAGCGGGAACTCGCTCGGCGGGGCTGGGAGGGGGCGAGCCATGCCTGACGCATCCTGGATCGTGCGCCCCGCGGAGTGGGTGCCGCACGTCGGGGGCCTGCTCCAGTCGGGCTGCGTCGAGCCCGGGTTCCCGTGGTCCCACGACGGCTACGAGATAGCGGCGG
>DATLZM010000221.1:0-10208 GCA_035573995.1 Actinomycetota bacterium | reverse complement strand
GACCGTGAGCGCGGGCGAGGGGCTGCCCCGGCCGAGGTCGACCAGGTCGCGCGGCGGCGGGCGGGTGCACGCGCCGAGCAGGGCGGCGAGCGCGAGCGCCGCGGCGGCCCGGCGTGGTCGGGTCCTGGGGCGCATGGGCTTATCTTCCCCGGCCCGGGCCTGCCATGGCCGGCCCTCGAGCAGGCCTGCGACGCCGCGGGCGTCCGGCACCGCCGATCCAGGCCGGACACGGGCTCCATCGCCCGGCGAGCGGACGTCGCGGCCCTCGATCGGTTCGTCGGACCCAGGTCCTGACCGCAGGACCGGGCTCCTCGTACACTGCGAGCGGGTCGCCGGGATGGCGAAACACGGCAGACGCGGTGCCCTCAAAAGGCGCTGGGCTTCGGCCCGTGAGGGTTCGAATCCCTCTCCCGGCACTCAGACGACGTGGGCCTCGACGACCAGCTCGCCCCGCGCGAAGCGGTCGAGCGAGAGGCTCGAGATGTCCACGGTCCTGGCCTCGCCCTCCGTCACGATCTCGGCGATGAGCTTCCCGACCACGGGCGCGTGCTGGAACCCGTGGCCGCTGAAGCCGTTCGCGAGGAGGAACCCCTCGACCGGGGAGCGGCCGATCACCGGGTGCCGGTCCGGGGTCATCTCGTAGAGCCCGCACCACGTCCCCGCGACGCCCGCCCGCTCGAGGGGCGGGAACACCGCGACCGCCGTGGGGAGCATCGCCTCCTCGATGAACCCTCGGTCGGGGGTGGTGTCGAAGCTCGGGCGTTCCTCCGCGGCCCCCATGCCCATGAGGACCCCGGGCCCCTCCCGGTGGAAGTAGAAGCTCGTCTCGGCGTCGATCACGAGCGTGTGCCGCGCGGGCACCCCCTCGAAGGGGCCGGTGGTGACCACGTTCCTGGGGACCGGCTCCACGGGCAGCTCGACCCCGCAGGTCGCGGCGAGGGGCCCGGCCCAGGGCCCGGCGGCGTTCACCACGACCGGGGCCGAGACCGGGCCGGCGGCCGTCGCGACCCCCCGCACCCGGCCCCCCCGCGCCTCGACCCGGAGGACCTCGACCCCGGTGCGGATCGCGGCCCCCGCCCGGCGGGCGAGCATCGCGTAGCCCTCGGTGAGCCCCGCGGGGTCGGCGATCCCGTCGTCGGGGCCGAAGGTCGCCCCCACGAACAGCCCGGCCGCGATCCCCGGCACGAGGCGCGCGGCCTCCCCGGGGGCGAGCAGCTCGACGCGGACCCCGAGGGCCCGCTGCCGCTCCGCGGCCTCGACGAACCGCCGCCAGGCCGCCTCGGTGCGGACGAGGAAGAGGTACCCGTCCCGATGCACCGTGAGTGGGATCCCGTGCTCCTCCTCGAACCGCACGATCATCGGGACGCTCGCCTGCGAGAGCCGGATGTTCACCTCGCTCGAGAACTGGTGGCGGAACCCCCCGGCGCACGCCCCGGTGGACCCGGTGCCCAGCCGGTCGGCCCGTTCGAGGAGCAGGACGCGTCCGGCCCCCGCGGCGGCCAGGTGGTACGCGGCGCTCGCCCCCACCACGCCGCCGCCGACGACGACGACGTCCGCCGTGCGGGGGAGCTCGGTGGGGGCCCCGGTCACAGCTCGCCGAGGTAGGCCTCGCGCATCAGCGGGTTGTTCAGCAGGTTCTCCGCGGTGTCGGCCAGGACGATCTCCCCGGTCTGGAGAACGTAGCCGCGGTCGGCGATCCGGAGGGCCATGTTCGCGTTCTGCTCGACGACGAAGATCGTGGTGCCCAGGGAGTGGATCCGTCGGATGATGTCGAACACCTGCTCCACGAGGATCGGCGCCAGCCCCATCGAGGGCTCGTCCATGAGCAGGATCCGGGGTCGGGCCATGAGGGCCCGGGCCATGGCCACCATCTGCTGCTCGCCCCCCGAGAGCGTGCCGGCCTTCTGGCCGAGCCGTTCCTTGAGGCGGGGGAAGACCTCGAGCATCCGCTCCATGTCCTCCCTGATCCCCTCCCGGTCGGTGCGGAGGTACGCGCCGAGCTCCAGGTTCTCGCGCACGGTCATCGAGCCGAACAGCCGGCGGTTCTCGGGGACCATCGTGATGCCCCGGCGCACCACCTCCGACGTCGGGAGCCCGTCGATCCGCTCCCCGTTCAGCCGGACCTCGCCCTCCGAGGGCACCACCATCCCGAGGATCGTCTTGAGCGTCGTGGTCTTCCCGCTCGCGTTCCCGCCGAGGAGGCAGACCATCTCCCCCGGGTAGATCTCGACGTTCACGTGGCGGAGGACCGCCACCAGGCCGTAGTGGGTGGAGACGTCCACGAGCTCGAGGACCGGCCGCCGCCCGTCCCGCTGGGCGGACGGCTCCGGCTCGGTCCGCTCCCCGGCGGCGGCTCGCTCGCTCATGCCGGCTCCGCCGCCCCCCGGCCCAGGTAGGCCTCGATCACCCGCTCGTCGTGGGCCACCTCGGCGTAGGTCCCCTCGGCGATCTTCCGCCCGTGGTCCAGGGCCACGACGCGGTCCGAGACCCCCTTCACCACCCGCATGTCGTGCTCGATCACGAGGATCGTGAGCCCCAGCTCGTCCCGCATCTTCCCGATCAGCCGGGTCAGCTCCTGGGTCTCCACCGGGTTCATCCCCGCCGTGGGCTCGTCCAGGAGGAGCAGCTTGGGCTCGGTGGCGAGGGCCCGGGCGATCTCCAGGCGGCGGCGGTTCGCGTAGGAGAGGACCGCCGCCGGCTGGTCCTCCCGGTAGCCCACCAGGCGGGGCCCGAAGAACGCGAGCGCCCGGCGGGCCTTCTCCCGGACCCGCTCCTCCTCGGCCCGCTGCCAGGGCAGGCGGAGGATCGACGCGAAGAGCCCGGCCCGGGTCCGGCAGTGCTGCCCGACCATCGCGTTCTCGAGGACCGTCATGTTGGGGAACAGGTGCACGGTCTGGAACGTCCTCGCGATCCCGAGCTTCGTGATCTGGTTGGGCTTGAGCCCGGTGACGTCGTGTCCGTCGAACCAGACCTCGCCCTCGTCGGGCTCGTAGATCCCCGTGATCACGTTGAACAGCGTCGTCTTGCCGGCCCCGTTGGGCCCGATCACCGAGACGATCTCGCCGGGGTGCACCTCGAGGTCGAGCTCCTGGAGCGCGGCCACGCCCCCGAACGTCTTCGTGACGCCGCGGCACTCGAGGAGCGCCACCTCAGGGTCCCTCCTCCCGGGCGGCGGCCACGGCCTCGCCGCGCTCCTCCTTCGCCCGCAGCCAGGCGTCCTGCAGGCGCTCCTCCTCCTGGAGCTCGCGCATCCGCCGGACGTTCGGGACCAGCCCCTGGGGCCGGAGGATCATGATCGCGATCAGCACGGCCCCGTACATCAGGAACCGGTAGTCCTCGAACTCGGCGAGGAGCCCCGGGAGCCCCATCAGGATCAGCGCCCCCACCACGACCCCCGGGATGCTCCCCATCCCGCCGAGGATGACGATCGCGAGCGCCGTGATCGACACCGGGATCTCGAACGAGCCCGGCTGGATCGTGCCGAGCTTCACCGCGAAGAGGGCGCCGGACAGGCACCCCAGCGCCCCGCCGGTCGCGAAGGCCAGCAGCTTGTAGTTGGTGGTGCTGATGCCCATCGCCTCCGCCACCTGCTCGTCCTCGCGCATCGCGTTCCAGGCCCGGCCGACCCGGGAGTTGGCGAGCCGCCGCGAGACGAGGACCGCGAGCACGCAGAACGCGGCCACCAGGTAGAAGAACCGCTGCGGGTCGCGGAACCCGACCCCGAAGATCGCGGCGTCGGTCACGTCCCGGAGCCCCTGGGCGCCGCCGACCAGGGGCTTGAGCCAGTTCGAGGTCACGAGGATCCGGACGATCTCCCCGAACCCGAGGGTGACGATGGCCAGGTAGTCCCCTCGGAGCCGCAGCACCGGGGCGCCGATCAGGAGGCCCACCACCGCCGCGACGAGCATCACGAGCGGCACGGCCGCCCAGAAGTCGAGGTGGGCCACGAGCGCCGGCGGCACCAGGCCGAAGGCGGTCACGAGGTTCGCCCCGGTGAGGAGCCCGAGCGTGTAGGCGCCGGTCGCGAAGAACGCGACGTAGCCGAGGTCCAGGAGCCCCGCGTAGCCGACCACGATGTTCAGCCCCAGGGCCATCAGCAGGAACACGCCGACGGTCCCCATGATCTCGGAGAGGACGGATCCGATGAGCTGCGGCGTGACCCAGAGCACGAGGAGGAGCGCGGCGAACCCCACGAGGCCCATCGCCCGCCGGGCCTCGGGCGGGGCCTCCCGGATCCGCCGCTCGATCCCGCCCCGGCGCGCGCCGCCCTGCCACCAGGCGGCGCCGGAGACCCCCACCACCACCGCCGCCCCGAGGTAGGTGAGCCCCCCGTGGACCCGGTCGTACATCCAGGAGGGGTCCAGCCCCAGCTCGAACAGGACGGTCGGGACGATCCGCTGGAGGAGCGCGAACAGCAGCCCCGTCGCGAGCGCCAGCGCCGCCGGCCGGACCACGGCCCGCGGCAGGTGCCGCGCGAGACCTCCGATCGCGCCCGCGGCCGCGCCGACCGCCACGAGGAGCGCACCGCCGGGGGCCGGGCCCAGGCCGAGGGCGAGCACCGCGAGCGCCTCCTCGGTCACCGAGACGAAGATGTCGCGGAGGCCCTCGAGGCCGATGCTCCTCACGAGCGCCATCCAGGCGACGGCCACGACGCCCGCGATCGCGCCCGCCCCCGCGCCGGTCGCGACGGCCCGGCCGGCCGTGGGCCGCTGGACCGCGCCGGCGTGGATCCGGGGCCGGACCGCCACGTACCCTCCCCCGAGGGGGACCAGCACCACGAGGAGCCGGCTCAGCGGCAGGACGGTCCCCACGAGGTCGAGGCCGGCGAACCGCTCGAGCATCCCGACCATGGCGAGGTAGATCAACACGACGCCCGCGACGGCACCCGACCGGAGCGCGCGACCGACGAGGAACCGGCCCGGCATCACAGCTTCTCCCGCTCCCCCGTGCCGAGGATGCCCCCGGGGCGGAAGATCAGCACGAGGATGAGGACCAGGAAGGCCACCACGTCCTTCAGCTGGAACGGCGAGGGCACGTGGATCCCGGCGAGGAGCAGCGGCGGACCGACGGCCTCGGCGACCCCGATCAGGATCCCGCCCAGCGCGGCCCCGCCGATGCTCCCGATCCCGCCGAGCACGGCGGCGGTGAACGCCTTTATCCCCGGGAAGAACCCCATGAACCAGTGGACGTACTCGAAGACCAGGGCGAACAGCACCCCGGCGATCCCCGCGAACGCGCCGCCCACCGCGAACGTCGTCACGATCACGCGGTCGACGTCGATCCCCATGAGGCTCGCGATCTCCTTGTCCTCGGCCACGGCCCGCATCGACTTCCCGGTCTTCGTCCGCGCGACGAACCACGTGAGGAACGCGAGCGATGCCGCGACCACGATGAGGACCACGACCTGGGTGCGGAGGATCGGGATGCCGAGCGGGTGCCACTTCCCCCGGAGGAAGTCGAACCGGGGGTAGCCGCGCAGCTGCTGCCCGAAGAGCCCGCGGAACGTGTACTGGAGGAAGAACGACGCGCCGATCGCCGTGATCAGCGGCACGAGCCGCGGCGCGTTGCGGAGCGGTCGGTACGCGACCCGCTCCAGCAGGACCGCGACGAGCGTGGAGCCGGCCATCGCGGTGAGCAGGATCAGGGCCAGGGCCGGGATCGGCTCCCGGTTCAGGAAGCCGCTCCGGTGCATGGCGTCGGCGAAGAAGAACGACGTGTACGCGCCGGCCATGAACACCTCGCCGTGGGCGAAGTTGATCATCTTGAGGATCCCGTACACGAGGCTGTAGCCGAGCGCGATCAGCGCGTACACGGCGCCCTGGGCGACCCCGAGGACGACGAAGTCCCGCCACTGGGCCGCCGTGTAGCGCTCGGCCGCCGGCAGGGTGAGCGTCTTCCACGACCCGAGCCCGACCCCGAGCGCGATCACGACGAAGAGCGACCACTGCGCGACCTTCCGCAGCGGGAACCGCTCGACGAACACCTGGGCGCGGCTCGGCGCTGCCACCGCCCGGGCCTGGTTCAGCCTCGCCACGTCGTGCTCCCCGTCCCTCGGGCTACACGCATATCACAGGAGGAGCCGTGGGCGGCGGTCCCCCGCTCACCCACGGCCCCTCCGTGCGTCGGCCGGGTCCCTTCCTCGCCTCAGCCGCCCAGCTCGGCTTCCGCCTCCTCGAGCGACAGCGTCTCCGTGTACACGGGCTTCGCGTTCGGGTTCCCGCCCTCGACCGGCCAGTCCGGCGCCTGGTAGACGGCGATCGGGACCGTCGCCGCGCAGTCCCCGAGCGGGTTGCAGGTGATCTCCCCGGTGATCCCCTGGTAGCCGCTGGTGGCGAAGATCGCCTCGCGGAGCGCGTCCCGCGGGATCCGCAGGCTGCCGTCGTCCTCCTGGATCGCGACCTTCTGGATGGCCTGGGCCAGGATGTTGAAGGCGTCGAAGGCGTGCGCGTGGAAGACCGCCGTCGGCTCCTCGCCGTAGGCCTCCTTGTAGGCCGGCAGGAACTCGTCCTTGTAGAAGGCCCCCTGCTGGAGGGCGGACAGGTCGGGCGAGGACGCGTACACGCCCTCCGCGGCGTCCCCCGCGATCTCCAGGAAGTCCGACGCGAGGCACCCGTCCGAGCCGATCAGCGCCGTGCCCTCGAGCCCCGCGATCCCCGCGGCCTGCTGCGCGAGCAGCGCGCAGGCCGGGTTGAAGTCGGGGAAGTAGAGGACGTCCGGCTCGTCCCGCCCGATCGACGTGAGCAGGGACTTGAACTCGGTGTCGGTGCTCTGGATCGCCTCGACCGCCGTGATCGTCCCGCCGTTGTTCTCGAAGATCTGGCGGGCCACCGCCGCGAGGGCGTCGGCGTACGGGCTCTCGTCGTTGATCGTCGCCATCGTCTGCGCGCCCAGCTCGTTGAGCGCGAAGTGCGCCACGACCGCGCCCTGGATCTTGTCGTTGTGCGCGGTGCGCAGGTAGAAGGGCTGGTGCGCCTCCTCCGAGGTCAGGTTGGGGTTCGTGTTCGACGGCGAGATCAGGAGGATCCCCTTGTCGGAGAGGATCTTGTCGGCGACCCCCAGGGCGGCGCTCGAGCACGACGTGCCGATCACCGCGACGATCTTCGGGTCGGCCGCGAGCCGCGTGGCGCCGGCCTGCCCGCCCTCGGCGGAGCAGCCGTCGTCCTCCTTCACGAGCTCGATGTCGTGGCCGAGGAGCCCCGGCGACTGGCCGTCGAACGAGCCATCGAGGTAGTCGATCGCGAGCTCGACGCCCCGGTTGCTGTCGGTCCCGAGCGAGGCCACGTCGCCCGAGATCGCGAGGAGCGTGCCGAGCTTGATCGGCTCGCCCGGGCCGTACTCGACGCAGCCGAAGGGGTCCGCCGCGCACGGGTCCTCCCCGGCCGGTGGCGCCTGCTCCTCCCGAGCGCAGGCCGCGGCGACGAGCAGCAGCGCCCCGAGGAGCGCCGCGTGCGTCAACCACTTGGTCCCTCTCATGCACCCCCTCCTCCGTCCGGCTCCGCTGGGAGGCTCCGACCCACCCGCGCGGCCAGCCCCCGCCGGCCGTCCCGGGTGGCCCCCCTCCGAGCGCTACTTACCACGAACGACTCGCCGGGGCCAAGCCGGTCGCGGGCGCGGCCGTGCCGTCCCGAACCGTTCTACGTCCCGGCCAGCGCGGACGGCTTGGGTGCGCCGCCCGGTCCACGCCGCGGGGACGGCCTCCCGCGGGGCGGCCCCCGCAGGGGGGACTCATCCCGCCCCGGCTCCGCCCGGCACCGCCGCCCGGAAGGCCCTCGCGGTCTCGATCGCGGCCCCCCGGCCGCCCTCCGCGAGGGCCCGCACCAGGGCGCTCCCCACGACCACGCCGTCGGCCAGGCGGCAGGCCTCGGCGGCCTGGGCCGGCGTCGCGATGCCCACCCCGACGAGGAGCGGGAGGTCCGTGAGGGGTCGGAGCGCCCGGACCAGCGCCTCGGCGGTGGCGGCGATCCGCTCCCGAGGGCCGGTGACGCCGTAGGTGGAGACGCAGTAGACGAACCCGCGCGAGGCGGCCGCCACGAGCCGGAGCCGCTCCTCCCGGGAGCCGGGGGCCGCGAGGAACACCGGCGCCACGTCCGCGGCGGCGCACGCCCGGATCCACTCCGCGGCCTCGTCCACGGGGAGGTCGGGGACGATGGCCCCCGTCACGCCCGCCGCCCTGGCCTCCCCGAGGAAGCGGTCGAACCCCCGCCGGAGCACCGGGTTCAGGTAGGTCATCACGACGACCGGGACGCCGAGGCCGGCCTCGCCCACCTCGGCCAGCACGCGCCCCGGCGTCGCCCCCGCCTCGAGGGCCCGGCGGGAGGCCTCCTGGATCACCGGACCGTCCATCACCGGGTCGGAGAAGGGGATGCCGACCTCGATCGCGTCCGCCCCCGCCGCCTCGAGCGCCCGCAGGAGGTCGGCGTCGACCCCCGGCGCCCCGCCGGTCACGTAGGGGACGAACGCCTTCCCCCCGGCCTCCCTCCGGGCCCGCAGCGCGCCCTCCAGGTCCACGCCAACCCGGGCCATGGCCCTCACCCCGTCCCCGGGGCGGCTCCGGTCGCCCGGCGGACGGTCTCGAGATCCTTGTCGCCGCGGCCGGACAGGCAGACCGCGACGAGGGACCCCTCGGGCAGCGGCCGGCGGAGGAGCCACCCGATCGCGTGGGCGGGTTCCAGCGCCGGGAGGATGCCCTCGGCGCTGGCCAGGGCGTGGAACCCGGCCAGGGCCTCCGCATCGGTGGCGCTCACGTACTCGGCGAGGCCCGCGTCGCGGAGGTAGGCGTGCTCCGGCCCGACCCCCGGGTAGTCGAGGCCGGCCGAGATCGAGTGGGTCGGCGCGACCTGCCCGTCCTCGTCCTGGAGGAGGTAGGAGAGCGCGCCGTGGAGCACCCCGGGCTCGCCGCGCGTGAGCGACGCGCAGTGCCGCCCCAGCTCGGTCCCCGTCCCCCCGGCCTCGACGCCGACCAGCCGGACCCCGGGCGAGCCGACGAACGCGGAGAACATCCCGATCGCGTTGCTCCCCCCGCCCACGCAGGCCACGACGGCGTCGGGGTCGCGCCCCTCGGCCCGGCGGATCTGCTCCCGGGCCTCGTCGCCGATCACCCGCTGGAGGTCGCGGACGAGGGCCGGGAACGGGTGGGGGCCGACCACCGAGCCCACCACGTAGTGGGTGTCCCGGACCGTGGCCGCCCAGTCGCGCAGGGCCTCGTTGATCGCCTCCTTGAGCGTGCGGGAGCCCGCCCGGACCGGCACGACCTCGGCCCCGAGCAGCTCCATCCGGGCCACGTTCACCGCCTGGCGCCGAATGTCCTCCTCCCCCATGTACACGAGGCACGGGAGACCCAGGAGCGCGCAGGCGGTGGCCGTCGCCACCCCGTGCTGCCCCGCCCCGGTCTCCGCGATGATCCGCCGCTTCCCCAGCCGGCCGGCGAGGAGCACCTGCCCGACCGTGTTGTTGATCTTGTGCGCGCCGGTGTGGCAGAGGTCCTCGCGCTTGAGGTAGATCCGGTACCCGAGCCGTTCCGAGAGGCGTGCGGCGAAGGTGAGCGGGGTCGGACGCCCGACGTAGGAGCGGAGCAGCTCCTCGAGCTCCCCGCGGAACCCGGGGTCGTCCCGGAGCTCGGCCCAGGCCGCCTCCAGCTCCTCGAGGGCCGGCACGAGGACCTCGGGGACGTACCGGCCCCCGTAGGGCCCGAACCGCCCCCGCGCGTCGGGGAGCGCGACCGCCCGGTTCACCCCGTCCCCCGGAGCGACCGGATCAGGGCCGCGGGGTCCTCCGCCCGCATCAGCGCCTCCCCCACGAGGAGCGCCCGGGCCCCCGCCTCCACCGCGCGTCGGGCCTGCTCGGGGCGGGAGATGCCGCTCTCGAGCACGGCCACCCGATCCCCGGGGATGCGGCCGAGCAGCCGGAGCGCCCGCTCCCCGTCGACCTCGAGGGTCTCGAGGTCCCGGGCGTTCACCCCGATCACCTGGGCGTCGGTGGCGAGGGCCCGCTCGAGGTCGTCCTCGCTGTGGACCTCGAGGAGCACCCCGAGGCCGAGGTCCCGCGCCAGGGCCAGCAACGCCGCGAGCTCCGCGTCGTCGAGGGCGGCGGCGATCAGGAGGACGGCGTCGGCCCCCGCCGCGCGGGACTCGATCAGCTGGGATGGGTGCACGAGGAAGTCCTTCCGCAGCACCGGGAGCGACGTCGCCCAGCGCGCGGCGCGGAGGTCG
>DATLZM010000220.1:0-1759 GCA_035573995.1 Actinomycetota bacterium | reverse complement strand
TCGGTCAGGGTGGCCACGAGCGACGCGTGGAGCAGGCGCGCGAACCACTCCCCGAGCGGCGGCGGCTCGCCGAACACCCGGGCGAACGGCTCTCGGAGCACCGAGAGGTCGAGGAGAGTTTCGTTCACGTCGAACACCAGCGCGCGCGCCACGGCCGGCTCCCTCTACGACGCGCGCTCGGGCTCCGCTCGCAGGGCCCTGGCCACCGCCACGGCCAGCTCGAGGGCGCCGGCCAGCTCGGGGCTCCGGAGCAGCCGGAGCATCTCGCGGAGCCCCATCGGCCGGGTGCGCGTGCGGAAGTGTTCGTAGGCCTCGTCGAGCGTCGCCGGCACCCGCATCGCCGCGTGGAAGAAGGGCTCGTAGCGGACCTGCCCCAGGAGTCCGGCCAGCATCATGAGGTTCGCGAGCATCGTCATGAGCTCGGGCCTCGTGGCCGCGCTGAAGTTCTCGTCGAAACTCTCGAGCACACCGGTGAGGGCCGCCAGGTTGCCGCTGTCGGCGACCCGGTCCACGAGGTCGAGGACCTGTTCCACGGCGTCGGCCGAGCGGGCCAGGCGCGCGAGCAGCCGATCCAGCGCCTGCCGTTCGGCCTCGGTGAGAGCGGGAGCGTCGGGCATCACGGGACCTCCTACCGTCCGAAGAGGTGGGCGAACCAGAAGCGCTCGAACCCCTCCTTCACCGCCCGGAACAGGCGCATCCCGCCGAGCAGGCGGCAGTCGGGGTAGGGCGCGCGGCCGAAGAGCTTATCGGAGAAGTCGCACCACACGGCGGCCCCCATGTGGCCGGTGTCCATCACGCAGACCCCGACCATGTTGTAGAGCTCGCCCATGAACGCGCCCCGGATCCGGTCCAGGATCTGGCTCACCACGTGGTCGGCCTGGAAGTGGGCGAAGACACCTGCCATCCCCAGGCCGATGGAGGGGGCGACCACGTCCCCGACCCCGAACACCTCGGGGTAGCGGGGCGAGGCCATCGAGGGGAGCGCCACGTCCATGTACCCCTCCGGCCCGGCCAGGGGGGAGCCGCGCACGGGAGCCGGGGCCTCGTGCGGCGGGACCACGATCCCCAGGTCGTAGGGGAGCTCCCGTCCGTCCGCCGCTCGGAGCACCCGGGCATCCCGGTCGTGTGCGGCGAGCTGGAAGCCGCCCTCGAAGCGGACCCCGAAGTCGTCGAGGAACCGCGTGAAGCCCTCCACCATGAGCGGCCCGAAGGTCTCCATGGGCCGCTCCCACGGGTGGAACACCGTGATCTCGGTCCGGTCCGAGACGTGGCGTTGCTCGGCGAGGTAGCGGAGCATGAAGGCCACCTCGAACGGGGCCGGCGGGCATCGGTACGGCCAGGAGACGGGCCCCACCACCACCCGCCCGCCCGCGAACCCCGCGAGCCGGCCGCGCAGGGTCACGGCGTGGTCAAGCTCCCAGGGCGCCTCGAGCCCCGCGAACGAGGGATCCGGGCGGAGCGCCGCGCCCAGGGCCACGATCAGGAAGTCGTAGTCGAGGGCGTCGGCGCCGATCTCGACCCGCCGGGCTTCGGGGTCGATCCGGGTCACCTCGGCCTGCACCACCCGGGTCCCGTACCTCGGCCCGAGCAGCTCAAGCGGGCGCCGCACGTCGTCGGGTTCTCGTTTCCCCGTCATCACCCACAGGTAGCTCGGCCGGTACTCGTGGTAGGCGCTCCGGTCGACCAGCACGACCTCGACCTCCCCCTGCCGCGCCCACTGCCCGAACCGGCGGGCGGCGACCGCGCCGCCGGTCCCCCC
>DATLZM010000219.1:0-3889 GCA_035573995.1 Actinomycetota bacterium | reverse complement strand
CGAGGGGATCTTCGAGGGCGTCCGCAACCCCTTCGAGGCCGGGCGCTACCACTCGCTGGTCGTGACCCGGGAGGACCTCCCCGCGGAGCTCGTCCTCACCGCCTGGACCGAGGACGGGCTCGTGATGGCGACCCGGCACCGGGAGCTCCCCCGGTTCGGGGTGCAGTTCCACCCGGAGTCCATCCTCACCCCCGAAGGCCCGAGGATCGTGGAGAACTTCCTGGCGTTGACGGGCTGAGGCCCATCACGCCCGCGGTCGCGCCCGGAGGCGGGCCCCCAACGGCCCCTCCGCCAGCCCGAAGCGGTCCACGAGCTCCGCCCCCCGTCCAAGATCGCCCCCGTCGATCCGAGCTCGGGCCTCCTGGTAGGGCATCTCGAGCGATGCGTAGATCGCCGCCGCCCGTCCGAACGCGTCCCGGGCTCCCGTGAGGACCCCCTCGGCCTCGGCGGCGCACGCCTCGTGGATCCGGGAGCGCCCCCGGCCCTTGAGATCGTCGGCGAGCCAGGCCGCCTCCTCGCCCAGGACGCGGACGGCGGGGACGAGGTACCAGAAGCGGTGCGAGGTGGAGGCGGCGGCCCGGAGCGTCTCCACCCCCTCCAGGGCCGCCTGCCTGGCCGTGGCCGCGTTCCCCCGAGCCTCCTCGAGCTCCGCCTCGAGGAAGACGAACGGGGCCAGGAACTCGCTCCCGCCGAGCCCCCGGGCCACGGGGAGGGCCTGATCCAGCCAGATGCCGCGCCTCCCCGTAGCGACCCGTGCGGACGAGCACGGTGACGAGGGTCATCGCGGCGTTCGCCCAGCCCGGCGTGCCGACCGCCTCCCGGGGAAGCTCGAGGATCCCACGGGTGATCCGTTCCGCCTCCTCGAAGGCCCCCAGCTCGACGAGCGACTGGGCCTCGTTCCCGGCCAGGAACCGGACGAACGAGGGCGAGCCCGTGCGGCCCATCACGTCGCGCCCCTCCCGACTCACCTCGGCCCCCTCCCGGTACCGCCCCATCTCCCAGAGGAGGGTGGAGGCGTTCGCGTAGCCGCGCCCGACCGCCTCGGCCTCACCCACGCGACGGGCGAGCTCCAGGCCCTCCCGTACCTCGTGGAGGCCGGCGGGGTCCCCCTCCATCCCTCGGGAGGTCCCGAGCGTGATCAGCAGGTGCGCCCGCGGACCGTCCAGGCCGAGCTCCTCGGCCATGGCGAGGCCCTCGTGGGCGAGCGGCCCAGCCCGGTCGACATCCCCGAGCAGCATGTGGAGCGTCGAGGCCCACATGAGCGCTCGCACGAGCTCCGGGGTGCGGCCGGCCGGCTCCAGGAGCCCGACGGCCCGGGTCAGGACCTCCGCCGCTCGCGCCGACTCCCCCGAGACCCAGTACACGCGTCCCAGCGTGGCCAGGGCCGAGCCGGCGGCCCGCACCTCCCCGAGCGCCTCCCACCCCGCCACCGCCTCGACCAGCGCGGTCCGGGATGTGGTCGCATCTCCGCCCTGGTAGGCCGTCTCGCCCAACCGCATGAGGAGGTCGAGACGTCCCCGCTCGTCGCCGTCGCCCCACAGCCGCAGGGCGGTCTGGTACCGCGCGGTGGCCTCCACGAACCCCATCCGCTCCCGGGCCATGTCCCCCGCGGCGAGCGCGTACCGGCGGGCCTTGTCCGCGTCCTGCGCCCGGGCCCAGTGCTCCGCGAGCGTCTCCAGGAACGCGGGGTCCTCGCCAGCCCTCCGCTCGAGGACCTCGGCCACCGCCCGGTGCAGGTCCCGCCGCTGCCGCAGCAGGAGGGTTCCGTAGACGACCTCCTGGATCAGGCCGTGCTTGAAGGCCCACCGCCCGGGGCCCTCGATCACCACGAGCTGGGCCCGGGCGAGCTCCTCGAGGGCGCGGCCCACCCCCGGGCCGCCGATCGCCGCGAGCAGTTCCTCGTCGAAGGCGCGACCGAGGACCGAGGCCTGCTGCAGCACGGCGCGCTCCTCCGGCCCGAGGCGGTCCACCCGGGCCAGGATCGTGCCCTGGATCGTGTCGGGGACCTCCGCCGGGCCGCCGACCAGCACGGCGCGCCCATCCTCCACGATCAGCGAGCCCACCTCGATCAAGGCGCGGAGCAGCTCCTCGATGAAGAAGGGGTTCCCCTCGGCCCGCTCCACCACGAGCCGCTCCAGGTCGGCCGGGAGCCCGTGCACCCCCAGGTAGCCACGGGCCAGCGCCACGCTCTCCTCCGCATCCAGCGGCTCCAGCCGGATCGCCGTGTGGCTGGCCCGCACCGCGATGCGGTCCACCTCCGCGGATCCCGGGCGGTACGCGAGCACGAGCAGCAGCGGGATCCCGGACAGGCGCTCCAGGAGGAACGCCAACAGGTCCAGGCTGGAGCGATCGGCGAAGTGCACGTCGTCCAGCACCACGAACGCCGGACGCCCGCGGAACGTGGCCTGGAGGAAGTCCCACACGCCGACGAACATCTGCCGCCGTCGTTGCTCGTCACCCATCCACACGACGGGCGCGCCCCCACCGAGACCCAGGAAGGGCGCGATCAGCCGCGCCGTCCCCTCCTCCACCCCCTGCGCGCGCGCCCACGCCTCGAGCTCGCCGGGGTCCGCCGGCATCCCGCCCAGGACCCTCCCGACGAGATCCAGGAACGGTCCGAACGTCCGCTCCGCCCCACAGGTGATCCGCAGATCGAGCGCATCCTCCCGCGCCGGCAGCTCCGCCAGGAGGCGCGACTTCCCGACCCCCGCCTCCCCCACGACGCTCACGACGTGGGTGTTCCCCTTCCTCGTGCTCGACCAGAGCAGCTCGAGCAGCCCCAGCTCCTCCCCCCGGCCCACGAACGGCGACCCCCGCCCGTGCGGCGCGGGGCGCCGGCCCCCGAGGCGGAAGGTCTCGACCGTCCCCTCCCTCCCCTTGACCGCGAGCGCTCCCAGGGGCTCCCCTTCGAAGCGGTCGCGGACCCGCCGCCACACCGCCTCGGACACCAGCACCTGCCCCGGGCCGGCCGCCTGCTGGATGCGGGCGGCCACGTTGACCGGGTCCCCCATCACCCCGGTCTGGCTCCCATCCCCCACGGTCCCCGTCACCACGAGCCCGCTGTTCACCCCGATCCGCAGCTCGAGCGGGGCGCCGACCTCCTCGGCGCGTCGTCGCACGACCTCGAGCATCCTCAGGGCGGCCTCCACCGCCCGGACGGGGTCATCCTCGTGGGCGCGGGGGGCCCCGAAGATGGCCACGACGGCATCGCCGATGAACTTCTCCACGGTGCCCTCCCGCCGCTCGACCTCGGCCGCGAGCTCGCGGAACGTCCCGGTCATGAGCGCACCTAGCTCCTCCGGGTCCACGTGCTCGGCCAGGGAGGAGAAGCCCACGAGGTCGGCGAAGAGCACGGTGACCGGCCTCCGCTCCGCCGGAACCCGACCCTCGGACGCCCTCGCATCTTCCAGCGGGCGTCCGCAGGCCCCGCAGAAGCGGAAGCCGGCCGGGACGTCGGCGCCGCAGGAGGGGCAGGCGGTCCCCAGGGCGGCCCCGCACGAGCCGCAGAAGCGGAAGCCCTCGGGGTTGCTCGCGCCGCAGGCGGGGCAGCTCGGCATCGGCGTTATCGAACCACGCGGCAGGGGCCGCGCCTAGGGACCGACCTCGCCGCCGCGAGGGCGGATCTCGACGATGCCGTCCACGACGCGGGTCTCGTAGGAGGCGAGCGGCGCGGCGGCCACCCACCCCCCTCCGTGCCCCTCATGCCCACCCCCGGCCCGGGCTCAGGCCTCGGCCCGCTCCGCCTCGTGCGCGAGCTTCTTCGCCTCCTCGACGAGGCGTTCCACGAAGGCCGACTCCGGGATCTTGTCCACGACCTGCCCCCGGACCACCAGGAACCCCTGGCCCTTCCCGGCCGCGATCCCGAGGTCGGCCTCCCGCGCCTCCCCGG
>DATLZM010000218.1:0-21348 GCA_035573995.1 Actinomycetota bacterium | reverse complement strand
ACCGTCGGTGAGGAGGTTGATCCAGAGGAGCTGGAGGGGGAGGAGGGGGACCCCGAGGGCGGGGAAGAGGGCGAGGGCGCCCACCACCACCGCGATCTCGGACAGGTTGCCGCCCACGAGGTACTCGACGACCTTCCGGATGTTGTCGTAGATCCCGCGGCCCTCCCGGACCGCGTGGACGATCGTCGCGAGGTCATCGTCCGTGATCACCATGTCGGCGGCCTCCCGGGCCACGTCGGTCCCGCGCCGGCCCATCGCCACGCCGATCTCGGCCCGGCGGAGCGCCGGGGCGTCGTTCACCCCGTCGCCCGTGACCGCCACGACGTGCCCACCGCGCTGGAGGGCCTCCACCAGGGCCAGCTTCTGGTCGGGGTCGACCCGGGCGTAGACCGGGACGGCGAGGGGGTCCTCGGGCAGGCCGGCTTCCAGGAGCTCGGCGCCGGTCCGCACGCCCCCCTCCCCCTCCAGGAGCCCGACCTCCCGGGCGATCGCCGCGGCGGTCCCCGGGTGGTCGCCGGTCACCATCGCCACCCGGATCCCCGCCCGGCGGGCCTCCTCCACCGCGGCCCGGGCCTGGGGACGGATGGGGTCCCGCAGCCCCACCAGGGCCACCAGGCGGAGGTCTCGCTCCGCTCCCTCCAGGTCGTCCGGGCGTCCGGGAAGGGTGCGGTCGGCCAGGGCCAGGATGCGCATCCCCGTGGCGGCGAGATCCCCGGCCAGCTCCTGCAGTCGGCGGCGTTCCCCGGGGCCGAGGGGGACGTCCCCCGCCGGCCCGGCGGCCAGCGCGCAGCGATCCAGGACGGCCTCGGGGGCCCCCTTGACGAGCAGCGCCACGGTCCCATCCGGCCCTCGAACGACCACCGTCATCCGCCGCCGGTCCGCCTCGAAGGGGAGCGCCGCGAGCCGGGCGTGCGTCCCCCGGAGGCGGCGGACGCCCTCGGTCCCGGCGGCCTCGAGGAGCGCGACGTCCAGCGGGTCTCCGCTCGGCGGGTCGAGTTCGGCGTCGTTGCAGAGGACCGCCACCCGTTCCGCCGCGGCCCGGACCGTGGGTGGGAGCGCGGCGAACTCGCCGGGGGGACGCGCCGCGGCCGCGGCCGCCTCCAGGCGCATCCGGTTCTCGGTGAGCGTGCCGGTCTTGTCGGTGAGGATCGCCGTGGCCGCGCCCAGGGTCTCGACCGCCGCCAGGCGGCGCACGATCGCGCCGCGGGCCGCCATGCGGCGGACCCCGAGGGCGAGGGCCACCGTGACCACCGTCGCGAGCCCCTCGGGCACCGCCGCCACCGCGAGGGCGACGGCCGCCAGGAAGGCGCGCTGGAGCCCTTCCCCCGAGAGGCCGGCCCGCGCCGCGAACAGGACGAACACCCCCGTGGCCACGACCACCGCCATCGAACCGAGCCTGAAGGTCAGCCCGCGGAGCTCCCGCTGGAGGGGGGTCATCGGCTCGCGCGCCCGCAGGCGTTCGGCGATCCGGCCGAGCTCGGTGGCTGGGCCGGTGGCCACGACGACCCCGCGGGCCGCCCCGCGCGTCACGATGGTCCCCGAGAACGCCGTGGCGGGCCGTTCGGAGAGCCCCGCGCCCTCGGGGGCCCCGGGCGACTTGGGCACCGGCAGCGATTCCCCGGTGAGCAGGGATTCGTCGACCTCCAGGAGGGTGGCCTCCACCAGACGGAGATCCGCCGGCACCCGGTCCCCCGCCGAGAGCAGGACGACGTCGCCCGGGACCACCTCCCGGGCCGGGAGCTCCCGCGCGACGCCGTCCCGGAGCACGCGGGCGCGGGGCGACTCCATCCGGCGGAGCGCCTCGAGGGCCTCGGCGGCCTTCCCCTCCTGGAGGAACGCGATGACCGTGTTCAGGACCACGATGGCCACGATCGCGGACGCGTCGACCGGCTCCCGCAGGCCCAGCGCGTCCACGACCGCGGCCGCGAGGAGCAGCACGGACATCGGCTCGCCGAGGAGCCGCAGGACCCGGAGCGGCCAGGGCGTGCGCGCGGGCGGCGGGAGCTCGTTCGGCCCGTGGCGGGCGAGCCGCGCCCGGGCCTCCTCCTCGGAGAGCCCGACGGCGGGGTCCGTGCCGGGCTCCGCCGCCCCGGCTCCCGGGTCCGTGCGTCCGCCGACCACCGGCCCATGATGCGCCGAGCCGGGGGCGGATGCGGGCCGCGGCCGGGTCACCGGCGACCTCCGCGCGGCGCCTTCCAGAGCGCGTCCGCGGCGAGCACGGCGCCCATCGACGCGAACGCGACGGCCCAGCCCGCCCCGGGCGGCGGGGCGTGTCCGAGGGCCGCCGCGAAGGGCGGGACGATGAGCGCCGCGATGGCCACCGCGAGCTCGATGGCGGCGCCCCCCACCAGGAGACGGTTGGACCACCACCCGAGGCGCCAGGGCGGCAGGGCGGCGCTCCGGCAGGCGAAGGCGTTGGCGGTCTGGGCGAGGACGACGGTGGCGAAGGCCGCGCCCGAGGCGGCGAGTCGCGTTCGGCCGCCGGGGAAGGGTTCCCCCAGGGTCCATCCGGTGGCCGCGAAGGAGGCGAGGAACGCGAGCATCGCGGCCGCGGCCTCGATGGGACCGAGGAGCCCGAACGCGCGCACCGCGACGGTCCGGTCCAGGAGGCGCCCCCGCGCGGGCGGCCCGCTGAGCACGTCGCGCTCCGGCGGCTCCGCCCCGAGGGCGGTGGCGGAGAGCGTGTCGGTGCCGATGTCGAGGGCGAGGATCTGCAGGACCCCCAGGGCCAGGGGGATGCGGCCTCCCGACAGGGCCCAGACCAGGAACGGCGTGACCTCCGCCACGTTGTCGGTGAGGTGGTAGGTGAGGAACCGACGGACGTTGGCGAAGACCGCCCGCCCGTGTTCGACGGCCGCCACGATGGTGGCGAAGTCGTCGTCGAGGAGCACGAGGTCGGCGGCCTCCCGGGCCACGTCCGTCCCGGACCGGCCCATGGCCACCCCGATGTCGGCCTCGTGGAGGGCCGGCGCGTCGTTCACCCCGTCCCCCGTCATGGCGACCACGTGCCCCCGCCGGCGGAGGGCGCGAGCGATCCGGAGCTTGGCCTCGGGCGAGATCCTCGCGAGCACGATCCCATCGCGGTCCACCACCGCGCCCAGGCGGTCCTCGTCGGTCGGGAGGTCGGCTTCCGAGAGGACGGGGTCGTGGGGGCCCGCCAGGCCGACCTCGAGGGCCACGGCGCGGGCCGTCCCCGGGTGGTCGCCCGTCACCATCGCCACCCGGATCCCCGCCCGGCGGCAGGCCTCGATCGAGGCCGCCACCTCGGGCCGGGGCGGGTCCTCGAGCCCGAGGAGCCCGAGGAGCGCGAGGTTCGACTCGGCCCGGTCGGCGTCGGCCGGGTCATCGGGGGCCTCCCGGGCCGCGACCGCGAGCACCCGGAGCCCCCGGCGGGCGAAGGCCTCCAACGCGGGCTCCGCCCCCTCGGTGCCGCGGACGCAGCGCCGGATGACCGCCTCCGGCGCTCCCTTCACGAAGATCCGGCCGGCCACCACGACCGACATCCGCCGCCGGCGCGGGTCGAAGGGGAAGCGCCGTCGGTCGGGCTCACGCCGGCGCTCCTCCTCGGGGGAGATCCCCGCGCGTCGGGCGAACGAGTCGAGGGCGGCCTCCATCGGGTCGCCGATGGCCCGCCAGCGGCCCGCCTCGAGCCGCACCTGCCCCGTGGAGCACCTGGCCGCGGCGCGGGCGGCCTCCCGGACGGCGGCGGCCGCTCCCGGCGGATCCACCTCGATTCGGCCCACCGGGGCGTAGCCCTCGCCCAGCACGCGAGCGCGGCCCGCCGGGGTCCAGACCTCCACCACGGCCATCTCGTTCCTGGTGAGCGTGCCGGTCTTGTCGGTGCAGATGAAGGTCGTGGAGCCCAGGGTCTCCACCGACTCGAGCCGGCGGACCAGCGCCCGGTTCCGGGCCATCCGCTGCGCGGCGATGGCGAGCGCGAGGGTCACGGTGGGCAGGAGCGCCTCCGGGACCAGGGCCACGGTGACCCCCACGCCGAAGAGGAACCCGTCCGCCGGGCGCATCCCGACGAGGAGGGCGGCGCCGGCGGAGGCGACCCCCACGGCGATCGCGATCAGGGAGATGGTGCGGACCACGCGCCGGAGCTCGGTCGTGAGCGGTGAGCTCGGTCGTGGTCGGGCCTGCGCGAGCCGCGCGATCTCCGCCAGCCGGGTCCTCGAGCCCGTCGCGGTGACGACGCCGGTGGCCTCGCCCTCCGCGACGAAGGTGCCGGCGAAGGCGGCCGCGCCCTCGGCGGCCTCCGACGGCTCGCTCTCGCCGGTGAAGGTCGAGGTGTCGACGCGGAGGCCGTGGGCCTCGAGGATCCGGAGGTCCGCGGGGACGCGGTCCCCCGGTCCGAGGAGCAGGACGTCGCCCACGACCAGCTCGGTCGCATCGAGTTCGACCCGCCCCCCGTCCCGGAGCGCCGTCGCCCGACGCGGCAGGAGCGTCCGGAGGCGGCGGGCCGCGAGCTCCGCGCGGTGCTCCTGGAGGAACGCGAAGAGGCCGTTCACGACGATCACCGCGAAGATCGCCATCCCGAGCTCGGGGAGCCCCGCGAGGAACGCGAGGCCGCCGGCGACCCAGAGCATGAGGGCGAAGAAGTGGACGAACTGCGCCAGCAGTCGTCGGGCGGCGGAGGGCCGGCCCAGCTCCGGGAGGAGGTTCGGCCCGTCGCGCGCGAGCCGCGCGCGCGCCTCCTCGGAGGAGAGGCCTGACCGGCGTGGGTCCGCCCTCCCGCTCATGCCTCCTCCGTCCGCTCGGTCCACGGGCCCAGCATGGCCACGAGGGGCGTCTGGCGGCATGGGCGAACGTCCCGGCTCGGGAGGGGGAGGACGGCCTACCCCGAGCCGTCGCCCCCGCCGCTACGCTGTCGCGCCGTGGAGGGATCGAAGGCGTCGACCGCCCCGCTCCCGCCCGGGAAGCTTCCGGTCCGCCTCCTGGACCGGATGCTCGCGGCGCTCCCCCCGCTCCCGCCCGAGGTCCGGCTGGGCCCCCGGGTGGGGGAGGACGCCGCCGCGATCGAGGTCCCGGCCGGGGTCCTCGTCGTCGCCACCGACCCCATCACGCTGACCTCGCGGGACGTCGGCCTCTTCGCGATCGTGATCAACGCGAACGACGTCGCCGTGACCGGGGCCCGTCCCCGGTGGTTCCTCGCGGCGGTCCTCCTCCCCCCGGGGACGACCGCGGCGGACGTGGAGGTCCTGTTCGCCGGCATGCGGGAGGGGCTCGCGGCCGCCGGCGTCGCCCTCGTCGGGGGCCACACCGAGGTCACGCCCGCGGTGTCCCAGCCGGTCGTGGTGGGCCAGATGCTCGGCCTGGCCGAGGGCGGCCGCGTCGTCGAGACCGGCGGGATGCGCCCGGGGGACGGCGTGGTCCAGGTCGGGCCGGCCCCGATCGAGGGCGCGGCGGTCCTGGCGGCCGAGGCCGGCGAGCGGCTCGGGGGGGTCGGTGCCGGCGTGGTGCGGGCCGCCCTCGCGGCGACCTCCGACCCGGGCATCTCGGTCGTCGAACCGGCGCTCCTGGCGCGCGACCTGGGGGCGACCTCGCTCCACGATCCGACCGAGGGCGGGCTCGCGTCGGGGCTCCACGAGATGGCCAGCGCGTCGGGCGTCGGGATCGAGGTCGACCGGGAGGCGGTCCTGTGGTTCGAGCCGGGCGTCGCCGTCTGCCGGGCCCTCGGGGCCGACCCCTGGGCCACGCTCGCCTCGGGGACGTTGCTCGCGTCGTTCCCGCCCGACCGCGTCGGGGAGGCCGCGCGCACGCTCGAGGTCCGCGGGCACCGCGCGGCCATCGTGGGGCGGGCGGTCGAGGGGGAGGGGGTCCGCGACCGGGCGGGGCGACCGCTCCCGTGGCCGGAGCGGGACGAGGTCGCGCGCGTGCTCTCCACCTAGGGACCGGGGCGCCCGGTCGCGGGGGGATCGCCCGCAGGGTCGTCCCGTCCTGGACGGGCCCCCTGGGCCTTGCGGCGAGCGTGGCCCGCGCGCATCGTGTGAGGCATCGGAGGAGAGGAGGTGTCGCGATGCATCGCCACGACGCCGTCGTGCACGCGCACGAGCACGCCCACGTCGTCCACTACCTCCGCCACGGGACGACGTGGGAGCACCTGCAGGCCACCCACGCCCACGAGCACAACCACCCGGCGGTCGAACACGAGCACCCGGACCACGAGGATCCTGACAAGGAGCACCGGCGGGAGGGCCACATCCACGACCACGCCCACCCCACGACGGACTGACCCGAGGGTCCCGCCCGGGACGGGCCACCGGGCCCACCCGGCGGGGGTTCGGCCGTGACACGGTAGGCGCGACGGGGAGGCCCCATGGGCGGGGGTGACGCGCGACGTGAGGATCCTCCTGGTGCAGTCCGACCGGGGGCTCCGTGAGCTGCTCGCTCCGTGGCTGCCCCGGGCCGGCTTCGAGGTCGCGGCCTGTCCGGAGCGGGCCGGGGCGGGGTGCCCGCACGCGGAGGGATGCGGCCTGGCCGAGGACGCCGACCTCGTCGTGCTGGACCTCGAGCTGGAGAGCCGCCGCCTGCCCTGCGGGATACCGGCCTGGGAGCTCCTGCAGCTCTACCGCTCCCGGGACAAGCCGGTCGTCGTCCTCGCGGGGGGCGACGACCTCGTCCGCCCGGCGCTCGGCGATCGGCTCGGCGTCCTCCGGCGGCCCCCGCGTCGGGGAACGCTCCTGGAGGCTGTCCGAGTCCTGCTGATGGATGGGCCGGCTCCGTCGCGCGGGTCGGGCAGACCCGCGATCCGGCCCCGCCGTTGACGCCGGGCGACGGGCGGCGCCGAGGGGGTCATTCCGCGGTCCGCACGGGGATGCCGAGGGCGAACCGGACCGGATCGGCTCCCAGGGCGGCGGCGTCCGCCATCCGTTGGACCGCGTCGGGGCCGGCGTGGCGGACGTGGGGAGCGGCCATCTCCCGGCGCTCCACCTCCCGCGGGTCGACGTAGCCGAGCGCGATCACGAGGCCCCACGTCGCGCCGCTCCCCGCGATCCGGAGGTAGGCGTGGTTCAGGGCATCGTGGCCGACCACCACCCCGGCGTCGGGCTCCACGACGACGATGGCGAGCTCGCCGGCCACGATGAGGTCCCGGTCGACGCGGTGGGGGATCCCCGCGGCCTCCAGGATGGCCCGGAGGAGGTCGGTGGGATCGTCGGGGTTCCGCACCGATCCCCGGACCCCTGGAGGGAGGTCGAAGCGGTCGAGCAGGGTGCGGGGGGGGCGGCTCCGGCGGGGCCGAGGCCACCGGCGGCCGCGCCGCTCCGCCGAGCTCCTCCTCCCGGAGGTGCCGCGTCGGGTCGGGGCCCGCGCTCCGCCGGGGTCGGGGCTCGGGGAGCGGGGGCGGGACCAGGGCCCTGGCCGGTCCCTGGGTCCCTCGGCTGACGCGCGCGAGCACCCGCCCGCTCCGGGCGCGCACCTCGACCTCCAGCGCGTCCGGGAGGAGCGCCAGGACCCGGGCCGCCACGTCGCGCACGAGCCGGCGGACCGCGGGGGACGTGGGGTCGGCGTCCTCGATCTCGAGGGTCACCGTGGCTCGCCCCGCGGCGTCGACCGTGAGCGCGGGGCGGCCCCCGGCCGCCGGGGCCGCCCGGCTCCTCGCCAACGCGAGGCCCGCGAACGCGACGGCGACGGCCACGACCGCCACCGCGATCCAGATCCAGCCGGACATGTCCGCTCCCCTCGACCTCACTCCGTCCCGGAGGGGACGATCCACTGCTCGACGATCCAGCCGTGCTCGATGCGGAGCCGGGTCTCGCCTCCCGGCACGTCGTCCGTGGGACGCCAGGCCACCCGAGCTCCCTCCGCCTCGCCCCCGGGTTCGACCTCCTCGGTGCCCATCCCGAACAGCGGGCACGCGGGGAGGTAGGCGCGGATCCGCCGCCGGCCCTCGAGGGTCTCCGCGCCCACGTGCACCCGGGCGTCGGGCGCGTACAGGACGGCCGCGGCCTCCGGGTCCCGCCCCTCCATCGCGAGGAGCCACCGCCGCGCCACCTCGAGCGGTGGGAGGGGGAGCGGCTCGGGGTCGGGGTGCCGATGGGTGAGCGGGGGGCGGCCCTTCTCCTCGGGGCGCGCCGCCCCCACCAGGTCGTCGAAGCGCCGCTGGCGGTTCGAGGCCCTCGTCCCCTCCCGCAGGCGGACCCCCACGGCCCGCTCGACCCCGCCCTCCCGGACCACGTCGAAGCGGACCGGTGCGCCCGTGATGCGGGCGGGCGGGGCCACGTCGTGGGCCCGCGTCGGGTACTCGCGGGTCCCGTGCTCGACGACCCCCTCCCCGGTCCGGGGATCGAACCACTTCATCCGACCGCTCGGCATCGCGCCTCCACCCTCGCGGCGACCCGGTCGCGGCGCCAGGGGCAGGGAGCCCCCCCTGAGCCGGACGTCCGTCCCCCCCCCGCTCAGGGGGCGCCCCCACCGCCCTTCCCCGCCCGCAGGCCCAGGCGATCCTCCACGCCGACCACGCCGTCGACCCGCCGGACCACGTCCAGGAGGATGTCGCGCTCCTCCTCGTCCTCGACCTCGCCGGTGAGGCGCACGACCCCCCGCTCGACGTCCGCGCGGATGGCCCACGGGTCCGACCAGAGCCCCCGCCGGATCACGTCCCGCTCGATCTCAGCCGCGATCTCCTCGTCGCTCCGGAGGAACGGACGGAGGAGGTCGCCCCGGCTCACGATCCCCACCAGGCGCCCTTCCTCGTCCACCACCGGGAGCCGCTTCACACCGGCGTCGAGGAGGGTCCTGATCGCGAGCCGCACCGGGTCGTCAGGCTGGACCGTCACGACCTCCCGCGTCATGAGATCCCGGGCCCGGAGGTCCTCGGCGGCGCGCTCGACCCGTTCGAGGAGCCGTCGGTCGATGAACCACTCGAGGAACCGCCGGCGCCGCCGGGGCTCGATCGCCGATCGCTCGGCCCCCAGGAGGTCGGCCTCGGTCACGATGCCGACCACGCGACCCTCCTCGACGATCGGGAGGCCGCTCACGCCGCGATCGTGCATCAGCCGGACGAGGTCCTTGAACGGCGTCTCCGGGGAGGCCGTCGCCACGTCCCGGGTCATCACGTCCCGCACCTTCGTGATCCCCATGGTCCTCTCCTTCTCGCCGGGCTGGAGCCATCCTGGGGACCGTCCTCGGGGGCCCGTGGGGGTCGTCGGACCCCCGACGGCCGGGTCCTTCGTCCGGCATGCGGAGGGCGGGGGCCGACGCCCCCGCCCTCCGGCTGCCCCGTGGCGTGTCCAGGTTCGAGCGCTACCTGAGGATCGGGTGCCGCCGTACGATCGGCAGGCGCTCCCAGTACCTCCCGAGCCCCACGTAGCGGCCCGCGTCGATCGCCGCCAAGCCGGCCAGGACGATCGCGTACACCACGTGGTCGTCCACGAACGGGTTGTGCTCGGGCCAGATCGCGGTGGCCGTGTAGAAGATCGCCATCCAGACGATGCCGCCGAAGGCCGCGATCCGGGTCATGACCCCCGAGATCAGGCCCAGGCCGATCAGCAGCATCGAGAGCATGTAGACCCAGTCCACCCACGCCGGCGGGTTCGCCACCGGGCCCTGGGCCGTCATCGTCACGTTCCCGATCGCCTGGTACAGGCCCTTGAACGGCCCCTTCAGCGCGTAGGCGAAGACCCCCGCGGTGGGCGACCCGCCGTTCAGCCAGGCCTGGCCCTTCGCGAAGAAGTCGATCGTGCCGTCCTCGAGCCTCCCCGTGGAGAACCCGAGCGCGAAGGCCTTGTCGAGGAACGCCCACAGGAACACCCACCCGAGCGAGATGCGGGCGAGTCCCCAGAGGACCGCGCCCTTCACGCGGGAGGCGGCGACCTGCGGCTGAACCTCGACCGCCGCGGGAGCCCGGGCGCCACCGTCGCGGGTCGGCTCCCGCACCTCGGTCCGTGCCATCGCTCCCACCTCCTTCCGGGTCGTCGGTTCGTCCCGATCGTCTTCAGCGTCGCCCGCGGCGGTTCCACCGACAGCGGCCATCGGACCCGTCCTGGGATGGGACCGGTCCCTATCCTTGCAGGACCCCCCGCCGGGCCCTGGATCGGCCCGATGGGGGCGGAAGGGAGGGGTCGACGTGTTCGAGCGCGTGCTCGTGGCGGTGGATGGCTCCGAGCCTTCGCGGCGGGCCGCGGAGGCAGCGGCGGAGCTCGCGGCGAAGGTCGGGGCGGAGGTCGCGGTGCTGCACGTCCTGGAGACGGATGTCGACGTGGAGACCCCGGCGGAAGCGGCCGCGCTGGTGGAGGCGACCGTGGCCTCGTTCCGCGACCGCGGGGTCCGGGCCGAGGGCGAGGTGGCGCGGGCGCGGATCGGGCAGGTGCCCCGCGTCGTCGTGGAGACTGCTCGGCGGCGCGGCGCGGACGCCATCGTGATGGGCTCGCGGGGCCTCTCGGAGTGGGGTGGGCTCTTCCTGGGGAGCGTGACGCACCGCGTCCTGCACCTCGCCGAGGTCCCCGTGTTGGTCGTCCGGTAGGGGCGGCTACGCCGTCGGCGGATCCGGGGGGATCGCGGGCCGCCGGGGACGGGTGGCCCCGGCGAGGCGGGCCACGGCGGCGACCACGTCGTCCCGGGTCACGATCCCGACCGGCCGTCCCTCCGCGTCGACGACGGGCAGGCGGTTCACCCCGGAGCGGACCATCAGGGCCGCCGCTTCGGCGATGGGCGCGTCCGGCCGGACCGCCCGGACCGCCGTGGTCATGGCCTCCCGGACCGTGACCTTCCGCCCGGCGAGCGCCTCGGCCAGCACGTGCTCGACCCGGAGGAAGGGTCCGCTCACGGCGGGCTCGCCCAGCGGGACCGCGACCCGGGAGACGAGGTCTCGCAGCGTCACGACCCCCACGACGCGGCCCCCCTCGACGACCGGCGCGCCGCTGACCCCGGCTCGCTCGAGCTCCCTCGCCGCCTCCGCCGCCGACACGTCCGGGGCCAGGACGAGGAGGTCCCGGGTCATGACATCGGCCACGGTACCCAGCCCCGGCGCCGGCTCCCCGGCGTGAGGTCGCTCCACCATCCTCTCCCCCTCCTCGATCGAGGGGCTCCCCTCCGCGCCTCCGCGCAAACCGTAGCGCCGGGGACCCGGGGGCCCAGGGCTGATCGGCACCCGCGACGGGGGCCGGTGGTCCCTGGGGGAGCAGGGCGCAGGGCCGTACGGTCGGTTCGGATGACGGCCAGCTCGGAGGAAGGAGCGGCGATGCGCACGGTGGCGGACGTCATGACCAGGGACGTGGTGCCGGCCACCCCCTCGACGCCGTTCAAGGAGCTCGTCCGACTCCTGGACGAGCACCGCGTGAGCGCGCTCCCCGTGGTGGATGAGGACGACCGGCCGCTCGGGGTCGTCTCCGAGGCCGACCTCCTGCTCAAGGAGGAGCAGGTGGCGGCACGGGGAGGGGTGCTCGCGCGGTGGCGGCACCGGGCGGACCGGGCCAAGGCCCAGGCCTCCGTCGCCGCCGAGCTCATGACGAGTCCAGCCGTGACGGTCGAGCGGACCGCGACGCTCCCGGAGGCCGCCCGCCTGATGCACGAGCGGGGGGTGAAGCGGCTGCTCGTCGTGGACGGGGAAGGGAGGCTCGTGGGGATCGTGAGCCGGTCCGACCTGCTCCGGGTGTTCCTCCGCCCCGACGCGGAGATCAGGGAGGATGTCCTCCGCTCGGTGATCGAGGGCGCGCTCTGGCTCGACCCCGGGGCCGTGCGTGTGGAGGTCGAGGGGGGCCGGGTGCGGCTCGAGGGGACGATCGAGCGACGCAGCCTCATCCCCGTGGTGGTCCGGCTGGTATCCCAGGTCGACGGCGTGGTCGGGGTCGAGAGCCGGCTCGGGTGGCAGGTGGACGACGTCTCGTCCCGCCCCGAGATCCCGACGCCCTGGGGGGTGTACGTCCGCTGAACGCGTCGACCCGCTCCGCCGGAGGTCCCCGAGGACCCTCCGTCCGGACCGACCCGCCCCTCCTGGTCCGTAACGCCCACGGGTCCTCACCGGCGGAGCCACGCGGCGAGCGGGAGCGTCCGGCGCCCGGCGCCGGCGCCCCGCTCGACCGCGTCACCACCGGCTGAAGGCGCCACCCGCCGCTGCACACGCCGGTCCGTCGCACGCGACCCCAGCGGTCCGCGGGACGGGTCCTTGGGACCGAGGAGAGCGGGCCTGATGGCCGGGGATGGGTGGCTCGCGGCGGCCGACACTCGTGGGGGAAGGAGGTCGAGGTGACGCGAGAGGAAGGGAACCCGCTCCCGCTGGTGCTGTTCTCGGGGACCGACGACCGCCTGACCGCGGCCGCGGTGCTCGCGGTCGGGGCCGCGGCGATGGGCCGGCGGGTGCACGTGTTCCTCCAGTACTGGGCCCTGGACGCGTTCCGGACGGACCGGATCGCGAAGGACCACGGCGCGGCGCCCGAGGCGGGACCGGAGGGCCGGGCCGCGATGGAGCGCCACGGCGGCCAGCACTGGAGCGAGCTGTTCCGCCAGGCGAAGGAGGTGGGCGAGGTGAGGATCACCGCCTGCGCCCTCTCGATGGAGATGCTCGGCCTGGGGATGGAGGACCTGGACCCGCTGGTCGACGGGCAGGAGGGGGTGGCCTCGTTCCTCCTCGCCGCCGGCGACGCGGGCATCACGTTCGTGTGAGGAGGGATCCGAGATGGGAACCGCGGTGGAGGTCGACCGGAGCATCGACGCCCGTGGCATGCCGTGCCCGGGGCCGTTGATGTCGCTGATCGGGGCCGTCCGCGAGGCGGAGGTCGGGCAGGTGATCGAGGTCTGGTCCACCGACCCCGGTTCCGCCACCGACATCCCCGCCTGGGTGCGGAAGGCCGGCCACGAACTCGTCGAGGTCGAGGAGACGGCCGGGGGCACGCGGTTCGTGGTCAGGAAGGTCCGGTGAGGAGGATGCCCGCGCGGATCGTGGTCCTCGGGGGAGGGGTGGGCGGCACCCTGGTCGCGAACCTCCTCTCGGCCCGCCTCGGCAGGGACGCGCGCATCACGGTCGTGGATCCGACCGGGATGCACGTCTACCAGCCTGGGTTCCTCTACCTCGCGCTGGGGCAGGCCAACGGACGCTGGCTCGTCCGCGACGAGCGCACGCTGCTCCGCCGAGACGTCGACCTCGTGGTCGAGGAGGCCGTCCGGATCCACCCGGACGCGGGGACCGTGCAGCTCCGGCGGGGCGGGAGCCTGGAGTGGGACCACCTCGTGATCGCCACCGGGGCGCGCCTGGCCCCCGAGCAGGTCCCGGGGCTCGTGGAGGGGGCGCACGACTTCTACTCCCTGGAGGGGGCCCAGCGGCTCCGCGAGGAGCTCCGCCGGTTCCGCGGCGGCAGGATCCACGTGGGGGTCGCCGGTATCCCCTACAAGTGCCCGCCCGCGCCGGTCGAGTTCGTGCTGATGCTCGACGACCTCCTGCGGCGGCGGGGGATCCGGGAGCGCACCGAGCTCACGCTGCTGTCGCCCCTGAACCGGGCCTTCACGATCGCGTCGGCCTCCGAGCTGGTCCAGCCGATCATGGAGCGGCGGGGGATCCGGCTGGTCACGTTCTTCAACATCGAGTCGATGGATCCCTCGGCGGGCGTCGTGACCTCGCTCGAGGGCGAGAAGGTCGAGACGGATCTCTTGATCGCCGTCCCCCCGCACCGCGGGCAGCGCGTGATCGAGGCGTCGGGCCTCGGCGACCCGTCGGGCTGGGTGCCGACGGACCGGGCGACCCTCCAGGTGGAGGGGCACGAGCGGATCTCCGCGATCGGCGACGCCACGGACCTGCCCATCTCCAAGAGCGGCTCCACCGCCCACTTCGAGGCGCCGGTGGTGGCGAGCCGGATCGCGGCGCAGATCCGCGGGTCCGCGCCCCGGCTGAGCTACGGGGGCCGGGTGATGTGCTTCCTCGAGACCGGCGCGCGGCGGGCCACCCTTCTGCGGTTCGACTACGAACATCCGCCGGTGCCGCCCCGGCCCTCGTTCGTCTGGCACGCGGCGAAGTGGATCTTCAACCGCCTGTACTGGTGGACGGTGCCCGCGGGACGGATCCCCGAGCCGCGCGGAGAGGAAGGAGCGGAGCCATGAGCGCGACCGTCGTCAAGACCCTGGACCTGCGCGGGCTGTCCTGCCCGCTTCCGATCGTGAGGACGGCCCAGGCGATGCGGGACCTCGGGCCGGGCGAGCTCGTGGAGGTGCTCGCCACGGACCCGGGGTCGGTGTCGGACTTCGAGGCCTGGTGCCGGACGACCGGGAACACGCTGGTGGAGCGGAGCGAGGAGGGCGGCGTCTTCCGCTTCCTCGTCCGGAAGGGGTGAGCGCGATGACCGAACCGCTGGCGCCTCGAGCCGAGGCGGCCGAGCCCCGCGCCGGCGAGACGGGGGCCGGCCACGACCGGCTCGTGATCTTCGCCTGGAGCGGGGACCTGGACCGCGTCTGGCCGACGCTGATCCTCGCCACGACGGCGGCGGCGATGGGGATGCGGGCCACGGTGTTCTTCACGTTCTGGGGGCTGTTCCCGCTGGTGCGGAACGACGTCCGGATCACCGGGGAGAACTGGATGCAGAAGATGCTCTCGCTCGTGACCCGCGGGGGCACCGAGCACCTCAAGCTCTCCAAGATGAACCTCGCCGGCGCGGGCCCCGCGATGATGCGGAAGCTGGCGCGCGACCACAAGGTGGCGTCCCCGACCGAGCTCCTGCAGCTCGCCCGTGACCTCGGGGTCAGGCTGGTCCCCTGTCAGATGACGATGGACCTCCTCGGCCTCCGACGGGAGGACCTCGTGGAGGGCCTGGACGAGCCGGCCGGCGCCACGTCCGCGCTGCTCGAGGCGAAGGACGCGATCACGCTGTTCATCTGACTCATCCGACCGGACGGAAGGAGGGGCTGCATGGCAAGGGCACCGGACACCATCGGAGAGGTCATGACCCGGGACGTCGCGACCGTCCTCCCCGACGACCCGATGGAGGCGGCGCTCCGCCGGATGAACGAGCGCGACATCGGGTCCGTGGTCGTGGTGGAGGGCGACCGCCCGGTGGGGATCGTCACCGAGCGGGACGTGGTGCGACACGCCCTCGACCCCGGCGAGCTCCGCGCGCGCCGGGTGGGGGACCTGATGTCGGCGCCGCTCGTCACGATCGGGCCCGGGGCGGAGGTCGTCGAGGCCTTCGAGCTCATGACCCGCGAGGGGGTCCGCCGGCTCCCGGTGGTCGAGGAGGGGAGGCTCGTGGGGATCGTCGCGGAGCGCGACCTCCTGCGGTGGGTGAGCCAGGTCGCGCAGGAGTGATCGCCCGCCGCCGCCCGTCCGGCGCGGACCTGCTTCACCTGGGGCTCCGCGCGGCGCTGGCCGGGGTGTTCCTGTGGAGCGGCGTCGCGAAGGCGCTGGACCGCCAGGGCGCGGTCCTCGCGGTCGACGCCTACGAGCTGCTCCCGGCGCGCGCCGTCGAGGTCGTGGCGGCGATCCTGCCCTGGGCCGAGATCGGGATCGGGGCGCTGCTCCTCGTGGGCCTGGCGGTCCGGCCGGCCGCGGCCGGGGCGGCCGGGCTCCTCGCGGCGTTCCTGGGGGCGATGGCCCAGGCCAAGGCGCGGGGGCTCCGGATCGACTGCGGGTGCTTCGGCGGCGGCGGTCCGGGGGAGGGGGTGCGCTGGACGGACCTCGGGCGGGACGCGCTCCTGCTGGGCTCGGCGGTCGTCCTCGCCCTGCGCCCCCGGGGCCCGCTCCGCCTCGATCGGTACCTGGAGGGAGGCGATGACGGGGACCGCGAAGGCCCGCCGGGGTCGGCCGTCGAAGGCTGAACGGCGGGAGGCCGCTCGACGCCGGGCCCGCCGGCGGACGTTGGGGATCGGGCTCGGGGTGGCCCTCGCCGTTGGGCTCCTCGCCGCGGTGGCGCTCACCGGGGGTGGCGGGCACCGCACCCGTCCGGCGCCCCCGGGGGAGGTGGAGGTGGCGGGGGGGCCGCGCGACGCTCCCCTCGCGGCTGGAGAGCCGCTGCCGCCGTTCTCGGCGCCCGGGCTCGACGGGGGCCGGGTGGCCTGGGAGCCCGGCCGGCCCACCGTGCTCGCCGTGTGGGCGCCGTGGTGCCCGCACTGCCAGGCGGAGCTCCCGGTCCTCGCCCGGGTCGCGGCGGACCACCCGGCGGTCGCTCTGGTCACCGTGGCCACCGCCCTCGACCTCCACCCCGGTCCCGACCCCGCCGACTACCTGGCGGACCACGGGCTCTCCTTCCCGGTGGCCCTGGACGACCGGGCGGGGAGCCTTGCCTCCGCCCTCGGGGTCCAGGGGTTCCCGACCGTCTACTTCGTGGGCTCGGACGGCGCGGTGGTGGAGGTCACGGTCGGCGAGACCGACGAGGCGACGCTCCGGGCGCTGTTCTCGAGCCTCCGCTGACCGCCCGCGCTCAGGCGCCGGGCGTCGTCGTGTGGCGGGCGAGGTAGGCCGCCGCCTCCGCCCGCCGGGCCACCTCGAGCTTGGAGAGGATGCTCGAGACGTAGTTCTTCACGGTCTTCTCGGCGAGGTGGAGCTCCTCGCCGATCTCGCGGTTCGTCTTGCCCTCGGAGACGAGCGCGAGGATCCGCTCCTCCTGCGGCGAGAGCCTGGCCAGCTTCTCGTCCTTGAGGAGGTGCTTGCCCTTGCGCAGCCGCTCCAGGACGGCGTTCGTGACCGCGGGGTCGAGGAGGCTCTCCCCCTTGCCGACGGTGCGGATGGCCCGCAGCAGCTCGTTCCCCTTGACCTGCTTGAGGACGTAGCCGGAGGCGCCGGCCATGATCGAGGCGAACAGGGCCTCGTCGTCGGCGAAGGACGTGAGCATCACGACCCGGGTCTTGGGGTGGCGGGCCCGGATCTCGCGGGTGGCCTCGATCCCGCTCCCGTCGGCCAACCGGACGTCCATCACCACGACGTCGGGGCGGGCCCGGTCGGCCTCGTCGATCGCCTCTCGGACCGAGGCGGCCTCGGCCGTCACCACGATGTCGTCGGTGGACTGGATCAGCGCGCGGATCCCCGCGCGCACGACCTCGTGGTCGTCCACGAGCATCACGCGGAGCGGGGGCTCGGCCACGCCGTAGATGGTAGCCGGTCGCGGGGGCCCCGGGGGGCCGCTCAGGCGTCCGCCAAGGCCAGCGTGACCAGGGACTCGCCGGTGCGGTCCAGGAAGTCCTTGATCGTGGCCTCGGCGACCCGGTGCAGGAGCGCCCGGTCGATGGCCCGTCCCAGGGCGCCGAGCGGGGGCGTGTAGCGGGCGCTGATCGCGAGCTGGGTTCGGCCCGGCCCGAGCGGCGCGACCTCGATGTCGGCCTCGAGCTTGGGGAACAGGCTGTCGGGCCCCGTCACCCGCCAGGACATCGGGAGGATCGTCTTGCCCGCCCGGCGGAGGGGCTCGCCCAGGGAGATCTCCACCTGCTTGTCGATCCGGAAGGCCTCGCCGAACCCGACCTCGGCGAGCAGCCGGACGCTCCGGTCCTCCGCGCGCTGCGCCACCCCCGGCAGCCACGCCTCGGGGGCGTCGAGCAGGGCTCGCTCGACGCGCTCGAGGGGCAGCGGGATCTCGAGGAAGTAGCGGACGAACATGCAGGCAGGGTGGCAGGACGGTCTGCGGGCACGGAGGGTCGAAGGTCCCTCCCACCTCGGGACCTGCGGCCGGGGGCGACGGACCGCGCGGGTCCGATGCTCCGCGGTGACGAGAGGGCAGGAGGGACGACGATGCGGAGGTTCGTGGTCGGGGCGGTCGCGCTCGAGGTGGCGCTCCTGATCGTGGGGCTCACGTGGATCGGGCCGCTCTCGAGGGCCCGCTCGGAGGAGCGGGCGGCCCCGGCCGCGGCGGAGACCTCCTACCGCACGTACGGCCGCGGTTCGGGCGAGGTGGTGGAGGTCCGCCTCGACGCCGTCGAGACCGTGCAGGAGATCGCGCCGGGCGTGCGGTACCACGTGTGGACCTTCGGCGGCACGGCGCCGGGGCCGGTGATCAGGGTGCGGGAGGGCGACACGGTGCGGTTCACGCTCACCAACCGGAGCTCGCTCTCGCTCTCCCACTCGATCGACTTCCACGCCGCCCAGACCCCCTGGGACGTGAACTACCAGCCGGTCCCGCCGGGGGAGACCTTCACGTTCGACTGGGTGGCGAGGTTCCCGGGCGTGTTCATGTACCACTGCGGGGTGCCCCCGGTCCTCCAGCACATCGCGAACGGCATGTACGGGGCGATCGTCGTGGAGCCGAGGGGCGGGCTCCCGCCGGCCCGGGAGTACGTCCTGGTCTCGAGCGAGTTCTACCCGGGTGACCGGCCCGTGCGCGGGGTCTTCGAGGGCGACCCGGCCAGGATGGAGGCGGCGGACCCCGCCTACGTCGTCTTCAACGGCGAGGCGAACCGGTACGTGGACGCGCCCCTCGTGGCCCGGCCCGACGAGCTGATCCGCCTGTGGGTGATGAACGCGGGCCCGACGCTCACGGACGCCTTCCACGTGATCGGCGCGGTCTTCGACCACGTGTACCCGGACGGGAACCCGACGAACGCGCTCAACGGCATCCAGACCTGGAACGTGCCCCCGGGGGGTGGGGCGATGTTCGAGCTCCGGATCCCCGACCCCGGGACGTACCCGTTCGTCACCCACTCCTTCGCTTACACCGGGCTGGGCGCGGTGGGCATGATCGAGGTGTCCCCAGACGCCCCGCCGCCGCCCACGACGTACCCGGCGATGGCGTCGCCCTTCGACGGCGGGCTGACGCCCGTGGCAGGGACCGTGGAGGCCACCGGCGGGCGAGCCGCCTCGCCGGCCCCGACGCCCGCCCCCGCCGAGGGGGCGGGCGGGGCCGCGGGGGCGGTCGAGCTCCACGCCGCGATCACGGGCTTCCGCCCGCCCTCCCTCCACGTCCCGGGCCCCGTGGTGCGGATCCGCATCGTGAACGACGACCCGATGCCCCACGACCTCACGATCGACGAGCTGGGCGTGAAGGTGGCGGTGGACCAGGGGGCGACGGCCGTGGCGCGGTTCCGGGCCGAACCCGGGACCTACACCTTCTACTGCTCGATCCCCGGGCACCGGGAGGCGGGGATGGAGGGCACCCTGGTCGTGGGCGCTGCTCACTGAGGCGGGCCCCTGCCGCGGGATCGCCGCCCCGCTCTGACCGGTGCCCGAGCGTGGCCAGCGATCGGATCAGACCCGGGGCTGGGCCGCCAGCCAGCGGCGGACGTTCTCCACGTGCGAGCGCGGCTCCGCGCCGTGCTCGCACGTGAGGGGGTCGTCGCAGGGCGGGTTCCCCTCCATCGTGAAGAAGTTGAAGCGGCAGGAGGGGCAGAACACGTCGAGCTCGAACGGGAGGTACGCGCAGTCGCCCCACCTGCAGCCCCGGGTCCCCTCGCCGGTCGTGAAGTCGTAGCCGCACCCGGGGCAGCGCCGGAAGCCTTCCCACCTCGCCATCGCGGCCTCCTTCCTCGGCTCCGAGGCTGGCGCGTCCGCCGGCGGACCCCTAGGGCCGGCGGTCCCCCGCGGAGCGGGTCGGACGGCCCGGGAACCGCGCCCGGGCCCCGCGGTCCGATGCACCGGGGTGGAGCGGAAGGTCGTGCTGGTGGTGGAGGCCGACCCGGGGGCGCGGGCGCGGGTCGGGGCCTGGCTCGAGGCGCACGGGTACGAGGTCATCACGTGCCCTGGTCCGACGCCGCCCGGGTACCGGTGCGTGATCTCCCGTGGCCTCCGGTGCGTCCTCGCCGGGGCGGCCGACGTCGTCGTCCTCGACACGTGGCTCGCGAGCAGCGACGTGATGGAGGGCACCCCGCCGGACGAGCTGCTCGCCGCCTACCTCGCCCTGGACCTGCCGGTCGTGCTGCTCCGGCGCGGGGACGTCGACGGGCTCCCGCCCGACGACCGGGTGCGGGAGGTGCGCTGGCCCCCGGGCCGCGATGCGCTCCTCGAGGCGGTGGGCGCCGTGCTCGGGGGCGGGGCGTGAGGAGGGCGCCACCCGGGGCCTCTCCTACAGCGGGATCGTGACCCGCACCGTGGTCCCGTCCCCCGGCGCGCTCTCGATCCGGGCCTCGCCGCCGAGGGACCGGGCGCGGTCCCGTAGGTTCGCGAGGCCCTGCCCCCCCGGGCGGCCCGTGGACGGGTCGAACCCCTTGCCGTCGTCGTCGATCTCGAGCACCGCGCAGCCGTCCCGGCGGTGGAGGGAGAGCCGACAGGTCGTGGCCGCCGCGTGGCGACCGACGTTGGAGAGCGCCTCCCGGGCCATCTGCAGGACGTCCGAGGCCCGGGACCCGAGTTCCGCCGCCACCTGGGGGTCGACGTCCACGACCGTGAGGACCCCGCTCCGCTCCTGGAACTCCCCGGCGAGCGCGCGGAGCGCCTGGTCGAGCTGCCGGTCGGCGAGGATCCCGGGGCGCAAGCCGAAGATGTAGTTCCGCAGGTCCCGGATCACCCGGTCCAGCTCCTCGACCGCGGCCTCGATCCGTCGGGAGAGCTCGGGATCCTGCGAGAGCGCCGCCGTGGCCTCGAGGCCCATCCCCACGGCGAACAACGCCTGGATCACGCCGTCGTGGAGCTCCTTCGCGATCCGCTCCCGGTCCTCGAGGACCAGGAGCCGCTGCCGTTCGCGCTGGGCCCGCTCGTGCTCGAGGGCGAGCGCGGCGTGGGCGGCGAAGGTCCGGACCAGGCCCAGGTCGTCCTCGCCGAGGACCCGCCCGCCCCGGAGGTTGGCCACGGCGAGCGTCCCCAGGGGGCGCTCCCGCCCGCTGAGCGGCACGAGGATCGCGGGCCCCATGTCGCCGAGCTTCACCACCGGCTGGTAGCTCCGGGGGTCAGCGGCGATGTCGGGGAGGATCTCGGGCCGCCCGGAGCGCATCACCTCGCCGGAGATCGAGCCCTCGGCCGGGAACCGCTCCCCGACGAGCTCCTCCGCGTGCGCGCCGACCGCCGCCCGGATCTCGAGCTCCCGGCCCGAGGCGTCGGGGACCGCGATCGTCGCCAGGTCGGCCCCGACGAGCTCGCGGGCCCGGGCCGCGATCGTCCCGAGCACCCGGTCGGCGTCGGTCCCCGCCAGGACCTCGGTGGCGATCTCGCGGACCGCCTCGAGCCAGCGGGCGCGTCGCTGGGCCTCCTCGTACAGGCGGGCGTTCTCGACGGCCACGCCGGCCTGGGTCGCGAGGACCTCGAGGGCCCGCTCGTCCTCCTCGGTGAAGGCGGCCGCGCCCCGCTTCTCGGTGAGGTAGATGTTGCCGTAGACCCGTCCCCGGGCCATCACCGGCGCCCCCAGGAACGAGCGCATCCGGGGATGGTGCGGAGGGAACCCCACCGACCTCGGGTGGGACGCGATGTCCTCGATCCGGACGATCCGCCGCTCCGTGATGAGCAGGCCGAGGACCCCCCGGCCGGTGGGGGGATCGCCGATCCGAGCTCGCTCCTCCTCGGTGATCCCGGCGGTG
>DATLZM010000217.1:0-1433 GCA_035573995.1 Actinomycetota bacterium | reverse complement strand
CTCGCGGCCGGACCGATCCCCCCGCCGGGGCGCCGGGCGGGCGGGCGACCGCGTCCGCTACGCTTTCCGCGGACCCCTCGAGCCCATCCCGAGCGGTCCGGGGCGGGCGGGGGAGGCGGAGGATGAGGGGAGGCGAGCGCGCGTCGGCGGTGCGGCCCCGGCGGCGGGCGGCGTTCAGGCGCCCCCGGCCGGAGTCGGGGCCCGCCCGGGTGGACCGCCGGACCAAGGCCCTGCTGCGGCGGGTGCGTCCCGGGGACGTCGCGGTGATCCACCACGAGGACCTGGACCGGGTGTCCGCCGAGGGGCTCGTGGCGGCCGGCGTCGCGGCCGTGGTGAACGCCGCGCCGTCGATCACCGGGCGGTACCCGAACCTGGGCCCGCTCATCCTGCTCGAGGCCGGTATCCCGCTCGTGGACGGCGTGGGCGAGCTCCTCCTCCGGAAGGTGCGGGAGGGCGATCCGATCCACGTCGACGGCGACCGGATCTACGCGGGCGAGGCCCTGGTCGGGGTCGGGGTCCGCCGGACCCTCGACGACGTGCTGGCCGAGATGGAGCGGGCCCGGGAGCACCTCGGCGAGCGCTTCGACAGCTTCGCCCGGAACACCCTCGAGTACCTCCAGGTCGAGCGGGACCTCCTGTTCGGGGGCATGGGGCTCCCCTCGCTCCGCCACGACCTCCGTCGCCGCCACGTCCTGGTGGTGGTCCGCGGCTACGGCTACCGGGAGGACCTCGCCGCGCTCAGGCCGTACATCCGGGACGTCCGGCCGATCCTGGTCGGGGTCGACGGGGGGGCCGACGCCCTCCTGGACGAGGGCTACGTGCCGGACCTGATCGTGGGGGACATGGACAGCGTGTCCGACCGCGCCCTCGAGCTGGCCCGGCCCGACCCCCGTGGACGCGCGCCCACCGAGCTCGTGGTCCACGCCTACCGGGACGGCCGGGCCCCGGGGCGCGCGCGCCTCGAGGCGCTCGGGCTCCCCTACCACGTCGTGGAGGCCACCGGGACGAGCGAGGACCTCGCGTTCCTCCTCGCTCACGAGGAGGGGGCGGAGCTCATCGTGGCCGTCGGGACCCACGGGAACCTCCGGGAGTTCCTGGACAAGGGCCGCGACGGGATGGCCAGCACGTTCCTCGTGCGGCTCCGGGTGGGGGAGATCCTGATGGACGCGAAGGGCGTCTCCCGGCTCTACCGCAGCGGGCTGCGTCGCGGGGACCTGCTCCTCCTCGTGGGGTCGGCGGCCCTGGCCGTCGTGCTCGTGGCTGGGGTGTCGCCGGCGGTCCGGCTCTACCTGCGGCTGGTCCTCGACGACCTGCTGTTCTGGCTCCGGGGCCTCCTGTGATCTCGTTCCGGTACCTGATCGTCTCGATCGTGGCGGTGCTCCTGGCGCTGGCCCTGGGGGTGCTGGCGGGGACCGCGGTGATCAGCCCCCGCC
>DATLZM010000216.1:0-2780 GCA_035573995.1 Actinomycetota bacterium | reverse complement strand
CCGGGGCTCCCGCGGCGCGGCTCGAGGGACCCACCGGGGCCCGGCCCGGGGCCGCCGCGTGCGGCCCGCCGCGACGTGGGCTCGCGGATCCGGATGAAGGGGGGTGTGATGGCAACGACGGGCGTCGAGGAGCGCGGACTCGAGCGGACGCTGGGCACGTGGGCGGTGTTCGTCGCCGGCGTCGGGCTGGTGGTGGCGACGAGCACCCTGGTCAGCGACTTCGTGGGGTACTTCTCGGTGGGGGTGAACTTCTTCACCTCCCTCATCATCGCGTTCCTCATCAACCTGTTCCTGGGGCTCTCGGCTTCGGAGCTCTCCACGACCTACCCGAAGGCGGGAGCCCTTTACGAGTACGGGGCCGCGGCGATGCCGCGGGAGAGCCTCGGCACGATCGTGGGGCTCTTCCTCGCGTTCACCTTCTACGGGATGTTCGCGATCGTCGGCCCCCTCGAGTTCGGGGCGGGGGCCAGGGGCCTCCAGGCCTTCTTCAACGCCTCGGGCTCGCTGTGGCCGTGGATCGTGATCATGGTGGTCCTCGCCACGATCCCCAACCTCCTCCACGTGAAGCAGATGGCGATCGTGGAGGCGTTCACCCTCGTGGGGATGCTCGGGCTCCGGTGGTTCTTCGGCCTCGCCGGGTTCGCCGGGTTCTCAAGGGTGGGCGGCTGGTCGGCGGCGAACTGGGACGTGGGGGTGGGCCTCTTCGACTGGTCCACGGCGCTCACCGTCCTGGCCCTGTCCTACTGGTCGTTCGTGGGGATCGAGTTCGTGTGCCCCCTGGCCGAGGAGGTCCGGGACCCGAGGCGGAGCCTGCCGATCGGGATCGTCCTCGGCCTCCTCGCGATCCTCGCCACCTCGCTGTTCATGGCGCCCGGGGTGGCGGGGACCCAGCCGGTCTCGAAGTGGGCGGAGCTGGCCCTCGGGCCCGCGGGCTGCGACGGCAACTGCCCGCAGCTGGCCGTGGGCGAGGCGATGTTCGGGGGCGCGGGGCGCGGGGCCATGGCGTTCGCCAGCGTCCTGGCCACCTACACCTCGATGACGATCGTGTTGGCGGCCATGCCGCGGATCCTCTACGGGGCCGCGCGCGACGGGCACTTCTTCGGCCCGCTCTCGCGGGCCTTCGCGTGGCTCCACCCGCGGTTCCGCTCGCCCTGGGTGGCGATCCTGGTGACGGCGGCGCTCTACATCGCGGTCACGATCCCGTTCAACCAGGTGGTGGACATGATCTTCAGCGCCGCCTACGCGTGGGTGATCCTGTACGTGATCTGGCACGTCCTCGTGATCGTCTCCCGGTTCACGAACCCCCACGCGGAGCGCCCGTTCCGGCTGCCCCTGGTGGTCCCGGTGATCGGCATCGCGGGCACGATCCTCGCGCTCTACTACGCCTACGCCGGGGCGCACGGGATCTACGGCGTGCGGTCCCTCTGGGTCTTCGGCGGCGCCCTCGTCGCCGCGCTGATCTCGTACGGGCTGCGCGGCACGTCGGGGATCGAGCGGCGGCCCGCCGAGGCGGAGCTGGCCGGGGAGGCCGGGTCCTGACGCCGGGGACCGGAACTCGGTCGACGGAGGGACGGGGATGGCGGCGTTCCCCCGTCCTCTCCCTCCGTCGCCGTGTCTCGCTCCTGTACCGGGGCCGCCGGGAGGCGATCCTCACGGCGCCCCTGGGCGCGATGCGGCGGGCGGGGCTCGTCCCGGAGGTCGACCCGGAGCGGCGGTGGGCCCGGGCCCGACGCGACGACCTGGAGGTCGAGGTGGGGTTCCGCACCGGGTTCCGGATCTTCGGGGTGTTCGTGGACACGGTGTGGACCGGTCGCCGCCAGGGGGCCGGGGAAGGCGCGGTCGACCTCGACTACCGCTTCGGGTGGCGTCGCCCGGGGCGGTTCGTCGCCCGTTCGGGGGGAGACGACGCCCTCGCCCTCGCCGAGCGGTTGAACCGGGACGCCGAGGTGGGCCGCCTGGTCGGGCGGGCCGAGGTGGGGGAGGTGACGGTGCGGGAGCGCCGAGGGGAGCGGCGCGTGCAGCTGCGGCCGATGGCCGGGACCATCACCGCCCTGTACGTCCCGCCCCTCCCCCCGTACACGGTGCCGCTGCGGGCCGGGGAGGCCGACGCCCAGTTGGCGCTCGTGCTGCGGCTGCTCTCGGCCTGACCTGGACGAAGCTCGAGGAGGTGCGAGAGGTGTTCGGGAAGATCCTGGTGGCGGTGGATGGTTCGGAGCCGAGCGCCCGGGCGGCGCGCCTCGCGGCGCAGGTGGCGCGGATGAGCGGAGGCGAGGTGGTCGTGGTCCATGTCGTGGAGCGGGAGATCGGTCGGGGCGCCGCCGTCGAGCCCGAGACCACCGAGGAGGCGGTGCGGCTCGTGGACGAGACGCTGGAGGCGATCCGGGCTGAGGGTGCCTCGGTCCGGGGGAGGGCGCTCCCCTCGGCGATCGGAGGCGTCGCTCGGACGATCCTGGACGCCGCGAGAGAGGAGGGCGCCGACCTCATCGTGATGGGGACGCGGGGCCTGGGGGACTTCGCGAGCCTCGTGGTGGGGAGCGTGACCCACAAGGTGCTCCACGGGGCGCCCTGCCCGGTCCTGGTCGTCCGCTGAGGGAACGGTCCGGGTATCCTTGGAACGGCCCGCCGGAGGGTCCGGCGGGGCCCGGCGGAAGGAGGGCCCGTGCCGATCACGCCCGTCGAGAAGATCTGGATGGACGGCGAGCTCGTCGACTGGGCGGAGGCGCGGTTCCACGTACTGTCCCACGCCCTCCACTACGGGAGCGGGGTCTTCGAGGGCATCC
>DATLZM010000215.1:0-2117 GCA_035573995.1 Actinomycetota bacterium | reverse complement strand
CCCGTCGTCCTCCACCTCGAACCGCAGCTCCCCGTCACCCGGGGAGATCCGGAGGGCCACGTGGGACGCGCTCGCGTGCTTCGCGGCGTTCTGGATCGCCTCGAGGCAGCAGAAGTAGACGGCGGCCTCGACCTCCGGCGGCTGGCGACCCACGCCGTCCGCCTCCACCGTGACCGGGAACGGGGCCTTGCGGGCCTGGGCCTCCAGCGCGGCGGGGAGACCCTCGTCCGCGAGGAGCGGCGGGTAGATCCCCCGGGCCAGGTCGCGGAGGTCCTCCAGGGCACGCTGTGCCTCCTCCCGGAGCTCGGAGAGGAGCGCCCGCTCCCGCTCCTCGTCCTTGCCCACGATGGCCTCCGTCAGCCGGAGCTTCACCGAGAGGGCCACGAGCTGCTGCTGGGCCCCGTCGTGGATGTTCCGTTCGATCCGCCGGCGCTCCTCGTCCTGGGCTGCGACGAGGCGCTGCCGGGAAGCGCGGAGGTCCTCGATCAGTCGGACGTTCCGGAGCACGAGCCCCGCCTGCCCCGCGACGTCCCGGATCAGCTGTTCCTGAACGGGCGTCAGTGGCTCGTTGGGGGGCGCCGCGACGGAGATCGCCCCGAGCACCTCACCCTGGTGGCGGACCTCGAACATGGGGTCGAGCGGTGCCGGATCCGTGCCCAGCGGCCAGGTGGCGGCCGGCCGATGCGCCGGCCCGGACCGGAGCCAGATCGTCACGCGCGCCGCGCCCGTCCCCTCGGCGACCACCCGCGCCATCCTGGGCAGGACGGAGTCGAGCGAGTAGGAGCCGGCCAGCCTCCCCGAGAACTCGGAGAGCACCTCGTAGGGCGTGGCCCGCTTGCCGTACACGAGCCGGTTGGCCAGTCGCTGCGCCCGGTGGCGTACCGGTTGGAACGCCACTGCCACGACCGCGGCGGCGAGCCCGGGGAGGAGGACGCTGCCGCGCCTCCCGATCAGCGCACCGACCCCGGCCACGAGTCCGACGTAGACGAGCGTGATGAACGCGGCGAGGATGCCGTAGACCATCGCCTTCCTGATGACGACGTCGATGTCGTAGAGGCGATACCGGAGGATCGCGAACCCCATCGCGATGGGGATGGCCAGGAGCCCCAGGAGGACGATGACGTTCAGCACGTCGTACGCGAGACCGGTCTCGTCCGTGGCGACGCCGAGGGCGGTCAGCATGCCGCCGACGACGAAACCGCTGGCGATGCAGACGACCGCCGTGACTCCCGCGTACGCCAGCCATTTCAACTGCTGCCGCTCTTCGCCCTTCGAACGACGGAACCGGACGACGACCAGGCCACCGCCCCCGATCACCGCGGCGATCATGAGGAGGCTCCCGAGTCCCGACGCCGTCACGACCGGACCGGGCGGCCGGATGCCCAGCGGGATCGCCCCGCCTTCGTAGTTGGATGGGTCGAAGGCCATCGAGAACGAGAACGAGGGGATCCCCACCGCGGCGGCCCAGACGAGCAGGCGCCACCGCCGCGAGGGCAGCCGCCCGTCGGGGAACAGCAGGAGGGAGAAGGTCGTCGGGACGAAGATGAGGGGCACCCACGTCCACCCCCCGAGCCAGGCGAGCAGCCGGCCGGCGGTCGACGCGGCCTCCCCGGCCGCCGCCCAGGAGTCGCCGGCTCCGGCGAGCCGGGCCTCGACCCCGTCGAGCGCGCCGATCGCCCCGATGAAGACCGCGACCGACACGAAGATCCAGCCGATCGCGTTCCCCGGCCGCCGGGATGCCACGAGGGCGCCGACGGTCCCGAACACGAGGAGGCCGAGACCGATCACGGGATCCGTCGCGTCGCCTCCCCGGGAGCCGCTCATCACGGCGACCACCGCCCCGCTCGCGGCCGACAGGGCGGCCAGCGCGAACGCGCCCCAGGCGAGGCCGCGCGCCGTCCGGGCCCTCATCGAGGAGGCCCTCCGCCCACGGGGAGGCGCCCCCGGACCGTCGTGCCGTCGCCCGGCGCCGAGCGGACCTCGAGCACGCCGCCCAGGGCCTCGATCCGGTCCGACATGTTCTGCAGGCCCGTCCCCCGGCGCGTGGCGGCAGGCTCGAACCCCCGCCCGTCGTCCTCCACCTCGAACCGCAGCTCCCCGTCACCCGGGGAGATCCG
>DATLZM010000214.1:0-13039 GCA_035573995.1 Actinomycetota bacterium | reverse complement strand
CCCGTCGTCCTCCACCTCGAACCGCAGCTCCCCGTCACCCGGGGAGATCCGGAGGGCCACGTGGGACGCGCTCGCGTGCTTCGCGGCGTTCTGGATCGCCTCGAGGCAGCAGAAGTAGACGGCGGCCTCGACCTCCGGCGGGTGGCGACCCACGCCGTCCGCCTCCACCGTGACCGGGATCGGGGCCTTGCGGGCCTGGGCCTCCAGCGCGGCGGGGAGACCCTCGTCGGCGAGGAGCGGCGGGTAGATCCCCCGGGCCAGGTCGCGGAGGTCCTCCAGGGCCTCGGTGGCGGCGGCCCGGAGCCGGCCGGCCGCCTCCCGCGCGGTCCCCGGGTCCCGCTCGACCTGCTGCTCGAGCAGCCGGAGCTGCACGGTGAGCGCCACGAGCTGCTGCTGGGCGCCGTCGTGGATGTTCCGCTCGATCCGGCGGCGCTCCTCGTCCTGGGCGGCTACCAGCCGCTGCCGGGAGGCGCGGAGCTCGTCGATCGTCGCGCGCAGCTCCTCGGTGAGCCGGGCGTTGCGGAGCACCAACCCGGCCTGGGCCGCGACGTGCGCGACGAGCCGGTCCTCGGCCTCGGTGAGCGGCTCGTCGCGGGGCTTGCGGACCGAGACCGCGCCCAGCAGCTCCCCCTGGTGCCGTACCGGGTATGCCGCGTCGGCGCCCGCGACCGGAGGGAGCTCGCCGTCCGGGCCGACCCGCAGCGGCCGGGCCTCCGGCCGGTCGGGCGGCCAGGACGCGGCCGCCCGGAGCTCGTCCCCCACGCGGAGCCACACGTCGGTCCGCTCGGCCCCCGTGCCCTCGCCGAGGATCCTGGCCGTCCGCGGCAGGAGCTCCTCCGCGGCGAACGCCCCGCTCATCCGCTCCGCGAACTCCGAGAGGACCTCGTAGGGCGTGGCCCGCTCCCCGTACACGAGCCGGTTCGCCCAGTGCCGCGCTCGCCGCCGGACGGGCTGGAACGCGATCGCGAGGACGACCGCCGCGAGGAGGGGCAGCGCCCCCACCCCGGTCGGCCGGACCCCGAGGACGAGGGCCGGGATCCCCAGCACGACGGCCCCGTACACGATCGTGATGAACGCCGCGAGGACGCCGAACACGACCGTCTTCCGGATCACCAGGTCGATGTCGAAGAGCCGGTAGCGGAGGATCCCGATCCCGGCGCCGACGGGCACGGCCATGAAGGCCGCCGCTGCGACCAGGTCGCCGCCGAGCGCGCTGTCCCCGACGCCCAGCAGCTGCAGCCCCGCGGTCAGCACGAAGAACCCGGCCAGGACCCCGATCCCGAACGTGAACCACTTGAGCTGGAGCCGCTCCTCCCCGGTCGACCTCCGGAACCGGACGACCAGGGCGGCCACCGAGGGGAGGGCCACCGCGACGAAGCAGAGGAACGTGATCTGGTCGATCGGCGCCACCGGGAGGTCGAGGACGCCGAGCGGGTTGCGGATCCAGACCCCATCGGTGATCTCCAGGCGCTCCACGAGCGCGAACAGGACGGCGGACGTGACCAGGAGCCCCCCGGCCGCCCAGGCGAGGACCCGCCAGCGCGCGGAGGGGAGCCGCCCGTCCGGGAAGAGCAGCGGGACGTAGGTCAGGATCGGCCCGATGGAAACGATCCAGACCCAGCTCGAGAGCCAGGCGGCGGCCTCTCGGCCGGGGAGGGGGGAGGGGTCCGCGACGTAGGCGAGGAAGGCGTACTCGCCCGAGGCGAAGCCGGTCGCGGCGCCCAGGGCGACCCCGACGAACAGCCACCCGACGGGGTTCGCCGGCTGTCGCGAGACGACGAGCGCGCCGACCGCGACGAACGACCCGAACACGACGACCATCGCCAGGTTCCCGCCCAGCCCTCCCTGGCCGTTGCGCACGATGAGGACCAGCCCGGTCCCGGCGAGCGCGGCGAACAGGGCCACCGCGGCCCACGCCACGCGGGATGCCCTCCGCGACGTCACGGGGCGATGCTGCCCCGCCGGGGGACGGCGCGGAAGGGTGGCGTCCGAACCATCCCGGGGGGGATCCCCCATCCCTGCCACGTGCTGCCTCCCCCGGCGGGCGTGGTGGCCCGCCCCGCGGCGGTGAGGCGACAGCGTCTCACAAGTGGTGGCCGCCGGGTAGGGCCGACGGCCGGGGCGGCGTACGGTCGGTCCGACGGCGGAAGGAGGTCCGAGATGATGCAGAAGCTGCTGGTGGGGACCGACACGTCGGCGGCGGCCGACCTCGCCGTGGAGGCCGCCGCGGAGCTGGCGCGCGCCCTCGACGCCGAGCTCGTCGTGCTCTACGTGAAGCCGCCGCTCGACGCCCGGGAGGTCTTCGACCCGGGGAAGGTCCCCGACCCGGCGAGCTACCTGGAGCGGATGCCCTCCCGGTTCCCGGAGGTGAAGCTCCGGGCCCGTGCCGAGGTCGGCGACCCCGCGGAGACGATCTGCGAGGTCGCGGAGGAGGAGCGCGCGGACGCCATCGTCGTGGGGAACCGGGGGACCCACGGGAGGCGCCGGTGGTTCCTGGGGAGCGTCCCGAACGCGGTCGTGCAGCACGCCCCGTGCTCGGTGTTCGTCGTGGACACGCGACGGGCCCAGTGACTCCGGGGGAGCGGGTCGTCGCGGGCCCCGCGCCCGCGGATGGGAGGAGGGAGGACCATGAGCGCAGCCCGGACGATCTCCAGGGCCGGGCGGGAGGCCCGGCACGGCATCCGCGCGTTCTACGCGCGCCCCCTGGCCTGGGGCGCGCTGCTCCTCACCTCGGGCCTCCTCGCGTACGGGGGCGGCGGGGTGATGTTCTGGTTCCACGCGATCTACCGGGGTGAGGCCGGCCCCCCGATCGCCGACGTGTGGCACTGGCTGTTCGATTCGACCCTGGGGTTCGTCGCCCTCACGCCGGCGCTGTTCCTGATCCTCCCCGGCGCGTTGGCCGCGGTGCACCGGGCGGGCGTCCGGGGGTCCAGGGCGGCGTCGGCCGCCTACGTGGCCCTGGTGGGCGTGGCCTTCGGGGTCGTGACCGGGCCCGGGCCGTTCCTCCACGACGCGCTCGTGGGCAGGGGCTCGTTCCTGGCCCGGCTGGCGGTGGCGGTCTTCGGTCGGGACCCTGGCGTCGCCGCCCGCCACGTGGGGGCGCACTCGACGATCTCGGAGATGGCGCTCCAGGTGGTGGTGGGCGCGCCGGTCTACGTCCTGGCGGCGCTCCTCGCGCTGGCCCTGGTGCGGCGCCTGGCCGCCTCGAGCGGTCGGGAGCGGACCCCCCGGTGATCGGGCTAGCCGACCGGCTCCTCGCGCAGGAACGTGAGGACGGCCATCACCCGCCGGTGGATCTCGCGCTCCTCGGAGAGGCCGAGCTTGTGGAACAGCGAGTTGATGTGCTTCTCGACGGCCCGTTCCGTGAGGAACATCGCCTTCGCGATCGCCGCGTTGTTCTTCCCCTGGGCCATCTCTCCCAGGACCTCCCGCTCCCGCTCGGTGAGCTGGGCGAGGGGGGAGTGGGCCAGCCGGTCCTTCCGAGCGACCAGCGCCTCCACCACCTTCGGGTCCAGGACCGAGCCACCCCGGGCCACCTCGTGGAGGGCCCGGACCAGCTCGTCGACGTCGGCCACCCGTTCCTTGAGGAGGTAGCCGAGCCCGGCCGCCCCGTCCCGGAGCAGCTCGTAGGCGTACTCCTCCTCCGCGTACTGGGAGAGGACCACGACGCCGACGTCGGGGTGCTCGGCGCGGATCAGCTTCGCCGCCCGTATCCCCTCGGTCGTGTTCGTGGGGGGCATCCGGATGTCGGTGAGGACGGCCTGGGGCGCGTGCTCCTCGACCGCGGCGAGCAGGCCGTCGAGGTCGGCCACGGTGGCGACGAGGTCCACGTCGTCGCGGGTGGAGAGGAGCGCGGCGGTCCCCTCCCGCACGAGGTAGTTATCCTCGGCGAACACCACGCGCACCACGGCGCGATGCTACACGGGCCGCCCGGCGCGTGGTGCGGACGGCGGCGCCCGGGGCGGGGGCAGGGCGGGGAGGGAGGGGCGTGACGATCCGGGTCGTGCTGGGGGAGGACAACGTCCTGGTCCGGGAGGGCGTCCGGGCCCTGCTCGAGTCGTTCGACGACATCCAGGTGGTGGGCGTCGCGGCCGACGCCCCGGCCCTGCTCCGGGCGGCCGCGGAGACCGTCCCGGACGTCGTGGTCACCGACATCAAGATGCCGCCGAACTTCCGGCTGGAGGGGATCGACTGCGCCCACGAGATCCGGGCCCGCCACCCCGGGACCGGCGTGGTCGTGCTCTCCGCCCACGACGACGAGGACTACGCGATCGCGCTGCTGGGGAAGGGGCAGAGCGGGCTCGCCTACCTGCTGAAGGACCGGATCGCGCAGGGCGACGAGCTGGTGCGGGCCATCCGCGAGGTGGCGGCGGGGCGCTCGGCCGTGGACCCGGCCATCGCGGAACGCCTGTCGGGGCGGCGCGACACGGCGGAGGAGGACCGGCGGGTCCTCGACCTGATGGCCCGGGGCATGGGCTACGCGGAGATGGCGGGGGAGCTCGGCACGACGCAGGAGGCCGTGGACCGGCGGGTGACCGAGCTGTTCCGACGGATGGCCGGGGGAACCGGCTCGGGGCTGATCGACGAGTTCAAACGGCTCCACGCGGCGGTCGTGGAGCAGGCCGCCTCCCGGCGGACCCTGGCTTCGTTCGTCCCCCAGCAGCTCGCCGACAGGCTCGCGACCCAACCGGGGGCCGCGATCGAGCCCCAGGAGGTCGAGGTGACGGTCCTGTTCTCCGACATCCGGGGGTTCTCCACGCTCGCCGAGCAGCTCCCGGCGCGCGACGTCGCGGCCGTGGTCGGCCGGCACCTCCAGGCGATGGCGGAGGTCGTGCTGGCCCACGGCGGGACGATCGACAAGTTCCAGGGGGACGCGGTGATGGCGGTGTTCGGCGCGCCCGATCCACAGCCCGACCACGCGGAACGGGCCCTCCGGTGCGCGCTCGCGATGCAGGCCCGCCAGGAGGAGCTGAACGCGGAGGGATGGGGCGTGCCGGGCCTCCCGCGGCTCCGGGTGGGGATCGGGGTGAACACCGGCCTCGTGATCGCCGGGACCGTGGGGGGCGGCGGCCGGCTGGAGTACACGGTCGTGGGCGACGCGGTGAACGTGGCCTCCCGCCTGCAGGCCGAGGCGGGGGGCGGGGAGATCGTGGCGGCGGCCAGCACGGTCGCGGCGGCGCCGGGCATCCCGACCGAGCCGGTCGGGTCCCGCCACGTGAAGGGGAGGGGGGAGCCCGTGGAGGTCTTCCGGGTGCGGATCCCGGGAGCGCCACGGCTCCCCTGAAGGGAGGTGGGACGCATGCGACCCGCGGCGGCCGGATCGAGGCTCGAGCGGGGCCGTCCCGCGATGGTCCGGGCGCGCCTGGAGCGGTGGGTGCTCGGGTTGGGCATGGGCCTCGTCGCGTTCGTGATCGAGCGCCGCGTGCTCCGGAAGCTGCGGTCCAGAGCGACGCACCGGCCGTCCCCGGGGCGGGTCGGGGATGTTGGACGCCGGGGCTGAGGACGCTCTGCTAGGCTGCGCGATCGCGTCCGGGAGGTGAGGCCGTGTACCGGTGGTGGGTGTTCGTGCACCTCCTCGGCGTGTCCGCCTTCCTCGCCGCCCACGGGGTGTCGATGTTCGCGCTGTTCCGGATCCGGGCCGAGCGGGACCCCCAGCGGGTGGCCGACCTGGTGGAGCTCTCCGCGGCATCGATCGGGCCCTTCTACGGGGGGCTCGGCGTCCTGCTCCTCGGCGGGATCGTCGCGGCGACCCTGGGCCGGTGGTGGGAGAGCCCCTGGATCTGGGCGTCGATCGCGATCCTCGTGGTCACGTCGGTCGCGATGTACGCGATGGCCAAGCCGTTCACCGAGCGCGTGGGGACCGTGGCCCGAGCTCTCGTGGACGGCTCGGAGGCGGTCTCCGAGGAGCGGTTCGCCGAGGTGCGTCGGGCGCGGTCGGGTCTCTCCGTGGCGTGGATCGGTGGGGTCGGGCTGGCCGCGATCCTGTACCTGATGATCTTCAAGCCATCCCTCGGGCTCGGGGGGCAGGCGGCCGCGCCCGAGCGTGCCGTCCCGCCGGGCGCGGCGCGCCTGGAGCTGTCGGCGTCCGACCCCACCGCGTTCTCCACCGACCGCCTGGAGGCGCCGGCCGGGGAGGCGTTCGTGATCGAGTTCGCGAACCAGGAGCCCGGCGTGCCGCACAACGTCGCCGTCTACGCCGATCCGGGCTTCGCCGAGGCGGTGTTCGTGGGGGCCTACGTGGACGGGCCGGGGACCGCTCGCTACGTGGTCGACCCCCTCGACCCGGGGACGTACGCGTTCCGCTGCGACCTCCACCCGGCGATGACCGGGAGCCTGGAGGTCCGCTGATGGCCTACCGGACGATGGTCGCGGGGACCGACGGCTCCCCGACGGCGACCGCGGCGGTGACGGCGGCCGTTCGCCTGGCGCGCCGGTGCCGGGCCCGGCTCGTGGCGATCTCCGCCACCCGGAGCGAGGGGTTCTCGGAGGCCGCGGCCCGGGAGGCCCTGGCGGCCGCCGCGGAGGTCGCCGCCGGCCGGAGGGTCGAGGCCGTCGCGGAGCTCGACCGATCGTCGCCGGCCGAGGCCCTGCTCGACGCGGCCCGGCGCCACGACGCCGACCTGATCGTCGTGGGGAACAAGGGGATGGGCGCCGCCACCCGGTTCCGCCTGGGAACGGTCCCCGACCGGGTGGCCCACGAGGCGCCCTGCGACCTCCTCATCGTGGACACCACGGGGCGGACAGGGGGCCCGGCGGAGCCCGGCCCGCCGTACCGCCGGATCGTCGTGGGCACCGACGGCTCCCCCACCGCCACCGAGGCCGCGCAGCGGGCGTTCGACCTGGCCGCCCTGTTCGGGGCGGCCGCGCTCCTGGTCCACGTCGGGGACCCCGTGTTGGGGGCGATCCGGCTGGAGCGGACGGCCGGTCTCGCGCCCGACGACGTGGAGGTGGTGCCGCTCGCGCTGGAGGGGGACCCGGCCGAGCGGATCGTCGAGACCGCCGAGCGCGTGGGGGCCGACCTCGTGGTCGTGGGCAACAGGGGGATGGCCGGCGTGCGCCGGTTCCTGGGCTCGGTCCCCAACGAGGTCGCCCACCGCGCCGCGACCGACGTGCTGGTGGTGAAGACAGTCGACCGGAGCGTTGAGGATCTGGGACCGGGCCGCGGGGGTCTCGTGGACGCCGGGGGCCGGACGCTCGCCGTCTACGTCGGCGAGGACGGTCGGACGTACGAGCTCTCCCCGCGCTGCACCCACATGGGGTGCACCGTGGGGTGGAACGCGTCGGACCGGACCTGGGACTGCCCGTGCCACGGGTCGCGGTTCCGCTTCGACGGTTCGGTGCTGCGCGGGCCGGCCGTCCGGCCGCTCGAGCGGGTGGGGGGCGACGCACCGATCGGGGAGCCCGAGGGCGGCCCCGGGCCTTCCACCTGGCCGGGGGGCGGCTCCGGGCCGCGGTCGCCCTGGACCGGGGGGAGGACGTGGACGTGGCGATGCCGCTGATCGCGGCCGGCGGCGAGGTGGACCCGGCTCGGCTCGGGGACGAGGACGTGGACCTGGGAGGCCTCGTCCCGGCCCGGTCGGGCTAAGGAGGGAGGGACGATGGACGAGCTCCCCCCGGACGTCGCGGCCCTCCGCCGCGTCCGCTTCTTCGAGGACCTCACCGACCACGACCTGGCGGCCGTGGCGAGGGTCGGACGGCGGCGCACGTTCGCCGCGGGCGAGGCGATCGTGGAGCGGGACTCCGAGCCGCGAGGGTTGTTCGTGCTGCTCAGCGGCCGGGCCAGGGTGGAGGCGGGCGGCGCGGTCCACGAGCTTGGCCCCGGCGACTTCTTCGGCGAGCTGGCGCTCCTGGGCCGGGTGCGCCGGACCGCCACCGTGACGGCCGTGGAGCCCGTCACGGCGATGGTGGTGGAGACGACCTACTTCAAGCCGTTCCTAATCGCGAACCCGAGCATCGCGGTGGCGCTGCTGGAGGGGGTGGCGGACCGCCTCCGAGAGGTCCAGGAGCGGGTGGAGCGCGAGGGCGCGTAGCGTCCGGCCCGCCGCCGCTCAGGGCCGGCGGCGGAGGAGATCCGCGACGAGGGCGAGGGTGAGCCCCCCGCCCAGCGCCCCGAGCGAGGCCGGCGCCCAGCTCGCCACGTCGGCGCTCGCCATCATCGCCGAGCCGAGGAGGGCCGCCCCGGCCGTGATCCCGAGCGAGAGCCGTCGCCCGGCCTGGTGGACGGTGCGCTCGAGCGGCTCGGCCCGGAAGTTCACCTGGAGCTTCGGGCCCGGCCGGGTGCCGGCCAGGCGCTCCACCGCCTCCGCCAGCCGGGCGAGGCGCACCTTCAGCTTCTGGGCCTCGTAGAAGACCTTCTTCGGGTCGGCCCGGTCGCGGATCCTCCCCACCAGGCTCCGCATCAGGAACGAGCCGGCCACCTCGAACGGGTCGAGCTCCGGGTCGAGCTCCGCCGTGGCGAGCTGCATCTGGGCCAGGGCCTTCCCGGTGAGGGCGAGCGAGGCGGGGAGCGGCACGTCGTGGCGGATCGCGATCTCCGACATCTCCTGGAGGATCGGCCCGAGCTGGATCTCCCGGAGCGAGGCGTTCCGGTACCTCGCCATGAGCTGGCCGAGCTCCTCGCGGAACCGGTCGATGTCGATGTCGCTCCGGTCGGCCCCACCGGCCAGCATGAACGTCACGTCGGTGAGGAACTGGACGTCCTCCTGCCAGAAGGCCATCAGGAGGAGCATCAGGTGCTCCCGCATCTCTGGGCCCACCTCCCCCACCATCCCGAAGTCGAGGAAGTAGATCCGGTCGTTCCACCACTTGAGGTTCCCTGGGTGCGGATCGGCGTGGAAGAACCCGTCCGTGAGGATCTGCCGGTAGTAGCTCTCGAGGAGCTGCCGGGCCGCCTCCCGGCGCTCGGGCCCGTCCGGGGCCTCCCGGACCGGGACGCCCCGGACCTCCTCCATCACGAGGAGCCGGTCGGTGGAGAGCTCGGCGAAGACGCGGGGGACGTCGAGCCGGGGGTACGGCGCGAGCACCTCCCGCATCCGCCCGATGTTGGCCGCCTCCCGCCGGAAGTCGAGCTCCCGGTGGAGCGAGGACGAGAGGTGCTCGAAGACCGCTGGCATGTCCACGACCTGCCGGAACCCGGGGCGGGCCGCGGTCCTCTCGGCGAACAGCTCGAGCAGGCCGAGGTCCTGTTCGATCTCGGCCCGCGCCGTGGGCCGCTGCACCTTCACCACGACCCGCTCGCCACCGGTGAGCGTGGCCCGGTGCACCTGGGCGATCGTCCCGGCCGCCATCGGCACCGGCTCGATCGTCTCGAACACGTCCTCCCACGGGACCCCCAGCTCCTGCTCCATCACCCGGACCACCTCGGCCTCGGGGAGCGGCGGCACGTTGTCCTGGAGCGTCGCGAGCTCCTCGATGAAGGCCGGCGGGAGCAGGTCGGGCCGGGTGGAGAGCACCTGGCCGAGCTTGGCGAACGTGGGCCCCAGCTCCTCCAGGGCCGCCCGGAGGCGCCGGGCCTGGGAGCGACGGTGCGACTCGTCGTCGGGATCCGGCCTCGCGAAGAGCTCCCTCACCCCGTGGCGGGCGAGCACGGCGCCGATCCGGGCGGCCCGACCCAGGAGCGCCGGCGGCGGCTCCGGGGCGGTCCCCGCCCGGGGCCGGAGCGGCGGGGCGGACCTCCCGCCGTCGGCCGCCGTGTTCACGATGATCACGGTGCAGCGGGCGCTGTGGGAGATCCGGTTGGGGACGTTGCCCAGGAGGAACTCCCGCCGCCCGGCCATCCCGGCGTTCCCCACGACCAGGACGTCGGCCCGCTCCTCGTCCGCCGCCCGGACGATGGCCCGGGCCGGGTCGTCGTCCACCACCACGCGGGCGGCGCCGCGCTCCCCCGCCAGGTCCTGGGCGGAGCGGGTGAGCTCGGCCGCGGCCGCGGCGGCTCGGGTGGCCTCGGCGAGGCCCCCCTCGGTCCCGGGAGGGTTCCTCGGCACGAGCACCTGGACCAGGAACAGCCGGGCCCCGTAGCGCTCCGCCATCCCCGCGGCGAACCGGACCGCCCGGTCGGCGGTCTCGGAGCGGTCGGTCGCCACCATGACCCGCTCGATCCGCTCCGGGAGGGCGCCGTCGCCGCCGGTCATCGTCCCCTCATGGCCCGACCATGGTCTCACGGTCGATCCTGCCGGGATGCCCCTGGCGCAGGGAAGGGGAGGGGCCGAACGATCGCGGGCGCCTCTCCCCACCCCGGGAGGTGGTGCGGGCACCTCCGGTTGTCGCTCAGACCTCGAGCGGGGCCCGTTCGGGCTCGGCCCGGTCGAGCTCCTCCGCCCGTTCGCGGCCGGGGATGAACCGGTTCGCCACCCATGCCGCGGACAGCAGGACGACGCCGCCCAGGACCAGGGCAGTGTGGAACCCTGACATGAACGAGGCGGCGAACGCGTCTCGGACGGCGAGGACCAGCGGCCGGGGGAGGCCGGCGAGCAGCGACGGGTCGAGGACCCCGTGCCCGGCGGCCCCCGCGATCGCCTCCCGCCGCGGGGCGTCGAGCCCGAGCTCCGCGAGCGCCGGCACGAGGGCGTCGCGGAGGCGCCCGGTGAGGATCGTCCCCAGCAGGGCGATCCCGAGCACCCCCCCGATCTCGCGCGACGTGTTCGTCATCGCCGATCCGAGGCCGGCACGCGCCCGGCCGACCGCGTTCATGACCGCGGCGGTCATCGGGGCCATCGTGGAGCCCATCCCGTGGCCCATGAGCACGAAGACGGGGAGCATCGCGAGATACGAGGTATCCGGCTGCAGTCGGAGCCCCAGGTACAGCAGGCCCGCGCCGGCCAGCACGAGCCCGTAGGTCATCGGGGCCCGTGAGCCGTGGCGCTGGGCGAACCGCCCCGCGGCGGGCGCCGTCGCGACGACGGCGATGGTCATGGGCAGGAACCGCACGCCGGCCTGGAAGGCCGTGTAGCCGTGGATCAGCTGCATGTAGAGGCTGAGGAAGAAGAGCGTGGCGAACATCCCGAGCGAGACCGAGAACGCGACCGCGTTCCCCGCGGAGAACGCCGGGACCCGGAAGAACCCGAGCGGCATCATCGGGTGGGAGGTCCGCAGCTCCCACGCCAGGAACGCGGCGGCGAGGGCGCCGGAGCCGATCAGGGAGCCGACGATCAGAGGGTCGCTCCAACCGCGCTGGTTGGCCTCGATCAGCCCGTACGTGGCGCTGAAGAGGCAACCCGTGCCCAGGAGGAGGCCGCGGAGGTCCAGGCGCCGTTCGACCTCGGACACGGACTCCCGCACGGTCCGGGTGGCGACGAGGAAGGCGAGGGCCCCGATCGGCACGTTCAGGAAGAACACGGACTGCCACCCGAGGCGCTCGACCATGACGCCGCCCAGGGTGGGGCCGAGGGCGAGCGCGAGCCCCGACATCCCCGCCCACAGCCCGATGGCCCGGGCCCGCTCGTGCGGGGGGAACGTCACGGTGAGGATCGAGAGGGTCCCTGGGAGGAGGAGGGCCGCCCCGATCCCCTGCACCGCGCGGAAGGCGATCAACCCCTCGGTCGACGTGGCCAGCCCGCAGGCCAGCGAGGCCGCGGTGAACAGGGCGAGGCCGCCGAGGAACGTGCGCCTCCGGCCGTACCGGTCGCCCAGGATGCCTCCGGTGAGCAGGAGCGAGGCGAAGGCCAGCACGTAGCCGTCCACGATCCACTGGAGGTCGGAGACCCCTGCGCCGAGCTCGCGGCTGATGGTCGCGAGCGCCACGTTCACCACGGTGTTGTCGAGCATGGCCATCGCCAGGGCGAAGCACATCGTGAGCAGGACGATCACCTTCTCCCGGGCGTCCTCTCCCTCGAAGCCGAACAGCGGCATCCCCCGCTCCTCCTCTCGCGTCACGATCGTCGGCTCGTCCGGGTCCGAGGCCCCCGCGACCCCGGTCCCGATCATGGAACCAGGATGGTTGAGCTTCGTCAATGGCTTAGCTCGTTCAACGTTTGACATCTGTCCGGGAAGGTGGTACGCGTTCGAGCGTGGAGGTGCGGGCCGCGCGCGAGGCCTGGCGGGCGATGTTCGAGCTGATCTTCTCGCCCGAGGGGCACCGGCGTTTGCACGAGGCATGCCAGGACCTGGGCCTGTCGCCGGGCGTGCTGAAGGTCCTCTTCCACCTGGAGCCTGGGCGCGGCGTGCCGATGCGCGACCTGGCGGATCGGTGGGGGTACGACGCCTCCTACGTGACCAGCCTGGCCGACGCCCTGGAGGAGCGGGGGCTGGTCGAGCGACGGCCCCACCCCGACGACCGCCGGGTCAAGGTGATCCTGCTCACCGAGGCGGGATCCGAGGCCAGGGATAGGGCCATGCAGGTGGTCTTCGACCCACCGCCCGGGTTCCGCGCGCTGACCCCGGAGCAGACGCGCACGCTCCGCGATCTCCTCCGGAAGGTCGCGGCGGCGGAGCGCGAGGCGACGCCCGCTCGGGCGTCGCCGTCGGACCGCCCGCTCGGGCGTCGCCGGCGGACCGCCTGAGGGGCGTCGGCGGGCCGTTGGTAGACTCGCCCACGGCCGGCCGGAGTAGCTCAGCCAGGCAGAGCAGCCGCCTCGTAAGCGGCAGGTCATGGGTTCGAATCCCATCTCCGGCTCTCGGGCTCGATCGGACCCGGCGGAAGCCGTCTGCTACGATCGCCGCCGATGCGTCCCCGGCGCACCCCGTTCGTCGCGCTCGGCGTCTGCGCGCTCACCCTCCTGGGCGCGCCCCAGGCGTTCGCCCAGGTGAGCCTGGAGCCGACGGTGACGCCGGTGCGGAACACCGGCGGATGGGTCTACGGGCTCGGCGTGCTCGTGTTCGCGCTCGGGGCCCTGGTCCTCCTCGGGGCGGGGCTGGCCTACTTCCGCTACGCGCCCCGGTTCGCCAGGGAGGAGGTCGAGCGGCCCAAGGTCGAGCCCGTGGTGCCCGGCAAGCCGCCGCCCCGGCGGATCGTCGAGCTGCGGGAGCTCGAGCCGCTCGCCGTCGCCCCACCGGCCGTGCCCTCCGCGGCCCGCGCGACGGCCCCGGCCGCCGCCACGCCACC
>DATLZM010000213.1:0-1488 GCA_035573995.1 Actinomycetota bacterium | reverse complement strand
ACGCCTCGCCCCGGCGCTCGCCTCGGCTCTGCGCCGCCACCGCGCCGACGTCCGGGCCCTCGAGGACGCCGCCCTGCGGGACCGGACCATCGAGACGTGGCGGGGCCTGCTCGCCACGGCCGAGCTCGCCGACGACCCGTGGCCCGCCCGGGCCGTGGAGGCGGCCCTCGCGCTCCACGGGGATGGCGCCGGCGCGGAGCCGGACCGGGGGACGGCGCTGCTCGAGGCGCTCAAGGAGGCCTTCGACGCCGCGGCGGCGGACCGGCTGCCCACCGCCGCGATCCTCGAGCGGCTCGTGGAGCGGGAGGGGGAGCCCTGGCCCGCCTGGTGGGGCCAGGAGGTGGAGGCGGCCCGGGACCGCGGCCGCCCCCCGCGGCGGGCCGCCTCCGACCTCGCCCGCATGCTCAAGGGCTTCCGGGTGCAGCCCCGGGTGATCAAGCTCCCCGACGGGAGCACCGCCCGCGGCTACCTTCGGGCCGACCTCGAGCCCGCCTGGGCCGCCTACCTCCCGGAGGGGGAACGTAACCAACGTAACCAACGTAACCGCCCTGCCAGCGGGGTTACGTCGGTTACGTCGGTTACGTCCGAGGACGGGGAGGAGCGGGACCCATGACCGTCGCCCGGGAGCGGTCCTGGCCGCTCGTGTGCGGATGGTGCGGCCGGCGGGTGAGGACCGCCATCGAGTCCCCCTGGTGGCCCCCCCCGGTCCGCGTGGTGTGCGTGCCGTGCTTCGAGGAGCTCGACCGGCTCGACCTCGTGGCGGCGGAGGGTGGGATCCGCCGCACCGGGCCCGGGGAGCTCGGGAGGTGGGAGGCGTGAGCGCGATCGAGCCGGCCGCCGCCCCCGCCCGGCTCGCCCTCCTCGGCGAGGAGCCGGCGGAGGTCCTGGCCCGTGCCCGGGAGCTCGCCGACGCCCTCGCCCGGGTGGTCCGGGAGCGGGGCCTCGCCCTGCGGTTCGGGGAGGCCGAGCGCGACTTCCTCACGCTCCACGCCTGGCAGGTGCTCGGGGCCTTCGTCGGCGTCTCGGCGGTCGTCTGCGAGACCCGCCCCCTCGAGGACCGCCAGGGCTGGGAGGCGCGCGCGGTCGTCCGCGACGGCGCCGGCCGCGAGATCGCCGCGGGCGAGGCGATGTGCTCGAGGGCCGAGGCCAACTGGCGGCGGGCCACCGACCATGCACTCCGGGCGATGGCCCAGACGCGGGCGATGCGCCGGGCGCTCCAGGGGGCGCTCGGGTTCATCCCGGGGCTCGCGGGGATGGACGTGGCGGACCCCACCGCCCCGGCCACGCGCCGGCAGGTCGTGGCCCTCCACACCCTCGCCTCGGAGCTCGGCTGGGACGACGAGGAGCGCCACGCCCGGGCCGGGGTGGGGAGCTTCAACGAGCTGAGCCGCGAGCAGGCCGGCGAGCTCCTCGAGGCCTGGTCCCGCCTGCTCGAGGAGCGCGCAGCCGCGGAGCCCTCGCTCGGGGAGGAGCACCGCCACCGCTTCG
>DATLZM010000212.1:0-8101 GCA_035573995.1 Actinomycetota bacterium | reverse complement strand
CGCCGACGCCGTGGCCCTCGACCCCGCGATGCCGGGCGGGGAGGCCCTCGCCGGGAGGCTCCGCCGCCGCGGCGTGCGGGTCGTCTGGCTCGATCCCCTCCGCGGGATCCGCGGAGGGTCGGGGCCGGACGAGGAGCCCGGGGAGGCCCGGGTCTCGCTCGACGAGCCGATCGGCGCGCTGGCCGAGGCGCTGGTCCCCGGCTCCGGCTCCGTCCCCCGGCCCGCCCTGAGCCCGAGGCAGGAGCGGGTGCTCGCGCTCGTGGCCCAGGGGCTCACCGCCGGCCAGGTGGCCCGGCGGCTCGGCATCAGCGAGAAGACCGTGGAGAAGCACAAGGCGGCGATCTTCCGGAAGCTCGGCGTCCCGAACCAGGCGGCCGCGGTCCACGCCGCGCTCCGGCGGGGAGGGGGCGTGGGCCGATGAACCCGAGGGACTACGTGCGGGCCGTCCGCCGCCGGTGGGCCGACGTGGCCCTCGCGGTGGCGGTGTCGGTGGCCGCGGGGTGGGCGATCACCGAGGTGGCGCCGCCCGGCCCGCCGCCCAAGACCTACCGGGCCACGGCGGTGCTGGTGAACCCGGTGGGCGCGCCCACGGTGTACACCAACCTCGAGACGCTCGCCGCGCTCACCACCGTGGGCCGGGTGCCGGAGCGGGTGGCCCGGGAGCTGCGCTACCAGGGCGACCCCTCGGAGCTCGCCGCGCTGATCCGCCCCTCGGTGGACCGCGAGGCCGGGGTCCTCCGGATCACCGCCACCGACGACCAGGCGGCCCGGGCCGTCCGCCTGGCGAACGCGTTCGCCCGCGAGCTGCTCGGGTTCCTCGGCGACGAGCGGGCCCGGGACCTGGCCGAGCAGGGGCGGTCCCTCACCGAGCGCCTGGAGGCCCTGGAGGCCGAGATCCGCGACCTGGACCGCCGGATCGCCGCCGCCGCCTCGGGGGAGGTCACCCTCCTCCAGGCCCAGCGGGACGCCAAGGTCCGCCAGTACGGGCTCCTCTACGAGTCCTACCAGCAGCTCGCGGCCTCCCTCACCCAGCGGGTCGGGCTCCAGCTGATCGAGGCCACCGCGGCGCGGCCGGTCTCGACCGGGGGGATCCAGGCGCCCCGCAGCCGCGAGGCCCGGGTGGTGATCGCCGGGCTCCTCGGCCTGGTCGCGGGGGTCGTGCTGGTCCTGTTCCTGGACCGCTTCGACACGAAGATCCGGACCCGGCGGGACGCCGAGGAGCGGCTGGGCGTCCCGGTGCTCGCGGAGATCCCCCACCGGGGGAGGATGAAGCGGAGGTCCGACGAGGTGATCGCGGCGAGGGAGCCGCGCTCCCCCGCGGCCGACGCGTTCGCCATGCTCGCCACGCTGCTGCCGCTCCGGATGGGCGCGGGGCCCGCGGCCAGCCCCGACGGCGACGGCGCGGGGAACGGGGAGGTCGTCGCGCCCGCGGAGGCGGCTGGGATCGACGCCGGCGAGCGGCCCCCGGCGAAGGTCGTCCTGGTGACGAGCCCGGGCCCGGGGGAGGGGAAGACCACGGTGGTGGCGAACCTCGCCGCGACCTACGGGATGCGGGGGCAGCGGTGCCTCGTGCTCTCCTGCGACCTCCGCCACCCCAAGGTCCACCGCCTCTTCGGCGTCCCCAACGCCCCGGGGTTCGCCGAGGACCTCCGGAACGCGGACGGGCGGCCGGTCCTCCGCTGGAACCTCTACAAGGCCCAGGTGCCGGGGGTCCTGGTCGTGCCCTCCGGGCCGCCGCCGCCCGACCCCGGCCCGCTGCTCAGCTCGCCCCGGATGCGGCGGGCGATCGAGGAGGCCCGCGGCTACGCGGACGTGGTGCTGATCGACACCGCGCCGCTGCTCACGACGAGCGACGCGGCCGCGCTGCTGCCCCTCGTGGACGCGGTGCTCCTCGTGGTGCGGGCCGGGAGGACCACGGCGGAGGTCGCCGAGCGCACCGCCCAGATCTGCGCCCGGGTCGGGGCGAGGGTGGTGGGGGCCGTGCTGAACGCCGCGACCGAGATCCCGGTGCCGCGCTACTACTACACGTACTACCGGCGGACCTCGCGGAAGGTCCGGGATGGGGGTATCCCCCACCTGGCGCGTCAGGGCGGGGCGCGCCAGGATGGAGGATGGTGAGGCGCGTGCTCGCGACCCCCGCCGAGGTGGTCCGGGCGCTCCTCACCTACACCGACTGGTGGCAGCCCGCCACGGCGTCGGTGATCCCGGTGCGCGCCGCCCGCGGCGCCGGGGGCGACGGGATCCGGCCCGGCCTCCTCGAGCACCTCGACGAGCGGGCCGAGCTGTGCCGGCGGATGGCGCTCCTCGAGCCCCGGGACCGGGAGCTCCTGTTCCTGTGGTACGTCCGGCAGCTCCCGGTGGAGGACATCGCCCGGGAGATCCGCCGCTCGGTCCGGCAGTGCTTCCGGCTGCGGGCCCGGGCCATCCGGCTGCTGGTCGAGGCCGGGGAGCCCGACGCCGCCGCCTAGCCCAGCGCCGCCACCGACACCTTCCGAGGGGTGGGACCGTGAGGAACACCGCCGCGCTCAGGCGACGCATCCTCGCCCGGACCGCGCGCGTGGGGATCGTGGGGCAGGGCTACGTCGGCGTCTCGCTGGCCTGCGCCTGCGCCGACGCCGGGTTCCCGGTGGTCGGGTTCGACGTGGACCGGGGGCGGATCGCCGACCTCCGGGCCGGGGTGTGCTCGGTGCCGGGGGTGGAGGAGGCGCTGTTCCGGGACGGGATCGCGAGCGGCCGGATCTCGTTCACCGCCGATCCCGACGCGGTGGGCGAGGCCGAGGTGGTCCTGATCTGCGTGCCGACCCCGCTCCGGGACCAGGCGCCGGACCTCTCCTACATCGAGGACGCGTGCCGGGAGGTGGCCCGGGTCCTGCGGCCCGGCCGGCTCGTGGTGCTCGAGTCCACGACCTACCCGGGCACCACCGAGGAGATGGCCCGGCCGGTGCTCGAGGGCTCGGGGCTCGTGGCCGGGCGGGACTTCCTCCTCGCCTACTCGCCGGAGCGGATCGACCCGGGGAACCCCGAGTGGGGGCTGCGGAACACCCCGAAGGTCGTGGGGGGCATGACCCCCGAGGCCACGGGCCTGGCCGCGCTGTTCTACGGCCAGTTCGTGCAGAAGGTGGTGCCGGTCTCCTCCTGCCGCGCGGCGGAGCTCGCGAAGCTCCTCGAGAACACGTTCCGCCACGTGAACATCGCGCTCGTGAACGAGCTCGCGATGCTCTGCCACGAGATGGGGATCGACGTCTGGGAGGTGGTGGAGGCCGCGGCCACCAAGCCCTTCGGGTTCATGAGCTTCCAGCCGGGGCCGGGCGTCGGCGGCCACTGCATCCCGCTCGACCCCGGCTACCTCGCCTGGCAGGTCCGCCGCGACGTCGGCCATCAGTTCCGGATCCTCGAGCAGGCCCAGGACGTGAACGCCCGGGTCCCGGGCTACGTGGCGTCCCGGATCGGGGAGGCGCTGAACGAGCGGGGCCGGGCGCTCAAGGGCGCGCGAATCCTCGTGCTGGGCGTCGCGTACAAGCCCGACGTGGGCGACGTCCGCGAGTCCCCGGCCATCGAGGTGATGCGCCACCTGCACCGGCGAGGGGCTGAGGTCGCGTTCCACGACCCCTACGTCGAGGCCGTCTCGGTGAACGGGGCCCGCCACCAGCGGATCTCGCTCACGGCCCGGGCGGTCGAGGGCGCCGACTGCGTGGCGCTCCTCACCCCGCACTCGGCCTACGACCTCGAGTGGGTGGCGGACCGGGCCCGCCTGGTCTTCGACGCGCGGAACGCCTTCGGGCCGGACCGCCGCCCCAACGTGGTGCGGCTGTGAGCGGCGAGCGGTTCCGGCGGGCGGCGGGCGTGCTCTCCCGGCGGTTCGGGGGGGAGGTGCTGCTCGGTCTGCGGGGGCGCGCCGAGGTGGACCGCCTGGAGGGGACCGCGGCGGCGGTGTGGGAGCTGCTCGAGGGGCCGGCGACCGCGGCCGAGGTGGCGGCGGCCCTGGCGGCCTCCTACGACGCCCCGGCGAGCGCGATCGAGCGCGACGTGCGGGCCCTGCTCTCGGAGCTCGCGGCCCGGGGCTACGTGGAACGGGAGGCCTGAGGTGTTCGAGCCGGAGGCCGAGGGTGCCTGAGGCGTTCGAGCCGGAGCGGGCGGCCCGCGCGGTGGCCCGGTTCGGGCTGCCCCGCGCGGAGGGGCCCGGCGGGCTCCGGGTCCCCGTGGAGCGGTGGGACGAGTTCCTGCGGCTGCTCGTGGCGGAGCGGATCACGGGCCTCGCGGTGGCGGCCGCGGAGGAGGGGGCGCTCGCGCTCACCGACCCCCAGTGGGAGGGGCTCGTGGGGGCCCACCGGGAGGCGATGGCCTGGTGCCTGCGCCTCGAGCGGCGGCTGCTCGAGCTGGCCGAGGCGTTCGAGGCGGCCGGCGTGGGCTTCGTCGTGCTGAAGGGGCCGGCCCTCGCGCACTCCGTCTACCCCGACCCCTCGTGGCGGTCCTTCGGCGACCTCGACCTGCTCGTGCGGACCGGGGACTGGCGGCGGGCGCTCGGGGTGCTCGAGGGCCTGGGGTGCGCGCGGCGGCTCCCCGAGCCCCGGCCGGGCTTCGACGAGCGCTTCGGGAAGGCCGCCGCGCACCGCACGCCGGAGGGTGAGGAGATCGACCTCCACCGGACCCTGGTCCTCGGCCCCTTCGGCCTGTGGATCCGGCCCGAGGAGCTGCTCGAGCGGACCGAGGCCTTCGAGCTCGGCGGCGCCTCGCTGCGGCGGCTCGACGGGACGGGGCTCCTCGTGAACGCCTGCGTGCACGCGGCCCTCGGCCAGCGGACGCCGTTCCTCCAGATGCTCCGGGACGTGGCGCAGATGGCGGCGGCCGCGGAGGTCGACTGGGAGGTCCTCGGCCGCTGGGCGCGGGAGTGGAAGCTCGGCCCGGTGCTCCGCCACGCCTTCGCGCAGGCGTCGGAGGCGCTGGGCACCCCGTGGCCGGTGGCGGCCCGCGAGGCGCTCGGCCGGGAGCCCTCCCGGCGCGAGGCCCGGGTGCTCGAGGCCTACACCGGCGCGCGACGCCACCGCGGCGGCCCGGCCGTGGCCACGCTCCACGCCATCCCGGGGCTCCGCTCGAAGGCCTGGTACGTGGCGGGGCTGCTCCTCCCGGGGAGGAGCTTCCTCGCAGCGCGCGCCGGCGACGGCGACGGCCGCGGATACCTGCGCCGGTGGGCGGTCCCGCTCCGGTGGGCGGCCGGGGCGTTCCGCCGCGACGGGCACGGGAAGGCGAGGAGAGCCGCGCCCGCCGACGGGGAGGGGCTGACGGAGGCGGTGGGCGTCGTCGGGATGGGGGTCGTGGGCGGCGCCGTGGCCCGGGCCTTCGCCGCGGCCGGGGTCGAGGTCGTCGGCTACGACCCCTACCTCGGGATCGGCGCGCCCGGGGACCTGGCGCGGTGCGGGGTGGTCTTCGTCTGCGTGCCGACGCCGGCGCGTCGGAACGGGGCCCTCGACCATTCGGCCGTGTGGGAGGCGGTGGGGGCCGTCGCGCCGCACCTGGCCGCGGGGACGGTGGTGGCGGTGAAGTCCACGGTCGCGCCCGGCACCACCGAGGCGCTCGCGGCGGCCTTCCCGGACCTCGAGCTGGCCCACGTGCCGGAGTTCCTGGTGGCCCGGGCCCCGCTCGAGACGTTCACCCGGCCCGACCGCGTGGTGATCGGGGCCCGGTCGCCGCGGGCGCGCGAGCGGCTCGGCGCCCTGATGCGCTGCGTGGCGCCGGACGCCCCGGTCCTGCAGCTCGAGCCCACCGAGGCAGAGCTCGTGAAGCTCTGCTCGAACGCGATGCTGGCGGCCAAGGTGACCCTCGCGAACGAGCTGGCGCTCGTGTGCGAGCGGTTCGGCGTCCCCTGGGAGCGGGTGCGCGAGGCGGTCGGGATGGACCGCCGGATCGGCCCGCACCACCTCGTGGTCCGCCCCGAGCGGGGCTTCGGCGGGGGCTGCCTCCCGAAGGACCTGGACGGCCTGATCGCGGCGGCCGGCTCCCGCGGCTACGGGGCGCCGGTCCTGCGCACGATCGCCCGGTTCAACCGCTGGGTCCGCGGGGAGGCTCCTGGGTCGACCCCAGCTGGCGACGGGGAGGAGGCCGGGGCGGAGGTGGCGACCGAGGCGGAGCCACCGGCCCTCGGCCCGGCCGCCGCGGCCCTCCGGGAGGGGGGCGAGGGATGACCGCGGGGACCGCCATGGGAGGGATGGGCGCGGGGACCGCGAGGGACGGGCTCCGGGCGGATCAGGGGCCGCCCGCCGAGCTCCGGTTCCGCAGGCGGATCCGGGTGGGGCGGGCGCTCCGGGAGCTGTGGCGCGCCCGGGAGCTCGTGCTGGTCCTCGCCGAGCGGGAGCTCCGGGCGCGCTACAAGCAGGCGGTGCTGGGGGCGGCCTGGGCCCTCCTCACCCCGCTCGCGCTCATGGTGGTGTTCACGCTGTTCGTGGCGCGCCTCGCGCGGGTCGACACCGGCGGGACCTCGTACCCGCTCTTCGCGTACCTCGGCCTCCTGCCCTGGACGTTCTTCTCGACCTCGGTCTCGGTGGGCGGGCAGAGCCTGATCGTCAACGCCAACCTCCTCAACAAGGTCTACTGCCCGCGGGAGGTCTTCCCGCTGTCGAGCGTCGCGGTGGCGGCCACCGACGTCGCGGTCGCCTCGACGGTCCTCGCCGTGCTCTTCGCCGTGGAGGGGGTGGTCCCCGCGGCGGCGAGCCTGTGGGTGCCACTGCTGGCGGCGATCCAGCTCGCGTTCACGGTGGGGGCGGTGCTCCTGGTCTCCGCCGTCCTCGTCTACCTGCGGGACCTCCGGCACGCCCTCCCGATCCTCCTCCAGCTCGGGCTCCTCGCGACCCCGGTCGCCTACGGGATCGAGGTGGTGCCCGCGCGGTTCCGCCTGGCCTACGCGGTGCTGAACCCGCTCGGCCCGCTGATCGACGGGTACCGGCGGACCGTGCTCCTGGGGCTCCCGCCCCGCTGGGGGCTCGTGGCGGCGGCCGCGGCCTCCGCCGGGCTCACCCTCGTGGTCGGGTTCCTCGTGTTCAAGCGCCTGGAGACGGGGTTCGCCGATGTCGCCTAGGGGCTCGATCGCCGCCCACGGGGTGTGGAAGCGCTTCCGCGCCGACCGCGGGCGGATGCTCCTGCGCGACCAGCTCCCCCTCCTGGGCTCGGCGCTCCGCCGCGGCGGTCGCCGGTGGCGCTGGGCGCTGCGGGGGGTGGAGTTCGTCGCGGAGCCCGGGGAGGCGGTGGGGCTCGTCGGGGTGAACGGCTCGGGGAAGTCCACGCTCCTCAAGATCCTGTGCGGGGTGATGTACCCCTACGCCGGGAGCGTGGAGGTCTCGGGGCGGGTGGGGACCCTGATCGAGCTCCGCGCCGGGCTCCACCCCGACCTCACCGGGCGGGAGAACGTCTTCTTCTACGGCGCGATGCTCGGGCTGCGCCGGCGGGAGGTGGCCCGGCGCTTCGACGCGATCGTGGCCTTCGCCGAGCTCGAGGACGCCATCGACCGCCAGGTGAAGTTCTACTCGAGCGGGATGCAGCTCCGCCTGGGCTTCGCGGTGGCCGCCTACCTCGAGCCCGACGTGCTCCTCGTCGACGAGGTGCTCGCCGTGGGCGACCTGGGCTTCCAGCAGAAGTGCCTGGCCCGGATGCGGGAGGTCCTCGAGGCCGGGACGACCCTCGTCTTCGTCTCCCACGACGCGGCGGCGGTGGAGGCGATGTGCGGCCGGGCGGTGTGGCTGAACCAGGGGGTCGTGGTGCAGGACGGCCCGGTGCGGGACGTGCTCCACGCGTACGCCGAGGCGGTGGAGGCCGCCTCCGAGCTGCTCCGCCCCTCCGGCGAGGTGCGGGTGGAGGCGATCGCGATCGGCTCGGACGGCCGGCCGGCCGTTTCCACCGGCGGGCCGCTCGAGATCGAGCTCACGCTCGAGGCTCCGAGGGCGCGGCGGTGCGTAGCCTACCTCGGGATCGGGGAGGGGGTGGCGCCCCCCATCTTCGTCCTCCGGCGTGACCTCGGGGTGGTGGCGGGACGGAACCGGATCCGCTGCACGGTCCCGAACCTCCCGCTCCCCCGGGGCCGGTACTCGGTGTGGGGGGCGGTGAGCGACCTCGC
>DATLZM010000211.1:0-5587 GCA_035573995.1 Actinomycetota bacterium | reverse complement strand
AGGGGAACCACTCCCCGGGCGTCGGGATCGGCCTCTCGCTGGTCCGCCGGTTCGCCGAGCTCCACGGGGGGCGGGCCTGGGTCGAGGACCGCCCGGAGGGCGGCGCGTCGTTCCGGGTGTTCCTCCCGAGCCAGGGTTAGGCACCTGCCCCGACCGGTCCCGGAGGCGGGCGGAAGCGCGGTCTCTGCGCTCAGCGGTCGGTCCAGAGCGCGACGTCCTCGGGCGCGGTCTGGGGGACTTCCGGCATGGCGCCGGGCTCGACGGGGGGAGCTTCGGGCCGGGCCCCGTCCCCGGGCCCGGTTCGCTTCGCGTGCGCCCCGCGCCGCCGGGCCTGCCCGTGGCGGGCCTCGCCGTCCTCCACGTAGCGGTAGGCGTAGCCGTAGGCGTACGAGTAGTACCCCCCGCCGGCCCGTCGCGCGTCCACGTTCGTGATGGCCGCCCCGACGACCCGCGCGCCGACCTGCTGGAGGTGGTCGAGGGCGAGGCGGACCGCCTCCCGCGGGGTCCCGGCGTCGGCCAGGAACAGCACCCCGTCCGCCGCGGCCGCGACCGGGAGGGCGTCGGCCACGGCGAGGATCGGCGGTGTGTCGAGGATCACGAAGTCGCACTGCTCCCGGAGGCGGGCCAGGGCCGCGCGCATCCCGTCGCTCTCCAGGACCTCGGCGGTGTTCCCCGCCGGCGAGCCGGCGGGCAGGACCCGGAGGTTCTCGATCGCGGTGGGATGCGTGGCCCGCCGGAGGGAGAGATCGGATCCCAGGAGGTCGGTGAGGCCGGGCTCGCGCGGCACCCCGAACACGTCGTGGAGGCGGGGCCTGCGGAGGTCGCAGGAGACCACGACCGTCCGCCGGCCGCCCTGGGCCAGGGCCGCGCCCAGGTTCGCCACCGTGGTCGTCTTCTGCTCCCCGGCGCGGGCCGACACCACCGCCACCACCTTCACGCCGTCGTTCCGCGCCATGACCTGGAGGTTGGTCCGGATCGCCCGGTAGGCCTCGGCGACCGGCCCGGTCCCGTCGCCGGCCATCGCGAGGTCGTCGTGGGGGACCCGGTGGCGCCGCCGGTCCCTGGGGACGGTGGCGAGCACCGGTGCCCCCACGAGCCGCTCCAGGTCGCCCCGACCGTGCACCCGGTCGTCGAGCCGCTCCCGGAGGAAGGCGAGCCCGACGCCCAGCGCGAGCCCCATGGCGAGGGCCAGCCCCCCGTTGACGAGGTGGTTCGGAGAGGCCGGCTCGGTGGGGAGGTTCGCCGGCTGGACGATCGTCCCGGGGCTGATGTCGAGGATCGAGAGCTGCCCGAGCTGGGCCTGGAGCGCCGCGACCTCCCCCTGGAGGGACTCCACCTCGGACTGCGCCTGGAGGGCCTCGAGGCTCCCCGGCTCGGCCTCCGCGAACCGGGCCTGCGCGTCGGAGAGGCGGGCGCGGACCCGCTCGAGCTGTTCCTGGATCGCGCGACGCACCCGGGCGGCGGCGTCCAGGGCCTGGTCGGTCTTGAACCGCAGGTACGCCTCCGCCACCGCCTGCGCCCGCCGGCGGGCCTCGACGGGATCGGGGTGGGCGTAGGTGATCTCGAGGATCTGGGTGTTGGTCGGGGAGCCGACGGAGAGGTCCCGCCCGAACTCCTCGAGGGAACGCGGGTCCGTCGGGAGGCCGAGGTCGGTCGCCGCCCGTTCCAGCACCTCGGTGGAGGTGGCGATCTGCCGCTCGGTGTCGAGGCTGACGAGGCTCGTCACCGGTACGTTCTGCAGCAACAGGTTCGCCGTCGGGGGCTTCACCTGGACCCGGGCCGTGGACTCGTAGACGGGGGTCCGGGTGAACGAGACCGCCAGCGCGCTCGCCACGGCGACCGCCGTGACCCCGACGACGCTCCACGCCCTGCGCCGGAGGATCCCCAGGTAGAGGCGGATGTCGCCGCCCTCGAGCGGTCCGTCGGGCTCGACCACGGCGGCGATTATAGGCCCCCCGGGGCCCGGCCAGCCGAAGGACGCGGACCGCGTTGAGTTGCGCTTCGCGCAGGCTGTGGTACAAGTCAACCTCGAACATCCCGTCGGCCCGTCGGCCGGGAGCGCTGGTTCCTCTCGTCCACGAAGGAAGAGGAGGCCCTCACGGGGACCGAGGTTCGGGGGGCGGAGAAGCTCGTCGGCTCCGCCCTCGCCCCTGCCGGGAAGCCCGCGCGAGGCAGGAGGCGCGGCTCCCTGGGGGCGTGGGCGGGGGCCGTGGTGTGCGCCGACCTCGTCGGCCTGGTGGGACTCGTCCTCGGGGTGCTCCAGCTCCGCTTCGGGCTCGGCGAGGTCCCCGCGCCGATCCTCGTCGCGGCGCTCCTGCTGCCGCCCTCGTGGGTGGGCCTGTTCGCCCTGTGGGGCCTCTACCGCTTCCCCCGGCTCGCGCCCGAGGAGGAGTTCCGTCGGGTCCTGGCGGCCGCTGCGGTGGGGACGCTCGCGCTCATGTCCACCTCGTACCTGTTGAAGGCGGGGTTCCCCCGCTCCACGGCGCTCTCGATGCTCCCGGGCGGGGTGGGGATCGCCCTCGGGGTGCGTCTGGCGGCGCGGCGGATGCTCCGGCGGCGGGCGGCGGCCGGGCGGGTGTTCCGAAGCGCGGTCGTGGGGACGAGCGAGGAGGCCTTCCGACTGGCCGACGCGCTCCTCCGGGACGACGCGTGGGTCCCGGTCGGGTTCGTCGACCTCCAGGGGTTCGGCTCCCGGGACCTCCTGCCCGTGCTCGGCTCGCTCGAGGACCTCGACGAGATCGCCCGGGAGCACGAACTCGACGCGCTGGACGTGGCCGGGAGCGAGGTGGATCCGGCCCGGCTCGCCGACGTCCTGCGGGCGGCCCGCCGGAACGGCCTCGACGTCCGGGTGTCGGCCCGGGTCCAGGACGTGCTCACCACCCGCCTGGCGATCGAGCCGGTGGGCGGGCTCTTCACGCTCCTCGTCCGCCCGCCCGCCCTCTCCGCCTGGCAGGCGGCGCTGAAGCGAGCCATCGACGTGGTCGGGGCCATCGTCCTCGGCCTCCTGACCATCCCGCTCTGGCTGGCGGTGGCGGTGGCGGTGAAGCTCGACTCGCCGGGGCCGGTGCTGTTCCGCCAGGAGCGGGTGACGAAGGACGGCCGCACCTTCCGGATGCTCAAGTTCCGGACGATGGCGGTGGACGCCGTCGAGTCCGCCCGCCTCCGGGGCCTCGACCTCGAGCGGCCGTTCTTCAAGCTCGAAGACGACCCGCGGGTGACGCGCCTCGGACGGTTCCTCCGCCGGTGGAGCCTGGATGAGCTCCCCCAGCTCTGGAACGTCCTGGTGGGCGAGATGAGCCTGGTGGGCCCGCGTCCGCTCCCCGTCGAGCAGGTCGTCGCGAACGAGGAGGAGCTCGCCTTCCGTCACGAGGTGCGGGCGGGGCTCACGGGGTGGTGGCAGATCCAGGGCCGCAGCGACCTGACCTCGGAGGAGGCGCTCCGGCGGGACCTGTTCTACGTGCTGAACTGGTCGGTCGGTCTCGACCTCTACATCCTGCTCATGACGGCCAAGGCGGTGATCGCCGGGAAAGGGGCGAAGTGAAGGCGGGCGCCATCGCGCTCGGCAGCCGCTCGATCCTGGGGACCCGGGTCGATGCGACGGACCCGGCGGGGGCCACCCGGATGGTCCTCGCCTGGGCGAGGGCCGGCGAGTCGAGAACGGTCTGCGTCGCGACGGTGCATCTCGTGATGGAGGCCCACGACGACCCGTCGTTCCGGGCCGCGGTGAACTCCGCCGACCTCGTCACCTCCGACGGGATGCCGCTCGTCTGGGGGCTCCGCCTGCTCGGGATCCGGGGGGCGACCCGCGTCTACGGGCCGGACCTCACCCCGGCCGTGCTCGCGGGCGCGGCCCGGGAGGGCATCCCGGTCGGGTTCCACGGCGGGCGACCACAGGTTCTCGACGCCCTCGTCGCGTGGGCCCGGCGGAGCTTCCCCGGGCTCGAGGTGGCCCACGCCGAGAGCCCACCGTTCGGGGAACCCACCGGGGAGCAGCTCGACGGCGAGGCCCAGCGCATCGCGCGCTCGGGCGCCCGGATCGTCTTCGTCGGGCTCGGCTGCCCGAAGCAGGAGCGCTGGATGGCGGCGCAGCGGGGGCGGGTACCGGCCGTGATGCTCGGGGTCGGCGCGGCCTTCGACTTCCTCGCCGGGGCGAAGCCGCAGGCGCCGCGATGGATGCAGCGGGCGGGCCTGGAGTGGGCCTTCCGGCTCGCCACCGAGCCCGGGCGGCTGTGGCGGAGATACCTGTTCCACAACCCGAGGTTCGTCGTGCTCTTCGGTGCGCAGGTCCTGAGGGAGCGGCTCGGGATCTCCGGGGAGGTGCGGACGTGAACGACCCCGACGGGATGCGGCGCGCCCTCGTGACCGGCGCCGGTGGCTTCATCGGCCACCACATGGTCCGGTACCTGGTCCGGCGCGGGTACTGGGTGCGGGGCGTGGACATCAAGCCGCCGGAGTACGAGCCGTCTCAGGCTCATGAGTTCGAACTGCGCGACCTCCGGCACCCGGAGCATTGCCTGGCGGCCTGCCGAGGGGTGGACGAGGTCTACCACTTCGCCGCCGACATGGGCGGGATCGGCTACATCACGGCGGTGCACGCCGACGTGACGCGCAACAACGCCCTGATCGACGCGAACATGCTGGAGGCGGCGCGCGTGCAGGGGGTCGGGCGCTTCTTCTACGCTTCCTCCGCCTGCGTCTACCCGATGTACCGCCAGCGCGAGCCGGACGTCACGCCGCTCCGCGAGGAGGACGCCTACCCGGCCGACCCCGAGCCGGGGTACGGGCTGGAGAAGCTCTTCGCCGAGGAGCTCTGCCGCTACTACCGTGAGGACCACGGCCTCGAGACCCGCGTCGCCCGCTTCCACAACGTCTACGGTCCGCTCGGGACCTACGACGGCGGACGGGAGAAGGCGCCCGCCGCGATCTGCCGGAAGGTGGCGCTCGCGGCGGACGGCGACGAGATCGAGGTGTGGGGTGACGGCCAACAGACCCGTTCCTTCCTGTACGTGGAGGACTGCGTCGAGGGCATCTACCGCCTGACGCGGTCCGACCACGCGGAGCCGCTGAACCTCGGCTCCGACGTGCTGATCTCGGTAGATGAGCTGGTGGACCTCGTGGCGGACATCGCGGGCAAGCGCATCCGCAAGCGGCACGATCCTACGAAGCCGCAGGGGGTGCGGGGCCGGAACAGCGACAACTCGCGGCTCCGCGAGGTCCTCGGGTGGGAGCCGACGACGAGCCTGCGCGAGGGGCTCGAAGCGACGTACCGCTGGATCGAGGGCGAGCTCCGGAAGGCGGGCCGGATCCCGGCGGAGGTGGGCGCGTGAGGGTCGGGGTCGTGGGCTGCGGGCACGTCGGGCTGGTGACGGCGGCCGCCCTCGCGCACCTCGGCCACCAGGTGGCGGCGACGGACAGCGACCCGGAGAAGCTGGCGCTCCTGTCCGAAGGCGGCATCCCCTTCTACGAGCCGGGTCTGCCCGAGCTCGTGGCCGGGGAGGTGGCCGCCGGGCGCCTCGCGTTCCTCCCGGAGACCGCCGACGTGGTCCGGGACCGCGAGCTGGTCCTGATCTGCGTGGGGACCCCGCCG
>DATLZM010000210.1:0-19233 GCA_035573995.1 Actinomycetota bacterium | reverse complement strand
GGTCGGCCGGGGGCCAGAGGAGCCGCCTCGACCCGCTCCGCGGGAGCGAGGTGGAGTGGAACCTCTCCGGTCCTCGGCCCGGGCGCCGGTCGACTTGGCTGGGGTGCATGGATTCGAACCATGACTACCTGATCCAGAGTCAGGCGGGCTACCGTTACCCCACACCCCACCGCGTGACCTGGGCCTATGGTATCCTCCCGGCGAGCACACCGCTCGTTTGCCCGACTAACATGGGAGGCGCCATGGCCGAGGCCACGACCGACATCAGGGTAGCACCGACGATCCTCGACCTCGCGGCGTCGTGGCGGCGCCACCTGCGGGCCGAGAACAAGGCGCCCCGGACCATCGAGGGGTACCTCGAGGCCGTTCGCCTCCTGGCGCGGTTCCTCGCCGAGCGGGGGATGCCCCAGGAGGTCGTCGCGATCACCGCCGAGCACGTGGAGGCCTTCCTCGCCGACCAGGTGGAACGCCTCCGGCCGGCCTCGGCCCGGGTGCGCTACGCCTCGCTCAAGCAGTTCTTCGGGTGGTGCCTGGCCGAGGGCGAGATCTCCCGGGACCCGATGGAGCGGCTCCGCCCGCCGAAGGTCCCCGAACGTCCGGTCCCGGTGCTCGCTGAGGACCAGCTCCGGGCCCTCCTCGCCGCCTGCTCCGGCCCGGGGTTCTACGACCGGCGGGACGAGGCCCTGATCCGGCTGTTCGTGGACACCGGGGCGCGCCTCGGGGAGGTGGCCGGCCTGCGCCTCGGGGACCTCGACCTCGAGCAGGGGCTGGTCGTGGTGCTCGGCAAGGGGCGCCGCCCCCGGGTCCTCCCCGTCGGCTCCCGGACCCTCCGCGCACTCGACCGCTACCTCCGGGCCCGGCGTTCCCACCCCGAGGCCCACCGGGAGGAGCTCTGGTTGGGCCGGCGCGGGGTGCTCGGGGTGTACGGGATCACCGAGGTCGTGGCGCGCCGGGCCCGCCGGGCCGGCCTGGGCCACGTCCACCCCCACCAGCTCCGTCACTCCGTCGCCCACCACCTGCGGATGGCGGGCGTGGACGACGACGCGCTCCTGCGCCTCATGGGCTGGCGGAGCCGGGACATGCTCCACCGCTACGGGGCCTCGGCCGCCGACGAGCGGGCCATCGCCGCCCACCGGCGGGCAGGGCTGGGGGACCGTCTGTGATTCCCCCCGAGGTCCTCGAGGCCCTGCCGCGGGCCCGGCTGGCCCGGAACGGCCGCTACGTGGTGTGCTCGACGCCGGGGTGCGGCGCCCGGATCGCCAAGCTGAGGACCGGCGAGGAGACCGGCGCGGGCCCCGAGCTCCGTATGCTCGTCGGCTGGGTGAACGTGGGCCCCGACGCGCAGCGCTGGCTCTTCTCGCGGCGGACGTGGAGGCTGCAGTCCCAGGGGCAGGAACCCCGGCTCCGCCGACCCAAGACCTGGGCCCCGGCGCTCCAAGCCGGGGCCCACTCTGGCCCCGGCATCGTGGGCCTCCCGGTCGTGGCCCTGTGCGTGGCCTGCGAGCGGCCCAACGTCCTCGGGCCCGAGCTCCTCACCACGTCGATGACGATGTGCTAAATTTGCGAACGAAGGGCCGGAACGTGCGGCTAGGGTAACGGTCGCCGAGCGCGAGGGCGTGCGGCAGGGCCGGGTCCCTGGAGGTGCACGCCCTGATGGCCCTCACCCCCGAGGAGCGCCAGCTCCGCGCACGCATCGCCGCCCACGCCCGCTGGTCGCGGCGCGATTCGCACGAGGATCTCGCTCCCGCTCGGGAGGCGTTCCTCGAGCGCTTCCGCCGTGAAGTAGACCCGGAAGGTGTCCTCCCGCCTGGCGAGCGCGAGCGGCGAGCTCAGCACGCTCTCAAGGCGCACATGTACCGCCTGGCCCTCGCCTCGGCTCGGGCCCGGAGGGCCCGGCGGGAGGTGGGCTGATGACCCGCCGCGATGAAACCCGGGCCGTCTTCCACCGCCGCGGCAATCTCCATCTCCCGCGGGGCCACCGTGTCGGGGAGCGGTACCGCTACCGGAGCTACCGGAACCCCTGGAGATCGGTCGAGGTCCCTTGCGACTGGCCGGTAGAGGGCCCTTCCTGGCAGCCTGAAGGTCCCCAGGACCTCGATGGGGCCACTGGCCAGGATGATGGGCGTGGGGGGTCGTCTGAGCACCCCTCCGGTCGCCCCCGATCGTCCGCCGTCGAGGGGGCGCCCCGATGAAGCCGCACCGCCGGGACATGTCCTACGCGGTCGCCCTGGCCAACCGGGGCTTCGACGAGGAGCAGATCGCCAGGGCACTGGCGGCGCCGGAGCGGGACGGCGTCCACCGCGGCTCGGAGGAGTACTGGAAGCTGCTCAAGACCCGCGGGGCCCGGGCCGCGGAGGCCTACGCCCGACGTACCGCGGAGCGGGCCGTGGCCTTCGTCCGGGAGAACCCGGCGATCCGGGGCCGGCCGGAGGGGGTTCGGCGCGTGCTCGAGATTCGAGCCGCCGCCGACCGGCTGCCCTGGTTCACCTACGGAGGCCCCAGGGCCCGCCGCGTCCTCGAGGCCGCGCTTCTCGTCGGGCTGCGGGTCGGGAGCGTCTCGTTCGGGCTCGCGCTCCGGGAGTGGGCGGAGCTGGCTGGCGTGGACATCGCCGCGGTGCGGGCGGAGCGGCGCGTGCTCGAGGATCTGGGGTGGATCGCCCGTCGTCCCGCCGACCGGGGGTGGCGAACCGGGCGGTACCGGCTGCGCCCGGGCCTGCACATTCACACCGCTGGACTGTCCCTCATCGGGGGAGGGGCGAATGTGCCGGGGTACACCCAGCCAGACCCGTCCCACGACGCGTTCGACGAGAACGCGCTGGGGGACTCGGGCTGGTATCTCATGAACACCATCACCCGCGCCCGCGCGTCGGTCGCCGAGATTGCCCTGCGGACCGGTCTCGACCTCGAGGACGCGGATGAGTGGATCCGCCGCCTCGAGGCCCTCGGCCTCGTCGTGATGCGCGGGGCTACCGTCGAGCCCTCGGCGGACCTTGCCGAGCGCCTGGGCGTCGTGGCGGAGACCCTCGGCACCGCCGGGGCGGGGGAGATCCGCAGGGAGCGGCACCGCCAGGAGCGGGAGGCGTTCCGTGCGCGACACGGTGTGGCTACGGAGGTGTCGGTATGAGCGAGCAAGCGGAGGAGGCGATCGAGCGCGCCGTGCGACTGTTCGCCGAGGCGGTGTCGGCAGGGCGGGAGTCCCGGGCCGAGGCCTTCGCGCAGGTGGCGTTCGGCCTGGCCCGGGGGGCGGTCACGGTGCCGGAGGAGGGGCAGCGGTGAACGTGGCGGAACCTCCCCCCGTCGAAATCGTGGCCGTCCCCGGCCTCGGGGACCACGTGGTCCTGGCCGCGGGCCGAGTGCTCTTCGTGGCCGCCTCCCGGGGGCGGGCGGAGCGGTTCTTGTGGAACCACCTCGCGTCGCGCCTCCGCTGGCGCTGGGAGGACGAGGCCGCGGACCTCGTCGCCGGAGGAGGGCTCGACCCACGGGAGGCCTGGGGGATGCTCGAGCGGTGGGCCGGAGAGGACGCCCGGGGAGGTGGGGATGATGGGTGAGGGGACGCGGGAGGGACCGGGGGTCTTCAGGCCGAGACTCCACCTCTCCGAGGACGAGCTCGCCTCGCTCTCGCCCGAGCAGGTCGCCTACCTCAAGGCCGCCCAGACCGCGAGGACGGTGGCGGGGATCCTCCGGGAGCGGGCGGAGCAGGAGGCCTGGAAGTTCCGCTCGATCATGCTCCGGCTCCGCTCCCAGGGGGTCCCGATCCGCCTGATCGCGAGGGCCCTCGGCGTCCACCCCTCCTGGGTGGTGGAGGCGGCCCGGAAGCACGCCCGCTGGAAGGAGCGCCAGGGGCTCGGCGTCGGCCCCGCTCACCGCCCCTGAGGAGGGCGGACGCACGCCCGCGTCTCCCGGGTGGGGCGGCCTGGGGAGGCCCGTCACCAGGGGGGTACGGAGCCGAAGGACCCCGACCGCGCGCAGACCGCGGCGGGCCGCCGTCCGCCTACCCCCGGCCCCGGGGGCCCGCGAGGAGGCGGCCGACCTGGGCCGGCCACCACACCCCGCCCCCCTTCGGGGCGTACCCGGCCTCGCTCAGGCGGCGGGCGATCTCCCGGTAGGAGGCGCCCCGGCGGCGGAGCTCCCGGGCGAGCGCGATCGCGGCCTGCTCCTCGGGGACCGGCTCGAGCGCCCCCCGCCGTGCCAGGAACCCGTAGGGGGGACGCCCCCCGACGTAGCCGCCCCGGGCCCGCTTCGCCTCTCGCCCGGCAGCCATCCGGGCCTGGATCACGGCCCGCTCGTACTGGGCGAGGGCCCCGAGGACCTGCCGGACCAGGATCCGGGTGGGGTCGTCCCCGTCGACCGACGGCTCGGTGACCGAGACCACCCGCCTCCCCCGCCGCTCGAGGCGACGGACGGTGGTCTCCTGGAGCACGAGATCCCGGGCGAGGCGATCAAGGCGGTAGACCACGAGGCACTCCGCCTGCCCGGCCTCCAGGCGGGCCAGGGCCCTGGCGAGCCCCGGGCGCTGATCCAGGCCGTTCGAGCCCGGGGCGCCCTCGTCGCGCTCGACCCCGAGGAGGCGGATCCGGTTCGAGCGGGCCCACTCCCGGATGGCCCGCTCCTGGACCTCGAGCCCGAAGCCCTGGACCTGTTCAGCCGTGGAGACCCTCGCGTAGCCGATGGCCCGTTCGTAGTGCATGGCCGTAACGATACTCGAAGGAATCGTTACACTCCAGCTCGCGCGGGTCTCGAACCCGGGCGGCAGGGTCCCCGCTCGCCGGATTCAAGCGCATCGACGATCGCGCTGGCGGGTCGACCGCGAGGAGCGGCCCCCTGACCCGGCAACGGGCCCCCGCCCCCCGGTTCGCCCTCGGGCGCGCGCGGGGCCCACCGCAGCGTTGAGGGCCCCCTCGCATCCCGAGGCCACCCGATCGTGTCTGCGAACGGATGCGAACGCCCCGCGGGCCGCGATCGATCCCGCCCCGGCCCGCGTGTCGGGCCCCCGTGGTATCCTCCGGCCCGCATCGGGAGCGGCCCGGCGAGAGCCGGGCCCGGCAACCTGGGACGGACACCCAAGGTGCCTCCCGCGGGAGCGGGGATGCGGCCGGAGGGCAGGAGCCGATCCGGCAACGAAGTGTCCGGGCGTGGAGGCCCGCCTCCCGGTGCGGAGGGCGGGCCTTCCCCGTGTCTTCACCCGGGCCGCCTCGGCCGGCCTCCCCCCGCGGGGCACCTCGGGCCCGTCCCCCGGATGAAGGGAAGGGGTGATCGGGTTGGGCGAGGGGGAGGAGCGCCCCGCGGCGGGGATCCCGAAGGGGCCGATCCGGTTCGTCCTCCGCCACCTACCCTCGGGGAGGGTGCTCGGGATCTACGCCACCTCCACCGAGGTCCGGGCGGCCAAGGAGCGGGCGGAGCGGGAGGACCCGGAGGGGGCGGCCCGGGGGGACTACCAAGCGAGCTACACGTTCGAGCCCCCGCTCCCGAGGGTCGAGCCCCACCGGTTCGAGCTCGCCCTCCTCGACGGGAGCTTCGGGCCGATCTGCTCGGCCTGCGGGCTCCCCGCGGTCCTCGGGCCCCACACGGACCTCGAGGAGGCCCTCCGGCTGATGGAGGACTTCTGAAGGCTCAGGCCCTCGCGAGGAGGTGGGAGACGGGGAAGGGAAGGAAGGCCGCCCCGCGCGGGGCGGCCCCTCGGGCGATCGACTGGGAAGGATGGAGGGGACCTATGACCGACCGGATCGACGCGCTGCTTCGGCGCATCGACCTGGAGGGGGCGCGGCACCGCCTCGACCGGGCCCTGCGGACGGCCCGACGGCTCCGGCCCACCGGCCGCGTCCTCCTGCCGAGGGACGACGACACCTCGGTGGTCGAGGTGCTGCTCGCGGGCCTCTCGGACGACGAGCGGGAGGCCGTCGACGAACTCACGTACGAGGAGGTCCTCGACCACGTGCTTGAGAAGGGTTGGAATTGGGAGGTGTACTGCGAGAACCCCAGCTCGATGGTCTCCGGCGAATGGGGGTTCGGATCCTTCGAGCTGGGCCCGCGGGGGTACTTCTTCGAGGTGCCGGACATGGACGAGCCCCCGGAGTGCCCCTACCGGCTGCTCGGCGCCTGGGAGCCGGTCACCGCGCGGGCCGCGTACGAGGCCGCGTGGGTCGAGGTCTACGTCGCCTGGTGGGATGTCATCGTGCTCCCGCCCATGCGCGGCGAGCTCGCCGATGGGCCCCGGCCGCTCATGCTGCGGGCGCTGGAGCGGATCCTGGGGGAGGACGACGCCGCGTGGGCCGCGGCGATCCGGGAGGCCGTGGACGTACGGTACCTCGAGCTGGGCGACCTTATCGAGTGGACGGCGGATGAGACCGGCTTGACGCTCGGAATCGTCGAGGCCGTCGTGCGGGGGGCGGTCGAAGGGGTCGCGGCGGAGGTGCCCGCCGACCTCCGGCGCCGGATCCTCCGCGAGGCCTACCTCAACACGTGGTGAAGGAGTGACCCCGGGAGACTTCGTCAGGTATGTGGACTTTGCCACCACCGCCCCACGAGGGGCCTGGGGGAGGAGTCCGCCTCCGCCCCCGCCTCGTGGACTGGCCGTGGACCGGCCGGGGATCCTGCTGAACCTGGTCCTCTCGGTGGGGTCCGGGCTCCGTGGGCCGACGGGCTGATTGACCTCCCGGAGGAGTGGTGATGGATAGGGCCGAACCCTGGGTGGCGGGTAGCGGGTGGAGGTGCCCGATGGTACAACCCTCCCCGCATGGAAGGCGCCTTCGTCCCCGGGGGCCTGAGCCCGGCGGCCACATGAGGGCGGTGTGATTCCCGACCCCGTCCAGGTCTCGATGGTCCAGATCCTCGGCGACCGGGTCCAGGTCGCGGGGGAGGGTCACACGGGCGGTTCCAGCCGGGCACGCGGAGGCATGCGATAATCGGCAACCCGGCGTGCGGTCCAGGGAAGGGGACGGTGAGGGCGGTCCTACCGGACACGAGCTCGACGATCCGGCTCACGCTCGCGGTCGCGCGCCTTGGGGAGGCCGACCTGTTCGGCTGGTGGCGTTCGCGAGGGTTGAGCGAGGCCGGGCGGTTCGTCCTCGGGAACGGCTTGCCGCGGACCTGGCGGCTCGCCGCGATGGAGGGAGCCGTGCTGTCGGCCGCCGCGCGCCACGGACAGGTGTTCGGCAGGCCCGACGCCCTCCACCTCTTCTCCGACGAGCTCCCCGCGAAGCGACTCACGCTCAGCTGGCTCCGGGAGCGCAAGGTCGAGGGCGACACGGATGGCCTCCTCTCCGAGCTGTCCGCGTGGTCCAGGGACGTGGCCCTGGAGCGGCTCCTGCAGTGGGCGGGCCCGCCACCTCCGGCCGGGGAAGTGCTCGGGCAGGTCCGGAGGCTCGGCTCCATCGGCCCGGCGGAGCTCGAAGACGAGGCCCGGGTGGAGGAGGCGCTCAGGCAGCTCGCCGCCGCCTACGCCCTGGATCCGGGTGACCTCCGGTACCCGTACTTCGACCTGCGCGCTCCATGACCTTCAGCTCGCGGATCATCAAGGGCGGGGCCCTCCTGGAGGACACGAAGCGGCTGCTGGAGCTCTGGGATCCGGAGGAAGACGAGCCGCGCAACCTCCGGCGCATCCTCGGCTCTGGCGGGCTCGCCAAGTCGGGCGCCCGGCAGGAGGATCTCCTCGCGGTCCTGCGCCGCCGGTACGTCGAGGGCGGGCCGCACGTGATCCGGACCCTGAAGGTCATCGCCCACGATCCCCGCGCCTTCAGGGAGGCGTGCTACTACGAGACGTGCCGTACCGACGACTTGCTCGCGGCGTTCGCGGCCGGGCCGCTGTTCGGCCGGTACTGGGGGGACGGTCGCAACGACCTCGCCGTGGACGACGTGACCCGCTGGCTCCGCTCCGAGCTCGGGGTCCCGGGCTGGGGAGAGTACACGACCAGGCGCGTCGCCCGGGGCATCCTCTCGGCGCTCAGGGACTTCGGCATCCTCGAGGGCGCCAAGGGGGGACGGCGGAAGCGCATCCTGCCCCCGCACCTCTCGATGCGAGGGTTCGCCTACGTGGCCCTGCGGGAGCGGGGCCGCCTCCCCTCCGACCGCGCGCTCCTCGCGTCGCCCGCCTGGCGCTGGTACCTCCTCGACGAGGCCGCCCTCCGGCGCCTCTTCCTCGAGGCCGACCGGCACGGCATCCTCCGGTACTCGGAGGCCGGGAGCGTCGTGAGGGTCGACTGGGTCGTCCGGGACCTGGAGGAGGTGGGGCGTGTCCCCGCTGCCTGAGTCCATGCGGAGGCTCGGGGAGGAGGTGGTCGCCTACTACGCGCAGGCGTACCCCGGCCGGACGCCGCCGTACCTCGTCTACGTCTACCCGCCGAAGGAGGAGTTCGCGGTCCGGAGGGACCTGAACGACCTCCGGCCCTGGCTCGGCGCCAGGGGCGTTGAGTGCGCGGCGATCTCCCTCGCGGAGCTCTTCTGGGAGGCGATCGACGGCTCGGGGTTCGCCGAGGAGATCGTGGCCGAGGAGGAGCGGGCCGGCGGCGACCCCTCGGTCCTGGCGACCGTCCACACGACGATCTGGCAGATCCTGAACGGGCCCCCGTCCCTCGCCGATCGGGTCCTGGGGAGGCTCAAGGATCTGTCGGGGTGGGCCGCGGTGTTCCTGTACCGGGCCGGGGCCCTCTTCCCCTCGTACCGGACCTCGGCCCTACTCGACGATCTCCGGGAGCGGCTCACGGCGCCCGTGGTGCTCCTCTACCCCGGCAGGCTCGTCGGCGCGTACGGCCTCTCGTTCATGGGCCGCTGCGAACCCGCCCACGGCTACCGGGCGAAGATCATCGCGCGGGAGGGCGCATGAAGATCAAGGAGCTGTTCCGCAACCCGATCGAGCGAAGGATCGAGGAGGTCATCAAGGTCGACCTCGGGGACGAGGAGACGGTCGCCTACGAGATCTCCGAGTACGTCGTGACCGAACACATCCGGCGGGAGCTGGAGCGGGTCCTCGACGCGTACCAGGAGACGATCACGCAGCCGGCCGAGATCACGAACCTGTGGATCAGCGGGTTCTTCGGGTCGGGCAAGTCCTCCTTCGCGAAGGTCCTCGGCTACCTCCTGGAGAACCCCAGCATCGGGGGGAAGCCCGCCGCCGAGCGCTTCTTCGAGCGCGTCTCCGACGACCGGCTGCGCGCCCTCCTCGGGACCATCCACGCCCAGGCTCCCTCGCTCGCGGTCTTCGTCGATCTCTCCTCGGGCCGGAACGTGATGCGCGAGGGCGAGAGCGTGGTGCTGCCCCTGTACCGGGCGCTCCTGGAACGCCTGGACTACTCCCGCGATCTGACCCTCGCCGAGCTCGAGTTCCAGCTCGAGGGGGATGGGGACCTCGAGGCGTTCGAGGAGGCCTTCGCGAAGGTGGCGGGGGAGCGGGGGACGTGGCGGGATCGGCGGAACGTGGCGCTCGCCCGGAACGAAGCCTCCCACGCGCTCCACCTGCTCCGCCCGGGCACCTACCCGAGCCCGGATAGCTGGGCCCGGGGCGCCCGCGAGCCCGAGGTCACGGCGAACTCCTTCGTGGAGCGGGCCCTGGAGCTGCTCCGTCGGCGGGGGCGGGGCGCGGTTCGGCTGGTCTTCGTCGTGGACGAGGTCGGCCAGTACGTGGCGAGGAGCGAGCGGCGGATGTTCGACCTCATGGGCCTCGCCCACGCCGTCCAGAAAGAGCGGGGACGGATCTTCCTCGCCGTCACGTCCCAGGAGAAGCTCGAGGACGTGGTGGAGAGCCTGGAGGGTCGGAGGATCGAGCTCGCGAAGGTCCGGGAGCGCTTCCCCCTCACCGTGGACCTGATCCCGAGCGACATCGAGGAGGTGGTGGCCCGGAGGGTGCTGGACAAGCGGGCCGAGGCCGCGCAGCAGCTGCGGCGCGTCTTCCAGGCCCACCGCAACCGCCTCCTCGCGAACGTCCGGCTCGACTCGCCGGCCCGGCAGCGGGAGTTCTCCGAGGAGGAGTTCGTCCGCCTCTACCCCCTCCTGCCGTACCAGATCCAGCTGTTCATCGACGCGGTCTCCGCTCACCGGGCCCGGGGAGGGGGGGCCCCGATGCTGGGCGGGAGCAACCGCACCATCATCAAGCTCGCCCAGCAGATGGTGGTCGACCCCCGCACCGGTCTCGCCGAGGCGGAGGTCGGGGCGCTCGCCACGGCCGCGATGGGCTACGACCTGCTGGAAGCGGTCCTCCCTAATACTTCCTGGCGGAGCGAGGTCGAGGCGGTCGAGGCACGGCACCCCGGGGGCCTCGAGGCCCCGGTCGCGAAGGCCGTGGCCGTCCTCTCGGGGGTGAAGGCCCTCAAGCTGGAGGCCGGGAACCTCGCGGCGCTCCTGCATCCGGCCGTCGACGCCGAGTCGCTCCGGGACGGGGTCGCGCAGGCCCTCCGCACCCTCACCGAGGAGGAGGTGCTGCGCGCGACCGAGGAGGGGTACAAGCTCCAGTCCCCGGAGGAGAAGGACTGGGAGCGCGAGCGGCGGGGCATCGACGTGAGGCCCGCCCAGCGGGCCGCGATCCGCCGCCGCCTGCTCCGCGAGCTCTTCGAGGGAGTTACGGTCGAGCAAGGACGTGCCTTCCGGGTCGAGCTTCGGGTGGACCACGAGCGGGTGCTCGAGGGCGAGCTCTCTTGTGTTCTGGAGGAGCGCGAGGAGACGAGCTTCGAGGAGCTGCGGGAGCGCTCGCGGGACGAGCCGCAGACGCTGTTCTGGGCCTACGAGGCATCGAGTGAGACCCAGGAGTGCGCGGACGAGCTCCACCGCAGCCAGGAGATGCGGAGGCGCCATCAGGGCGCCCCGCGGTCGGCGGCCGAGACCACCCTGATGGGAGAGGAGCGGGCGCGCGTCGAGCGGGTGGAGCGACGGCTGCGGGAGCTCCTCTCGGCCGACCTGCTCAAGGGCAGGATGTTCTTCGACGGGCTCGATGAGGAGCCCACGGGGGGCGACGTGAAGCAGGCTCTCAAGGCGGCCCTGGGCTCCAAGGTCGAGCGGATCTTCCCGCGCCTGCGCGAGTTCGCGGCCCCGGTGAAGGCGGCGGACGCCCTCACCCTGCTCCGCGTGGACGACCTGGAGGGCCTCCCCCCCTACCTCGGGGACGAAGGCCTCGGGATCCTGCGCGCGACGCCCGAGGGGATCGAGATCGCGCGGGACCGGGAACCTCTGGCCACGGTGTTCGGGATCGTCGAGGATCGGGCGGGTTACGGGCAGGAGGCGACCGGGCGCTACCTCGAGGAACATTTGTCCCGCCCGCCCTTCGGGGCGACCGTGGACGTGGTCCGGGTCCTCCTCGCGGCCCTCCTCCGCGCCGGGCTCGTGGAGGCGCGTCACCAGGGCGCGCGCATCGCCAACCCCCGGGACCCGCGCCTCGAGAGGGTCTTCGGCACCCTCCCCGGGTTCCGGGCGGCCACCTTCGCGCCCCAGCGGGAGGTGGATCCCGACATGCGGGCCCGGGTGGCCAAGAGGCTCCAGGAGCTGACGGGTGAGCGACCGTCGATCGCCGCCGACCAGCTCGCGGCCAGCCTCCGCCGCACCTTCGCGCCGGACGGCGAAGTGCTCTCCACGGTCGTGGCCAGGCTCGGGGCGCTCGGTCTGGAGGTCCCGGATCTCCTCACCCGAGCCAGGGGGCTGATCCGGGAGATGGAGGACATGTCGGACGACGAGGCGATCAAGCTCGCGGACGAGGGGTGGACGGATCTCGTCGAAGCGCGGTCGATGGCCCAGGGGCTGGACCAGGCGCTCGACGATGAGGCGGTCGCGCTCCTGCGCGACGCCCGGGACATCGCGGCGAGGGGCGCAGGCGCGCTCGGCCCGGAGGCGGAGGCCCGGTGCGACAAGATCCGCGAGCTGATCGCGGATCCGCTCCGGCTCGCCGAGGGACTCCCTGCGCTCCGGGGTCTCGTCCGGGAGCACCGAGACGCGGTCCGAGAGGCGTGGGAGAAGGCCACCGGGGAGCTGCGGGCCGCGGTGGACGAGGCGCTCACCACCCTCCGCGGGCGTTTCGCCGAGCGTGTGGAACCGGCCGTGCTGGAGGAAGCCCTGCGCCCGGTGACGAGCTTGCTCCCCGGAGAGGGTTCCGACCCGGCGAGCGGACCGCCGGTCGAGGTGCTCGAGGCGAACGCCGAGCGTCTCGACTCGATCGTCGAGCGTCTGGCCGCGGAACTCGAGGAGCTCGCCACGGCTGCGCAAGTGGTGCGGATCCGCGTCCGGGATCTCTACGACGGTCTCGTCTCGAGCCAGGAGGATCTCGACATCCTGGTGGAGCGGATCCGGAGGGCCGCCGACGAGGTGTTGGCGCAGGGGAAGCGGTTCCTGCTCTCGTAGCCATGGACGCAGAGGGTCGGAAGCTCCTGGAGACGGCCGTCGGGCAGATCCGGCGGGTGCTCGAGGCCGACCTCGGCGAGGTCCTGGTCGCCCGGTACGGTATCCACCCCGACGGACGCGTCGAGGAAGAGGGCCGGCTCCGGCTCTCGGCTGCCGATCGGGCGACGCGCGCGGAGCTCCTGGGTGTCCTCCAGCACCTCCGGGCCACGGGTCTGGCATCCGAACAGGCGGCGGCCCGGCTCCTCCGGGAGGCGGCCTTCACGACGCTGAACCGGTTGGTAGCCATCCGCGTGGCGGAGGCGGCCGGTCTCCTGCCCGAGTCGCTCGCCCGGGGGAAGGACTCCCAGGGGTACCGCGACGTCGTGCGCGACGTCTTCCCGCTGCTCAAGAAGGACGCGACCGGTGGGTACTGGACCTACCTCCGCCTCTGTGCCGACGAGCTCGCCCACGACGCGCCCGTGCTTTTCGATCCCCGGAACCCGCTGCTCGCCCTCGAGCCCTCCCCCAAGGCCCTGGACGAGCTCGTCGGGGTCCTCGCTGACGGGGCCCTCTCCTCTTGTTGGAGCGACCCCGAGGCTCTCGGCTGGACGTATCAGTACTTTGTCTCCAGGGAGGAGCGTGACGCTGCCCGAGAGGAGGCCGCTCCGCGGAACTCACACGAGCTCGCCGTGCGCAACCAGTGGTTCACCCCGCGTTACGTGGTGGACTTCCTGGTCCACAACACCCTCGGGCGGAGGCTCCTTGAGGCGAACCCGGACTCGACTCTGCGTGAGGAGCTCACCATGCTCGTGGCACCGCCCCAGGGGCATGGCCGTGCTCTCGGCCTCGAGGAGGTGCGCGTGCTCGATCCGGCGGTCGGATCGGGCCACTTCCTCCTCGGCTGCTACGACGTGCTGGAGCGGGCGTGGGAGGAGCAGGGGGTCCCGCCGGCCGAGGCGGCGGCCCGGATCCTCCCCTGTCTCTGGGGGATCGACATCGACCCCCGCTGTGCGCAGGTGGCTGCCGCGACACTCATGCTGCGGGCGCGGCGGCGGGATAGGGAGGGCGATCTGCCCCGCCCAAAGGTCTTCACCGCCCGCTCCCTCCCTTCTGACCCGAACCTCTGGCAGAGGGCCCTGGCGGGTGTCGATGGCGGACTGACCGGCCTGGCACAGCGCATCGCCGCGGCGCTTGAGGAGGCCCCGGTCCTGGGCTCCCTCCTCAAGATCGAGGACGCCTTGGCGAACGAGATCAAGCGGTACTCGGGAGCCGCCGGCTCGAGAGAGGGAACCCTCTTCGAGGGGGTCGCGGCTGATGCCTTCGCCCGCCTCGAGGGCCAGCTCCTCGAGGCCCTCCACCGCGTGGCTGCGGAGGCCTCCTCCACCGCCGCCGAGCGCCTGCTCGCGGCTGAGGCTACCGACGCCATCGGCTTCATCGAGGCCATGCGCGGCCGGTACGACACGGTGCTCATGAACCCGCCCTTCGGTGATCCGATACCGGAGACGAAGGAGTACTTGCTCAGCCACTACACCCGGATCCACGCCAAGCAGTACAACGTCCTCGGTCCGTTCGTCGAGCGAGGCGTGGGCCTCTTGCGGGACGGAGGCTACCTGGGCGCTATCACGTCCCGGGCGGCGTTCTTCCTCGTCAGCTTCGAGAAGTGGCGCAGAGAGGTCGTCCTCGCGCACCGCCTCGTCGCGCTGGCCGACCTCGGCTACGGGGTCATGGAGGGAGCGATGGTCGAGGCGGCCGCGTACGTGCTCGGCGCCGAGCCCCGCCGCCGGGGCGAGGAGGCCACGTTCCTCCGTCTCCTCAAGGACACCGACCGGCCCGCCGCCCTGGCTGAGGCCTGCCGCGAGACCCGCGTGGGGAAGCTCGGCGGTCGCGTCTTCCGCGTGGCCCCCGAGGAGCTCGAGGAGATCCCCGGGGCTCCGCTTGCCTACTGGGTGGCCCCCTCCATCCGCCGGCTGTTCAGCGAGCTTCCGCCCCTCGAAGGCAACGGTGCAGAAGTGCGTCAGGGCCTTGCGACGGCCGATGACTTCCGGTTCGTCCGGGCCTTCTGGGAGGTGGCTCCGGCCAAAATTGGCCGGAGCCGTGAGGAGACGTTCCGGGGCAAGCGCTGGGTGCCCTTCGCCAAGGGTGGGGAGTACTCGCCCTACTATGCCGACATCCACCTGGTGGTGGACTGGGAGGAGGACGGCCGACGAATCCGGGACTACATCGCGGAGCAGTATCCGTACCTAGAGGGGAACGTCGAGTGGGTGGTCAAGAACACGCAGCACTATTTCCGCCCGGGCCTCACGTGGCCGAGGCGTCAATCGACTACTTTCACACCGTACGTCCTGCCCGCAGGTTCTATCTTTGCTGACAAGGGACCGGCTGGCTCCCCACTCGGGTGTGCGCCGCACGTGCTGCTGGGGTTCTTCACCTCCCGTCTCATAGACACCCTATTGAGACCCGGGCTCGCGGCCGAGGACATCGCCCGCAGCTACGAAGTAGGCCTTGTCCAGAAGCTTCCCTGGCCCGGACCCAAGCTGACAGGCGATGCTGAGACACTGCTCGCCCGGCAAGCGAGCAAGCTCATCGCCATCCGGGCCTCCTTCGATGAGGGCGACGAGACCGCCCGCCGTTTTATCTCCCCTGCCGTCCTTCGACACGACGGCAGAACGCTTGACTATCGCCTCCGCTGCGCCCTGGATGCCCACGACGACTCGATCACCCGGGGCATCGCCCTCGCTTACGAAGCTGAGCGCATCCTTCACGAAGTCCTCGATCTCGACGCCGAGGCCGAGCGCTACCTGGACCAGGAGTACGGTCCGCACCCGGCGTCCTACCCGAGGGGCTCGCTTGCCCCCGAGGAGGAGCAGGAGTTCGCCCGGCTGTACCAGACGCCCATCGACAAGGTCATCGACGAGGTGGTCAAGACCCGCGGTGGCGCACGCACCATCGCCACCAAGTCCTACTTCCTCGACCGCCGCCTGGAGGTCCTCGCTCACGTCTTCGGCCGTCACCCCTCGGTCTTGGTCGAGGCTCGCCGCCGCCTCGGCCTCCTCCCGCCCGAGGAGCCCCGCCGCTCCGCCGAGGACCTCATCTCCTACCTCGTCGGCTGCGCCTTCGGCCGCTTCGACGTCCGGATCGGCCGCGACCCCTCGCTCGCCCCGCCCGCGCCGGATCCCTTCGATCCCGTGCCAATCTGCTCTCCTGGGATGCTCGTCGGGCCCGATGGGCTTCCGGCCCGGGAAGCTCCCGAGGGATACCCCTTGGAGCTCCCGCCGGATCGCATCCTCCTCGACGAGGAGGGCCATCGGTGGGACATCGTGCTTCGGGTCCGTCGTGCCGCGGAGGTCCTCTTCGACGAGCCCGACGCCATCCTGGAGGAGTGCGAGCGTGTTCTCGGCCGCGACCTCCGCGGCTACCTCTGCCGCGACTTCTTCAGGGCCCATCTCGGTCGCTACTCCAAGTCCCGGCGGAAGGCCCCCATCTACTGGCAACTCTCCGTCCTCTCCCGAGAGTGGGGGATCTGGGTGTACGCCCCGACCCTCTCGAGGGAGACCCTCTTTGCAATCGTCCGGGAGGCCCGGCGGAAGGAGGCCTCCCTCCTCGCGGGCGTGGAGCGGCTGCGGCGGGACGCGCGGGCAGCGGAGGGAGAGGAGCGGCGGGCCTTGGAGAGGCAGCTCGAGGCCGACGAGAGTCTCCTCGAGGAGGTGAAGGCCTTTCGCGCGGAGGCGGAGCGGGTGGCGGAGCTCGGCTGGGAGCCCGATCTCGACGACGGGATCGTGCTCTGCGCAGCGCCGTTGGCCGACCTTCTCCCCGCGTGGAAGGCGCAGGGGCGCGCCGACTCGAAGAACCCGGCCGATCCCCAGCAGGCCCGCAAGCTCCTCAAGGCAGGGCGCTTCCCCTGGTCCGCGGTGTCACGCTTCGCGGAGAGGCTCTGATGACGGATCTCCGGGACCATCTCCGCTCCACGCTGGCCAAGAAGGTCCAGGCCCACGGCCTCGTGGTCTGGGAGGACCCGGACCGGGAGTACGCGGGGGTCGTCCAGGACGTCGTCCCCGAGGGCGCGGTCCTGTACCGGTGGGACGGCAGCTGGTACCGGCTCCGAAGGGATGTCGAGGGCCTGATCGGCGGCCCCGAGCCGCCCCGCCTGATCGTGTACCAGCCAGCCCCCTCCCCTCCCAAGGAGGAGGACCCACTCGCCGAGGTCCGCGAGGCGGGAACCGTCTTCCGCCTCCGCCTTCGGACGCTGCTCAGGGAAGCCATGGGCGGCAACCTCACGGAGGCCCGGATCGACGAGCTCGCGCGGGCGAAGACCCTGGAGGAGGTCGAGGCCGGGCTCGGCGGCGCGGTCGGGACCGGGGTCCGGCTCCCGGCGTTGCTCGGCACGGCCGATCCGCTCCAGCTCTGCCTGCGTCTGCTCGCCGACGAGGTCGACCTCCCGGACCCGGAGCACTGGGAGGAAGCACGCGCCGTCCTCCGTCACGGCCTCGGCGGCGAGTCGACGGGGGAGGGACAGGCCCTCCGGGACGCGGTGTTCCGCCACCTCGTGCTGGTCGAGCTGCGCGAGGCGCTCGACCGGTTGCCGCCGGAGCTGGAGGGGAGGGCCGGGCAGACCTCCGCCGAGCAGCGACGGCGAGCGAACGAGCTCCTGCGGACGTGGCGGGCGGATCTGCGCCGCCTCGACTCCTACCGCGGGTACGCCCACCGTGCGGAGGCCGACCTCGATCTCGCGACAGCGCTTGGCTGGGACGATCGGCTGGCCGAGCTCGACACGGTCCCCTTGCTGGAGGACCTCGCCTTCCGCCGCATGCTGGAGCTGATCGGAGCGGGGGACCTGGAGGGAGCGGAGCGGCTCGGCGCGGCCCGGCGGCGCGCCAGCGTGTGGGTCCGGGGGGCCGTGCCGGAGGCGGGTAGGTGGGCCCCCCTCTGGGACGCGGCGCTGGCCCTCGTCGAGCTGCGGCGTGCCGTCGCTTTAACCCCGGTTCCAACGGGAGACGCCGCCGCGCTGCTCGAGTGGTACGGCCGGGAGGGGTGGCGGGTGGATCGCGCTCACCGGCGGATGGAGTCCTCCGTCCTCGAGCTCGCCACGAGCGGGGAGCTCGCGGGGGCCGTGGTCGAGGCGCGAGCAGCCTACGAGGCCTGGCTCGAGGGGCTCCTGGAACGCTTCACCGCCGCGGTGGAGGCAGGCGGCCTGGGCGAGGTCGGCCTGCGGCAGTCGGAGATCCACGCCCGGCAGCTGGGGACGTTGCGCGAACGGACCGCCTACGTGCTCGTGGACGCGCTCCGCTACGAGCTGGGGCTCGAGCTCGCCGACGTCCTCCGCCGGGACCACCCCGAGGTCGACGTCGTCCCGGCGGTGGCTTCCGCACCGACCATCACCCCCGTCGGGATGGCGAGCCTCCTGCCCGGAGCGGAGCTCGAGGTCCGCTTGGACCTGGGCGACCGCGGCGACCTGGAGGTCGTGGTGGACGGGACGCGCGTCCGCGGGGTCCCCGAGCGGCTCGCCCTCCTGCGCGCGGCCCACGGCGAAGTGGCGGACCTCACGCTCAGCGACGTCCTGGAGGCCGACGAGCGGGAGCTCTCAGAGAAGGTCCGGGCTGGAAAGCTCATCCTCCTCCGGTCCCAGGAGATCGACGAGGCCTTCGAGACGGGCGAGGTGGCGGCCTGGACGTACGTGAAGACCATCCGCGATCTCCTGGCACGGGCCGTGGCCCGGCTCCGGGCCGCAGGCGTGGAGCGCTTCGTGCTCGCCTCGGACCACGGGTTCCTCATCCTCTCAAGGGAGGTCGGCTCCAGCCGGGTCATCGATCGGCCCCGTGGGCGGGGGGTCCTCCACCGCCGGTGCTTCGTGGGCAAGGGCGGGGAGACTCAGCCGAGCACGGTGCGCGTGCGGCTCGCGGACCTCGGCATGGAGGGCGACCTGGACCTCGTGGTGCCGCGGGGGCTCGCGATCTTCGCCGCCGGCGGGGCTCGGCGGTTCTTCCACGGCGGGCTCTCTCCCCAGGAGCTCCTCATTCCGGTGATCGTCGTGCAGACGGCGCCGGCGGCGTCGGTGACTTCGCCCGTCCACGCCGAGGTCCCAGGCGGTCGCATCACGACCGGGGTGTTTTCCGCCGCACTCACGCTCGATCCGAATCTTTTCTCGGAGAGCGTGTCCGCCCGGGTTGTCGCGCGCTCGAGGGCCGGAGTGGAGGTGGCCCGTCCCATCGCTGGTCAGGGGTTCGACGAAGCGGCTGGCACCGTCGAGCTCCGGGAGAGCGGGCTCCCCCAGATCGTCACCTTCCAGGTCGTACGGGACCTCAAGAAGGGTGACCGCGTCACCGTGGAGATCTACGAATCGCCGACGGACAGGCTCCTTGCGAAGTCGAAGGCCGCCGAGGTGGCAGTTGATCTGAGGGTGGGTGATGAACTCGACTAATCCTGCGACACTCGACGCCCTCGACTCGAAGGCCAACGACGCCTTCCCGGGCAAGGTGGTCCGAAAGGACCTGGTCCGGAGGGTGAAGGTGGGGGCGAACGTCCCCGTCTACGTCCTCGAGTACCTCCTGGGGAAGTACTGCGCCTCCGACGACCTCCAGGCCGTCGAGGTCGGCCTGCGGGTGGTCAACGAGACGATCGCGGAGAACTTCGTCCGGGCCGACGAGGCCCAGCGAGCGCAGGCCAAGCTCAAGCGGGCTGGCGAGCATCGGTTCATCGACAAGGTGAAGGTCCGGTTCTTGGAGAGCGAGGGGAAGTTCTGGGCCGAGCTCGCCGGTCTTGGGAGCCGCTACGTTCACATTCCGGAGGAGCTCGTGTACCGCTACGGTCGCCTCCTCGAGGGCGGGGTCTGGGCTCAGGTCGACCTCCGCTACGACGAGGCCGAGGAGGTGGGCGGGCCCAAGCGGCCGTTCTTCATTACGGGCCTCAAGCCGATCCAGGTCGCGAGCCTCGAGTTCGCCGAGTACA
>DATLZM010000209.1:0-3277 GCA_035573995.1 Actinomycetota bacterium | reverse complement strand
ACCCTCCCCTCGGGCGCGATGCTCCCCGACGGGCGGCGCCGCCGGCGCGCAGGCCGCGAGCGACGCCGCGAGGAGGGCCGGGAGGAGGAGCCGCAGCGCGCGCATCGGCTCAGACGAACCGGAGCCGGGCCAGGAAGGCGTCGGCGTCCCCGGCGGCCGCGGCCCCCCCGAACGCCCCCCACGTGAGGCCAGCGACCCAGACCCCCGAGGCGTCCAGGCCGACGCCGAGCGCCTCGTCCGAGGCCGCCGTGCCGAACTGCACCGTCCACAGGTCCACGCCCTTCGTGTCGAACCTCCGGACGAAGGCGTCGGCCTCCCCCGCGGACGCCTGGCCCGGGAGGGCCCCGGCGGTCGTGCCCGCCACGTGGACCGCCGCCCCCCGGACGTCGACCGCGGTGGCCGTGTCGTCGCCCGGGGTCCCGAACCGTCGCGTCCAGCGCTCCGCCCCGCCGGGGAGGTACCGACGGACGAAGGCATCCTGCATCCCCGCCCCGCCCTCGCCGAGGGCCCCGTCGGTCATCCCCGCCACGTAGAGCGCGCGGCGACCCACGGCCACCCCCCTCGCCTCGTCCAGGCCGGGCGTCGCGATCCGATCCACCCAGGCCAGCGACCCCGTGGTCCGCACCGCCGCGACGAACCCGTCCGTCCCCCCGACCGGCGGCTCCCCGGCGAGGCCCCCGTCGGTCGCACCCGCCACGTAGGCCCGGCCCTCCAGGGCATCGACCGCGAGCCCCCGATCGTCGCCCGGCCCCCCGAGCTGGCGGACCCAGCGGACGACGCCGCCGTCGTCGAGGCGGACCACGAACGCGTCGGCCCCGCCCCCGCGGCGCTCGCCCGGGAACCTGCCCCACGTCGTCCCGGCCACCCAGACCGACCCGCCGTCCACGGCGATCGTCGCGGCCCGGTCCGCCGCCGACGTGCCGAGCTGCAGCTGCCAGAGGAGCCGCCCATCGGGCGAGTACCGCCGGACGAACACGTCCTCGCCCCCCGCCCGCCGCTCCCCCGGGAAGCGGCCCGTCGTCGTCCCGGCGACGTAGACCCCGGTTCGGTCGGCGGCCACCGCCGTCGCCTCGTCGCTCCCGGGCGTGCCGAACTGCCGGGTCCAGGACACCCGGCCCTCGTCGTCGTAGCGGCGCACGAAGCCGTCGCGCCCGCCGAGGGAGCGCTTCCCCGGCAGGGCCCCCTCGGTCCAGCCCGCGACCGCGGCCCCGGAGGCGTCGGCCGCGACCGCCAGCGCGGCATCCGCGGCCCCGGTCCCGAAGCCCTGGGCCCACGACATCTCGGCGCCCTCGAACAGGCCGCCGCAGTGGACCCGGGCCAGGATGCAGTCCCGGACCAGCTGGTCCAGGCGGGGCTGCTGCCAGGTGTTCCAGAAGTCCCCGTGCATCGTGTAGTAGGGCCCGCTCGAGAGCGTGAGGCGCACGCTCCCGTCCGGCCCGGTGGGGTCCATCACGTGGAAGTGGACCCGCTCGCTGAGCTCGGGCAGCACGTGCCGGAAGCCCGCGGGGCAGACCCCGTTCACCTCGTAGACCACGTGCTCGGGGGTGAGGCCGGCCCCGTCCCAGCAGCGGGGGAAGTCGATGTGGGCCACGACCCCGTCCACGAACCGGTAGCCCGCCCACGGCGTGCAGTCGTAGGGGGCGGGCTCGAGCGGCGTCCGCACCTCCGTGGTCTGCCCGCAGGACCACCGGACGTGGGGGTTCTCCTCGGGCGAGGTCGCGTCCCGGTTCCCCCCGATCATCTGGAGCCCGGCCGGGATCGTCTCGACCCTCGCCGTCGGGTGCCCCAGGTAGTAGATCCGCATCACCGGCGGCACGATCGGCTCGCCGTCGAGGTAGGCGGTGGGGGTCCAGTACCCGGCCGTGTCGCTCGGGACCCGGCAGGTGGTGGCGCCGAGCACCATCGAGTCGTAGGTCGAGGACGCGTCCACGGTGACGTTCCCGAAGAAGTCGTGGGAGTGGGACGCCCCGGGGAGCCCGGGGAACAGGATCGGGTCGTCGCGGAGCGTGTGGGAGTACGGGCAGCGCACCACGAACTGCCCGATCCCCGGCGCCGCCGCGGCCGGCTCGGGGGCGGCGGCGGCGAGGAGGCCCAGGGCGAGCGCGAGGGTCGGGAGCCTGTTCCGCACGGACCCCAAGCAGTCTGCCGGGAGCTTCGCCGGGAGGCAACGACCCGGCCGGCGCGCAGCGCCGCGGCAAGGGCCCGCCGGGGCGATCCCGCCCTAGAGCTTCGGGTAGGGCCAGGCGGCCCCCTCCGACCGCATGGCCTTCGTGGCCTCGGGGAACGGGATCCGCGGCGGCACCTCGGTCCGCCGCTCGCACCGGGCGCAGGTGTAGGAGGTCCAGGGGCGGAGGATCGACTGGGGGAGCCCGCAGTGGGAGCACGCGTGGAAGCGCACCTCGGAGTAGCAGGTGATGCAGCGGTACTCGACGGCGTCGTCGTCCACGAGCTGGGGGACGCGGCACCCGGGGCACGTCGGGTAGGCCATACCCCCCGTATCGGACGGCGGCGCGCAGGACTGGAGCCCCGGCCACCCCCCGGGACCGGCGCCCGGGTAGACTGCGCGCCCGTGGGGAGCCAGCGGCTGGTGTGGGCCGGCGGCCTCCGGTTCGAGGGGGAGGATTCCCGGGGGTTCCGCTTCCCGGTCTCGGGCGAGGAGGGCTGGGCCGGCGCCAAGCCATCGGACCTCCTCCCGATATCGCTCGCCGCCTGCACCGCCTACGACGTGGTGAACGTCCTCCGGAAGCAGCGGCAGGACCTCCGCGACCTCGAGGTCCGGATCGACGCCGACCAGGAGGAGCGGCCGCCCTGGCGGTTCCGCCGGATCGCGATGCGGTTCGTCGTGCGGGGGGCCGTCGAGCCCCGGAAGGCCGAACGGGCGCTCGCGCTCGGCCTCAAGGACTGCTCGGTCCACGCCTCGATCGAGGGCTGCGTGCCGATCGAGGCCACGATCGAGGTCGCCCCGGGCTGAGGTCCCGGCGGACCCGGGGACGGCGCCGGCGACGGCGTGAGCCGGCGGACGCCGGTCGGCCCGTCAGCTGGCTCCCTCGACGACCCGGAGGACCTCCGCGAGGCGCTCCTCCAGGGCCCTCGCGTCGTCCGCGACGACCGTGACGTGCCCGAGCTTCCGGCCCGGGCGGGGCGCCTTCCCGTACAGGTGGAGGTGGGCGCCGGGGACGGCGAGGAGCCGGGAGGGGTCGGGGACCCGACCGATCAGGTTCACCATCGCGGCGTGGCCCCGGGCCTCCGTCCCGCCGAGCGGCAGCCCGACGACGGC
>DATLZM010000208.1:0-3411 GCA_035573995.1 Actinomycetota bacterium | reverse complement strand
TCCGCACCCCGGTGGCCGCGGGGACCGTGCTGTTCCGGCCGCTCCTCTTCGACGCCCACAACCTCCAGGCGCTCGTGGCGGCGGTGGAGGGGACCTTCCTCCTCCTCCTCTGCCTGTTCCGCTACCGGTGGGGGCTGGCCGCGCTGCGGTCGATGCGCCGCCAGCCGTACGCGGCCTTCGCCGCCGCGTACAGCCTGGGCTTCATCCTCGCGTTCTCGAGCGTGGCGAACTTCGGGCTCCTGGCTCGGGAGCGGGTCCAGCTCCTCCCGCTGTTCCTGGCGCTGGTCTGCGTCCCGCCGCCCGGGGAGCGGGCGAGGCCGGTGGCGGAGCCGGCGAGGGCGGCCGGTGCGCGCGGATAGCGCCACGCGGGAGCGGGAAGCCGCCGGAGACGTCTCCGCCGGCGACGACGGCGCGCGGCGCCTGCGGTGGCTGGACCTGGTCGGGCTCGGCCTCCTGCTGGCGAACGTCGGGTGGGCGGTCCTCGCTGCGAGGATCTCGGGCGGGGACCCGTGGCCGTTCGTGGCGACCCTGCTCGCAGCGGGGGCGGTGGCGGCCGTGGCCCGGCGGCTCGGGGCCGCCGTCCCCTGGCTCGCGCCGAGCGCCGTGGCCGCGGCGGGGGCGTTCCTGCTGGTTCGAGACCCGGCCGGGGTGCTCTCGGAGGCGCCGCGGGCGGGGCCGTTCGGGTTCTCGAGCATCACCGGCGCCTTCTACGTCCAGTGCGCGCTCGGGGCGGCCATGGTGGCGGCGGCCGAGCGGACGTGGCTGGTGCGCGGGCCCGCCGCCGCGGCCGCGCTCGGGTTCGCGCTGGTCCCGGTGGGGACCGACACCCGCTCGGCGGCGGTCCTGCTCGCGGTGCTCGGAGCGGGCGCGCTGGCATCGCGCGGGCGGAGGGGCTTCGTGGTCGCCTGCGCCGTCCTGTTCCTGGGGGCGCTGGGGTTCGCGCTGGCGGCCGGCGCCGACCTCTCGCCGGAGGGGCGCGCCGGGCCCGCGGCGGAGATCGGGCAGCGGTACCTGAGCGACCGACGGGTGGGGTTCTGGCGGGACGGGCTGGCGCTGATGCTCGAGCGGCCGCTCGCGGGCGTGGGGGCGGGGAACTTCGGCCGGTTCAGCCCGGAGGCGCTCTCCGACCCCGACGAGCCCTGGGCCCACAACGCCTTCCTCGAGCGGGGCTCGGAGGCCGGGGTGGCGGGGTTCGCGCTGCTGCTGGCGCTGTTCCTCTGGGCCTTCCTCCGGCTGTGGGCGGCGCCGGCCTCGACGGTCGCGGCGCTCGGCGCGGCGGCCTTCGGGAGCCTCGCCGTCCACGCCTGCATCGAGCACGTGATGGAGCGCCCGGCGGTGCCGATCGCGGCCGCGGCGCTCCTGGGAACCGCGCTCGGGTACCGGGGGGGACGTGGTCGGGACGCTCGCGCGTAGGGGGGCGAGGGCCCTGGTCGCGCTCCCGGGGTTCGCCGCTCGGAGGCGCCCCGGCGACGTGGTGATCCTCCTCTACCACCGGGTCCGGGAGGGCCCGGGGGAGATCGACCTCCCGCCCCGGGCCTTCGAGCAGCAGCTCCGCTACCTCGTCGAGCGGGACCGGGTCCTCTCGCTCGAGGAGGCCCTGGCGGACGGGCGGGGCTCGGACGGCGGGGGCCGGCCCGCCCAGGGGCGGGGCGGGGTCGTGGTCACGTTCGACGACGGCTACCGGGACTTCGTCGACGCGGCCCTCCCGCTCCTCGTCCGCTACCGGGTGCCGGCGGTGCTGTACCTCGCGACCGGGCTCGTGGCCGAGGAGGGAGGGGGCCGGGAGGGGCTGTCGTGGTCCGCGATCCGGGAGGCGGTCTCGACCGGCCTGGTGGCGGTGGGCTCGCACACCCACTCGCACGCCGACCTCTCCCGGGCCGGGCCGGAGGTCTGCGAGGAGGAGATGCGCCGCTCGAAGGGGCTGATCGAGGAACGGCTGGGCGTCGCGTGCCGGCACTTCGCGCACCCCTACGCGGTGACCTCGCCGGCCGCGGACCGGGCGGCGCGCCGGCACTTCGACTCGGCGGCCCCCCACGCCTGGCGGACGAACCGCCGGGGGCGGATCGACCCCTACCGGCTGGGGCGGACGCCGGTGCTCCGGAGCGACGGGCGGGCGCTGTTCCGGGCCCGGGTCCGGGGGATGCTCGACGGGGAGGCGCTCCTCTACCGGGTCACGCGGCGGGGCCCGTGGAGGCCGCGGTGAGGCCGGTCCGGGTGGCCCACGTGACCACCGTGGACCTCACGCTCCGGTTCCTCCTGCTCGGCCAGCTCCGCCGGCTCCGCGACGAGGGCTACGAGGTGTGGGCGGTGAGCGCCCCCGGGCCCTGGGCGGCGGACCTCGAGGCCGAGGGGATCCGCCACCTGCCCTGGCCCCACGCGACCCGCTCGTGGGACCCGGCGGCCGACGCCCGGGCCCTCGCGGAGCTCGTGGGGCTCCTCCGCCGGGGCCGGTTCGACCTGGTCCACACCCACAACCCCAAGCCGGGGGTGCTGGGGCGGGTCGCGGCGCGGCTGGCGGGCGTGCCCTGCGTCGTGAACACGGTCCACGGCTACTACGCGACGCCGGAGGACCCCCCGGCGCGGCGGGCGGCGGTCCTCGGGCTGGAGCGGCTGGCGGCGCGCCTGTCCGACCTCGAGCTGTTCCAGAGCGAGGAGGACCTCCGGTGGGCGCGGCGGGCCCGGGTGGTGCCGCCGGGCCGGGCGGTGTTCCTGGGGAACGGGACCGACCTCGCCCGGTTCGACCCCGCGGCCGTGGACCCCGGGCGGGCGGCGGCGCTCCGGGCGGAGCTGGGGATCCCCGAGGGGGCGCCGGTGGTGGGGTCGGTGGGGCGGCTGGTGGCCGAGAAGGGGTACCGGGAGCTGTTCGAGGCCGCCTCCCGGGTACGGGCCCGCCGCCCCGAGGTCCGGTTCCTCGCGGTCGGCGCGCCCGATACGGGGAAGGCCGACGCGATCGGGCCCCGGGAGCTCGAGGCGGCCCGCGCGGACGTCGTGTTCTGCGGCTGGCGCGAGGACGTCCGCGACCTGCTCGCGCTCGTGGACGTGTTCGTGTTGCCCTCCTGGCGGGAGGGCGTGCCCCGCTCGGCGATCGAGGCCGCGGCGATGGGCCGGGCCATGGTCCTCACCGACATCCGCGGGTGCCGGGAGGTGGCCCGCGACGGGCGGGAGGCGCTCCTGGTCCCGCCGCGGGCCCCCGCGAAGCTGGCGGCGGCGATCGAGCGGCTCCTCGACGACCCGGGGCTCCGGGAGCGGCTCGGGCGGGCGGCGCGGGCGCGGGCCCTGGAGCGGTTCGACGAGCGGCGGGTGGCCGAGACCGTGGTCCGCTGCTACCGGCGGGTGCTTCAGCAGAAGGGCCTGGCCCCGCCGGGCCGGGTCGCCCCCGCGATGGCCGGTGAGGGCGCGCCGGTCGTCCGG
>DATLZM010000207.1:0-1787 GCA_035573995.1 Actinomycetota bacterium | reverse complement strand
GCCGCGTACGCACGACCTCGAACGCCAGGCCGGCCTCCCGGGCCGCGCGGATCGCCGGGGTGTCCTCCACGTTCCGAGGGTAGTCGGTCCGGCCGGGCTCGAGGGGCGCCCCCGGGGCATGGACCGCCGTGGCGTGGGCGGAAGGGCCGGTGGCGGTGCGGCCGCGATCGCGGCCGCGGGACGTGCCCCCGGGAGGAATCGAACCTCCGACACGCGGTTTAGGAAACCGCTGCTCTCTCCACTGAGCTACGGGGGCGTAGCTTGGCTACGGCCCCAGAGTAGCCAGTCCGCCGAAACCTCGAGGTGCTGGCAGATCCGGTGGAGCACGTCGGAGGGAATCGGTCGTCGATCGGCCTCGTAGTCGACGAGGGTTCGCGTTCCAATCGACACGGCCTCGGCCAAGGCCTGCTGCGAGAGCCCGGCGCGCTGCCTGGCCACCTTGAGGCGCTGGCCCAGCGTCAGATCCTCCATCCTGAGGGCCTGCATGCGCCCAAAGTGGCAGAACTAGGCACACCCTGTCAACCCTCGGCGACTTGACGCCGGTCGCCAGCCTCGGCATACTTCGGCGATATGTTGCCGACCCGAGCGAACCGTCGCCTCCGGCTAGCCCGGGCGAAGCACGGATGGTCACAGCGCGAGCTCGCTCGTAGGGCGGGTGTCTCGGTGGAGACCATCACCCGGGCGGAGGTGGGGCGCACCAGGCCCGGTCCCGTGTCTGCCTTCAGGATCGCCACCGCTCTCGGTGTTCCGATCGGCGAAATCTTCCCCGAGTACGCCGAGGAGGAGGCCTCGTGATGATCGCCCGCCTCCTCACGTGGTCGCGCCGGAGCCGGCTCGAGCGGCGACTGGGCAGGCTCCGACGGATCGCCCGCCGTCGCCTCGGCCGCGAGCTCCGGGGCGCGCGCTCGCACGAGGAGCTCGTCCGCTCGCTGCGGGAGGCGGGCTGGGAGGAGGTCCCCTGATGGCGGCGGCGTACTGCACGGAATGCGGGGGGCGCTCCCTCTGGCGGGCCACCCGCGGGGCGCGGCTCGCCGACCTCCGCTCCCCGTGCTGCGGCGCCCCGATGCGGGGGCCTCGGCGGGGAGACCCCAGCCCCGACGAGCGCCGGGAGTGCGTGGTGTGCCGCATCGACTACCCGGCCGACTCGCCCCGGATCTACGCGCTCGACGAGAACAAGGCGGCGTGCCGGCGACACCCGGCTCAGGAGGTCGAGGCGGCAATCGCGCGCTGGCGCACGTTCTACCCCGAGCTCGCGGCGCGCCTCCTCCAGGCCTACGGGGAGGCCCTGGCCCGTGAGGAGGGGGTGTTCACCTGATGCTCGACGAGGAGCGGGTCGTCGTGCAGCCCTGCGGCTGCCGTCACGACTGGCCGACTGGCCTGGCCCTGGCCTACTGCGCCGGCCACGACGCCCGCCGCCTGGTAGAGGAGGCACGCCGCATCCTCGAGGAGCTCGCCTCACGCGATCCGGACGCGGCCTACGCCCACGGGCTGCTCGGCCGAGCCCTGGAGGCGATGGGGCGGTGAGCGCCGCCGCAGGCCCGGCCATGGCCCGGGTCCCCGACCGGCTCGGACGGGGTCGCTGGGTAGCCTGCGCCCGCTGCCGCCGCCGTTTCGGAGGAGGCGAGGCCCTGCGGCGCGCCCATACCCGGCACGGCTGCCTGCCTGCCGCCGAGCTCAGGGCCCGAGGGCTGCACCGGGACGAGGACGGCATCTGGCGCCAGAGCGGGCCTCAGAGGCTCGGACAGCTCGTCCTGCGACTCTGGGGGCCTGGGCGTCCCCATCGGGGC
>DATLZM010000206.1:0-10331 GCA_035573995.1 Actinomycetota bacterium | reverse complement strand
GAGGCCGGCGTCCTCGGCGAGCTGGGCGTGGGGCTCGCCGCGCCGGGCCCTGGTGGTCACGTCGAACCGGTAGCGGAGCAGGAGCAGGGTGGTCCGCCGCTCCACCGCCCCGGTCCGGATCACGCCGCAGCGCCTCGCGACGCCGTCGGCCCGCGGGTCGAGGGCGGTGTCGAGCACGTACCGGGCGAGGGACTCGACGAAGGGGTGCGTGCGCGTGAGGTGGATCTCGTCCTCCCCCACCGGCTGCTCGAACCGGGCCCGGAGCTCGCCGTCGAAGCCCAGGGCGTCCCGGACGCTCCGATCCACCCCGGAGAGGTCGACCGTGAGGGCCTCCTCGTTCTCCTCTAGCGCGGCGCCGAGGGCCTCGAGCGCCGTCCTCACGAACCGGCGCACGTCCGCCCCGGAGCCGATCGCCGCCCGGACCTCCTCGAGCTCCCGAGCCACCTCCTCCGGCTTCAGGGACTCCTGGGCGAACATCGTCCGGGAGCGCTTCTCGCGCTCCGCCGAGAGGTCCCATCGGCGGTGGAGGTCCTCGCGCTGCGGGCGGAAGAACTCCTCGAACCCGGGGAGGCGCTCGGCGTCGAACCCGGCCTGCTCCTTGAGGAGGAGGCCCTCGAAGATGGCCTCCATCACCGATTCCGGGTCCGCGGGGACGGGGACCGAGACGCCGAGGTGTCTCCGGATCGCCTTGCTCTTGCGGACCAGCACGTCGAGGACGATCCCGTCGATGGGGTTGTCGCTCCCGTAGAAGGTCACCGTGCGGACCACCTTCCGGGGCTGGCCGAACCGGTCGACCCGGCCCTCCCGCTGCTCGTGCCGGGTGGGGTTCCAGGAGAGGTCGTAGTGGAGGACCGCGTCGAAGTGGTCCTGGAGGTTGATCCCCTCGGAGAGGCAGTCGGTGGCGACCAGGACCCGGCGGTCGTGCTCGGCGAGCGAGAGGACCCGCTGCTCGCGCTCCTCGGAGGGGAGCCTGCCGGTCACCGCCGCGACCTCCACCCCTTTGAGCGCCGCCCGGAGGTGCTCGGCGACGTACTCGGCCGTGGGGATGAACCGGCAGAAGACGATGGGGCGGAAGCCGTCCGCGACCAGGTCCCGGATGAGCTCCACGGCGCGCTGGAGCTTCCGGTCCCCCGCGCCGGCGAGCGCCTCGGCCTCCCTGGCCATGGCGAGGAGCCGCCGTCGGTTGCGGGCCTCCTCGTCCTCGCCGGGCTCGTCGTCGGCCCCGGGGGCCACGTCCCCGCCCTCCATCGACTCGTCGTCGATGAGGTCGAGGACCGCGCGCCGGCCGACCTCGTCGGCCTCCTCCGGGGTCTCGGTCCCGCTCCCCTGGGCCCGGGTCCGCAGCGTGGCGGCGGCGGCCGCGGGGCTCGAGCCGAGGGCCCGGAGCAATCCGAGCGCCGCCCACCAGCGGACCCGGCGTCGGTGCGCGCCCCCCTCCGGGTCGCGCACCCGCTCCCGCGCGTAGGCCAGGACCTTGTCGAAGAGCCGCCGGTACGCCTCGGAGAGCGTGTAGGTCTCCTCCCGCTCGTCGCGCTCGGGGAACACGGTGTCGGCGCCCAGGTAGTGCTCGACGTCGGCCCGGCGGCGCTGTACCAGGTACCGGGCGAGGGTCCTGCGGTGGGGTTCGTTCCCCGGGCCGCTCAGGTCCTCGGGGAGATCCCCCAGGCTCGGGTCGAGGAGCCCGAGGAGCGAGCGGAAGGCCTCCTCGTTCCCGCTGTGGGGGGTGGCCGTCACCAGGATGAGGTGGCGGTCCCGGTCGGCGGCGAGCCGAGCGACGAGCTGGTGGCGGAGCTGCTGGGCCCGCACCGCGCTCCGGGTGGCGCCGTGGGCCTCGTCCACGATCACCAGCTCGGGGCAGGCCCGGACGAACTCGTTCCGGTACCGGTCGCCCTTGATGAAGTCGATGGAGACCACGACGAAGGGGTGGGCCTCGAACAGGGAGGTCCCGAAGGGGAGCCCTCGCTCCAGGCGGCGGACCGTGTTCGGGAGCACGAGCTCGGCTTGGATGTGGAACTTCTCCGCGAGCTCCCGCTGCCACTGCTCGGCGAGGTGCGGGGGGCAGAGGACCGCGAGGCGCTCCGCGTCGCCCTGGGCGAGGAGCTCCTTGGCGACGAGGAGGGCCTCCACCGTCTTGCCCACGCCCACGTCGTCGGCGATGAGCAGGCGCACCGGCTCCTGGCGGAGGGCCATGAGGAGCGGCACCAGCTGGTAGGGGCGGGGCTCCACCGCGATCTGCCCGAAGGAGCGGAAGGGGCCGGCGCTGGAGCGGAAGCCGAGGCGGAGCGCGTCGCGCAGGAGCTGACAGGACCGGTGGTCGCCGATCCGCGCGGGGTCCGGCGGGGGGAAGCTCGCGGGCCGGACCTCCTCGAGCGCCGTGAGGATGCCGGTGCTCTCCTCGTCGGTCCCCCCGAGGGGGCGGACGAGGAGGAGGTCGTCCGCGGAGCCCGGGAGCACGACCCACTCCCGGCCCCGGGCGTGGACGAGCGCGCCGGGTGCGAAGCTCACGGCTCGCCTCCGAACACCGACGGGTACCGGCGGAGGATCTCCTCCCAGTCGTCCCGGTGGTGGAACCGGATCACGAGGTAGCCGAGGTCCTCCAGGCACCGCTGCTTGTCCTCGTCGCGACGGTGGCGCTCGGGGTGGTCGTGGTGCGGCCCGTCGATGTAGATCGCGGCCATCTGGGCGGGGTAGAGGAAGTCGGGCTCGGCGCTGCACTCCTCGACGATCCGCTGCGTGAACGTCGGGAGGGTGAGGTTGCGCTCCTCGAGGAGGTCCAGCCACGCCCGCTCCAGGTCGGAGCGGCACAACCGCTTGAGGCGCTCCAGGTGGACCTCGCGCGGGACCTCGGTCGGCGCCGGGCGCACGGCCGCCCGGCGGAGCTCGTCGAGGACGTCGCGGACGAGCTGGCGGTCGAGGAGGGGGTGGTCCGGCTGGTTCGTGTAGCTCATCAGGCAGTCGTAGCAGGCGGCCTCGCACTCGTGCCGCCCGCCCGGGGGCAGGCGGAGGTCCTCCAGGGTCGCCGTGTCGAAGTGGCAGAGCTCGAGGGCGGTGGCCGCCACCTCGGCCAGGGCCGCGGGGTCGTCCACCAGCCGCCGGAGGACGCCGGCCCCGCCCTCCGCCGCCTCGTAGAGGAGGATCGCCCGCCGGTCGTCGGGAGCGGGCAGGGGCTCGGCGGCGAGCTCGGCGTCCTCGAGCTGGTAGCGCTCGCCGATCCCCCGCTTGAGGGCGGCCTGGAGCGAGGCGAGGGTGGCGGCGTCGAGCCGGCCCGCCGGCTCGAACAGCAGGCAGTTCCGTCGGTCCTCGACGTAGGGGATCACCACGGTCCGCGCGGGGACGAGGGGGTCCCGATCCTCGTCCACCAGCTCGTTCCGCTCCCAGCGCCCCGTCTGCGGGTCGATCGCGAAGCCCCGCTTGCCGGCGCGCGTCCGCCGCCGCCAGCCGAGGTTCACCCGCCAGAGCGTCGCGGCATCGCTGTAGGTGAGGGTGGCGAGGGGCCGGTCGCCGAGCTCGACGGTGGCCCGCCGCGAGGCGGGCCTCCCGCCGGGGGCCGTGAACCGGAAGGCGGTGCGGACGTCGAAGCCGAGCCGCACCCGCTCCTCCTCGTCGGAGTTGATCCGCTGCCGCCGCCGGGTCACGACGTTCTGGAGGCGGAAGAGGTTCGTGAGGGTCTCGCCGAGCCGCTCCCCGCACCGGTCGCAGAGGTCGGGCCCGGGCCCGTCCCCGAGCGGGTGGACGTAGCCGCAGGCCCGGCACCACTTCGCCGCGCCGAGCGCGAGCGTCCCGTCCCTCCCGGCCGCGTCCACCGGCAGGATGGCCCGCTCGATCTGGTAGACGGAGCCCTCGTGGTAGACGAAGGTCCGGGGGCCGAACTCGGAGATCGCGAGGAACCGCGGGCGGGAGATGAAGTCTCCCTCGGCGTCCTTCCGGCGCGAGATCCGGCCCGGGATGAAGGCCGAGAGCGGGAGACGGGGGAAGCTGTAGCCGGGCAGGAACCCCTCGCTCGCGAAGTACCGGTAGCTGTAGAAGTCGGAGTAGAGCGGGCTCCCGTTCGTCTCGGAGGTGAGGAGGTCGAGCTGCGCCTCCGCCTCCCGCCGCAGGCGGCGCGCCTGCTCCTTCTCCTGCTGGCTCTTCGTGGCGTCCCCGATCACCCGGTTCTGCGCGTCCCACTGCCGGCGCGCCGCCCGGTACAGGGTCCGCCACCGTTCGCACGCCTCGTCGAAGGCCCGCGGGGCCTGCGCGACGACCGTCTCCACCCACTCCGGCGTGTACCAGGGAGCCGTGGTGAGCTCCCCCTCGAGCGTGGCGAGGACCCGGGCCGCCCGCTCCGCCGCCCGCCGCTTCGCGCCCTCCTGGGCGATCTGGTCGGCGACCCAGGGCTGGAGGGCGAGGGAGGGCGCCTCGCCCTCGACGTCCAGGATGTCCTTGAGGGACGTGCCCAGGTTGATGCCCACCTCGGAGAGCCAGATCGCGTGGACGTGGGCCCGGAGCAGGTCCTCGTTGGCGAGGTCCAGCCTCGGCGGTCGGACCTGGCCGGAGACCATCTGCTCCTGGCGGCGGAAGTAGTACTGGTCGTGCGGGCTCCCGGTGGCGCAGTACGTGAAGACGAAGGCCGGCTGGCCGCTCCGTCCGGCCCGGCCGCTCCGCTGCGCGTAGTTGGCGGGCGTGGGCGGCACGTTCCGCATGTTCACCACGTTCAGCTCGGCGATGTCGATCCCGAGCTCCATGGTGGGCGAGCAGAACAGGACGGGGAGCCTCGCCTCCCGGAACCGCTCCTCCCGGTCCTCGCGGACGTCGGAGCGGACCTGGGCCGTGTGCTCGCGCGCCTCGAGGCCCTTGGCCTCGTCGGCGATGGCTCGGTAGAGGCGCAGGAAGAAGGGGTTGGTCCGCCTCCCCGCCTGGGGCGCCCGGGGGACGCGGATGGGGTCGTGGAACCCGGTCGATCCGTCCGAGGCCCTCCAGACCATGGCCGCGGCGGGGAGCTGGTAGCCGGGGACGTGCGCGTCCCGGCCCGGCGGGTCCACCACCTCGACCAGCCCCGCCTCCTTCAGGCAGGCCAGGAGGTCCCGGATAATCCGCTCGGAGTCCTCCACGGTGAGCCTCCCCGCCCCCGGCAGCGTCCCCGGGCGGCGGAGGTACTGGCCGAAGCCGCTCCGCCCCGAGAGGTAGAGGTTGCCCTGGTAGTCCCCGTTCCGCCGCGAGCGCGGGTAGAGGACCGCGGCCGTCTCGAGCCGCTCGTCCTCGTCCAGGGCCCAGGGCGGGATCAGCTTCGCGCTGCTCTGCTGGCGGAGGGAGTCCTGGAACCGCGGCTCGAGGTAGTCCACCTTGATCGCGAGCTCCCGCCGCATGTGGTCGAGGAGGACCTTGGCCACTTTGGCCCGGTCCTCGGGCGACGCGGCGCGGAGGGCCGGGTGGGCGTCCGCCCACACGTCCTCCGCCGCCGCCAACTCCTCGAGCGAGCGGTAGCCGATCACGAGCAGCCCGCACTCCTCGAGGTTGGGCGAGGTGATCCGCCACCCCCGCTTCAGGTCCTGGTAGAGCCGGTAGCCGATCAGGTTCCGGAAGGCCCGGTTCGTCTCCTCGAGCGCCGCGAACCGCACGCCGGGGTCGACCGCGTAGAGCTCGAGCGGGAGCGCCATCGCGTCGAACACCCGCTGGGCGAGCACGTCGTGGGTGAGCCCCTCCGGCTCCTCGCGGGCCGCCTTGTACAGCGCGGCCCGCAGCAGGCTGCTCTGGACGAAGTCGTTGAAGTGGCCAGCCTGGAGCGAGGCGTCCTGGCGGTTGTCGGTGAAGCTGAGCAGCTTCCTGGCCCGGGCCGGGAGGTCGGGGTCGTTGCGCAGGCCCCGGATCACGGCGAGCGAGAGGATCGTGGTGGCCGTGCTCCGGCCCCCGGTGCCGAGCGTGGTGAGCTTGCCGAGGTCCGACCGGGTCCGTCCCGCGAACGCCACCCCGCAGCGGAGGCAGAACCGGAACGGCGCGCCGACGAACCAGGCGTCGATGCCCTCCTCCGACTCGGTCCCGTCCGGCGCGAACCGGACCGGCCGGGGCAGGTCCCCCCGCCGGCTCCGCTTGAGCGACCCGTCCGCCTCCAGCCAGTCCTCGGGGAGCCGCTCGAGCATCCGCTCGGTCTCGGTCGGCCAGGCCTCCTCCCCGAGGCCGACGTAGAGGAAGCCCGGCTCCTCCCCATCGTCGCCCTGGAGGTCCCGGAGCTCCCGTTCCGACACGGACCGGGAAGGAGCGGTGCCGCGGAGCCACACCGTGTAGTACTCCTTCCCGCACTCCCGGCAGAACGCGAGCGGGAGCAGGACGCGGCTCCGGTCCCCGGGCGCGAACCGCTGCCCCTGGGTGGTGACGAACCGCTCGTCGGGCGCCTCCAGGGTGGCGTAGACGGTCTCCCCGCGGCTCACGAACTGGTGGAGCCGGAAGGGGAAGGCGCGGAAGCCCGTGTCGGGATCCTGGGCGCGGTAGCCCGCGAGCAGCTGACGCCGGATGGCCCCGGCGGCTCGATCGACGGGCACGTCCAGCGTGCGCGCGAGCTCCTCCGCCGCGCCCTCCGGCCCCGTGATCGGCCGGGGCTTCCTCCGCACCAGCCGGCCGGTTCCCGACTCGGCCCGGAGCCCGAAGGCGCTCTCGATCCAGCTCGAGAGGGGGTCCGCGACGAAGTCCTCGAACCGCTCGGGCGGGGGCTCGTCGGAGAGGACCCGGGCCCGAAGGCGCTCGACGAACGCGGGATCGGCGAGGTCGTCGGGCGGGGTAAGGCGGCGGAGGGTCTCCCCGATCACGTGCTCGGGGCGGACCTCGGCCCCGAAGATGCGGGTCGCGACCTGAGCGACCTCCCGCCGCTGCTCCTCGAAGGGGCGCGCGGGATCGGCGGTCATCGTGGCCGAGGTTCCGATGTAGCGGAGGTGCTCCGCCTCGCAGGCCTCCTTCACCCGGCGGCACAGGAGCGCCACGTCCGCACCCTGCCGGCCGCGATAGGTGTGCAGCTCGTCGAGGACGAGGAACCGGAGACCCCGCGCCGCCTCCACCAGGCGGCGCTCCCGGGGCCTGGTGAGGACGAGCTCGAGCATCACGTAGTTGGTGAGGATGATGTCGGGCGGGTCGGCGATGATCGCCTCGCGCTCCTCCTCGCTCTCCTGCCCGGTGTACCGGGCGAAGCGCACCGGCCCCCGCCGGCCCGGGTAGCCGTAGGTCAGGAACTTCTCGAGCTCGTGCACCTGGCTGTTGGCCAGGGCGTTCATGGGGTAGACCACGATCGCCTTGACACCACGCCCCGGGTTCCGCAGGGCGTCGTCCACGATGGGGACGATGTAGGTGAGGCTCTTGCCCGACCCGGTCCCGGTCGTGAGTACGTAGTTGGCTCCCGCCCGCGCCGCCTCGATGGCCTCCACCTGGTGGCGGTGGAGCCGGATGGGACGTCCTTCCGGGGGCAGGTCCGGGTCGGGGTCGTCCGGATCGGGCTTGTGGCGGAAGATCCGGGAGCACTCGGGGTGGAGGACGCCGCGGGCCACGAGGTCGTCGATGGTGCCCCCGACCTCGAACGTCGGGTTGAGCTGGATCAGCGGCTCGGGCCAGAGCAGCCCGGCGTCGAGCTCCCGCTCCACGTGCTCGCGGATCCGCTCGTCGGAGATCTGGACGAAGCTGGTTGCGTAGTCGCGGTAGTCGGCGATCACGCGGTCGCGGAGCTGGAAGACGTCCACGGCTCAGCCTTTCGAGAGGTGGCAGAGGTCCTGCCGAACGAGGCAGATCTCGGGGCCGCCCGAGCCCCAGCACGCCAGGTCCCCGAGGCGACGCCGCGGCGGTCGGTCGAGGGGGAGCCACATGTTGCACCGAAGGGTAGCGCAGGGCGCCGACATGGCCGAACCGGCGCCCTGCGGGATCTATGAAGCTCCCCTTAGCCGAGGGTGGCGCACCCAAGCGCGGCGACCTGGAACATCCCCCGATCGGGGGAGTGACACACGGCGTGCCACGCGTCAAGATACGGGCGTAACGACCCCGGCCTCCCCTCGCGGGACGTCCGGGGTTTTTCTTCGCAGGGGGGCTGTTGGTCTCGTCGGGTCGCAGGACGGACCCTCACGCAAGGGTCATCGTCTTCGTGGACGGCCAGAACCTCTTCAAGGCGTGCGAACGAACGTTCGGCTCGGGGCTCGTCCATCCTATCCTCTTGGCACGACTGTTGAGCGGCGATCGGCGTCTGGCGGGCACGCGCTACTACAGCGGGATCCACGACCCACGCAAGGAACCAGCGCAGCACGCCCAGGCCAGTCGGCGCCACGCTCTCATGCGGAGGACGGGGGTGACCGTCGTCGAGCGGACCCTCCGGTACCGCTGGGAGTGGGGCCTCGACACGAACCCGCTGGGACGCCCCGAGGACCACGTAGGCGAGACGGTCGACGCGCGCGCGACGCCGTACGAGCGGCCTCGCGAGAAGGGGATCGATCTCGCGCTGGCGCTGGACGTGGTCGATCTCGCGCTCCGGCGACTCATGGACGTCGCGGTCATCGTGTCCTCCGACGGCGACCTCACCGAGGTCGCCCGCATGGTCCACGACATGACGAGAGCCACCGGCCGGGTGAGCGTCGAGGCGGCGGTCGTCAACGACAGACGGCACCCGGTGCTCCTCGAGCACTACGACTACACGCACCAGATCCGCCGGAACGAGTTCGAGGAGTGCCGGGACGCGTTCGACTACCGCGGCGAGCTGGACCCGACCATGGTTGCGCTCTTCCTTCGAACGCTCTCGGGTGACAGATGACGTACCTGGGCTCCCGCCCGGTGGTGGCCCCCGAACCCGTCTTCCCCGTCTCCCCCAAGGCGCACCCTGACGGGGCCGCCGCCGGTGGCTCGTCGCGGAGGGCGGCGAGCCACTCGAGGGCCGCGCAGTCGTGCGGGCGGCCGGCCGCGTCCGGAGCAATCAGCGCGTCAGCCCGTCGCGCTCGTTCCGTGTCGCGACCTATCAGTGGATAGAACCTCGGCTCATCCGAACACGGGACCGCCGTTCAGGCCTTCTCTATGCTGGCCTTCACCTTGCACAACTTCCCGCTGTCCGCGGACTGGTAGCCGGGTGACGACTGAACACGGTCTACGTCATCGCTGCCGATCTTCTTCGTGAACCGCACTTGCTTGGACCGCCCCGGTTCCAGGGCGACCACCTTCGTTCCTCCGTCGAACAGAGGGCCGGGCAGCGCGTCCCACTTGAGGTTGACGGTCACCTTTGCTGGCACGTTTCCGGTGTTCCTCACGACCACCGCTCCGACGAGGGTCGACGTGTCGAAGCCCTGCGTGAAGAGCTGGAGGTCGCAGGCGACGAGTCTCCACGTTCCGTCCAGCACCTCCGCCTCCTCCGGCGTGGGTGAGGGTGAGGAGAGAGCCGCGGTTGCAGGAGCGGAGCCCTCCGTGCCTGTGGCCTCGCCGCCCGCTTGCTGAGGTCTCGCGGCCAGGTCCCTGGATCCTTGGCCTGCGGAGCCGAGTCCGTATCCGATCAGCAGAGACACGACCACCACGACCCCGTACCTGACAAGAGTTCTCATCGCCTTTTCCTCCTCCCTGCGGGCATTGCGCGGCCGTCCGGTCGGGGAACGCTTCCGCCCCGCTTCCGCCCTCATGCGCTCGAACGGGTAGAAGTATGTAGAAGTATGAGTCGACCAGCCGACATGACAGATGGCCGACCAATCAGGGCGTCTCCGGGCCCTCGCTGGTGAGCTCGTCGCGGAGGGCAGGGAGCCATTCGAGGGCCGCCCGCACGACCGCGCGGCCCGCCACTTCACGCGGATGGGGTCGTCGAGAGTGCACGCGCACCCGCAGGCCGTCGAGGTCCTCGGCAGGACCCGTTACGGCTACATGTCTAGAACAACGCGAACGCGGACTGGCAGGCGGACTCCACCGCGATCAGCGCGTTCGCCGCGCCCCGGTAGTCCCCGTAGAGGACGCTGTCGAAGGCGAGCGAGACGCCGTTCAGGCAGTCCTTCAGGTCCTCGATCTGCCCGGCCTGGAGCTCGAGCCGCTCCTGGGCCTCGGAGAGCGTGCCGCGGACCCCGCGGAGCTCGGTCCGGAGCCGCCGCACGTTCCGCTCGAGCTCCCGGCTCCGCTCCTCCTCCCGCTCGAGCTTGAAGCGGGTGACCTCGAGGTCCTCCTCGGTCGCCGAGAGCTCCACCCTGGTCCGTCGCAGCTCGGCCCTCGTCGCCTCCAGCTCGTCCCGGGTCTCCAGGTGCACCCAGGCCCCGGCGGAGGCCCCGCCGAGGAGCGCGAGGACGGTGATCACGAGCGCGGTCACTCGCAGCCACCGACGGCGCCTGCCCGGCCGCGCTCCCTCGGCGACCGCGGCGGCGGCCTGG
>DATLZM010000205.1:0-1332 GCA_035573995.1 Actinomycetota bacterium | reverse complement strand
CGGATCCGCGAGGAAGCCCTCGCGATCCTCCGCGCGGAGGGGCACGTCCTCCCCCCGCGCCAGCTCGTGCAGGTCGTGAACCGCGTGTCGGACGAGGTCGTCGGCTACGGGCCCATCGAGCACCTGCTCCGGGACCCCGACGTCACCGAGGTCATGGTGAACGGGGCCGACGACGTGTACGTGGAGCGGAGGGGGCGGATCGAGAGGGTGCCGGATGGTCTGTTTGAGGGGGAGGAGGCCGTCCTGCACCTGATCGAGCGGATCGTGGCCCCGCTCGGCCTCCGGGTCGACGAGTCATCGCCGTGGGCGGATGCGCGACTCCCGGACGGCAGCAGGGTCCACGCCGTGATCCCGCCCCTTTCGCTCCGCGGTCCCGTCCTCACCGTCCGGAAGTTCTCGCCGGTCCCGCTGGGGCCCGACGACCTGGTGCGGGGCGGCACCCTGGGGCCGCGGATGCTCGCGTTCCTCGCGGCCTGCGTCCGGGGCCGGGCCAACGTCGTGGTCTCGGGCGGGACGAGCTCGGGGAAGACCACGCTCCTCGGGGTGCTCTCCACGTTCATCCCCGACGGCGAGCGGCTGATCACGATCGAGGACGCGGCCGAGCTCCGCCTCGCCAAGCCCCACGTGGTCGGGCTCGAGGCGAGGCCGGCCAACGTCGAGGGCCGGGGCGAGGTGACGGTCCGCGACCTGGTCCGCAACGCCCTCCGGATGCGCCCCGACCGGATCATCGTGGGCGAGGTCCGGGGCGGCGAGGCCCTCGACATGCTCCAGGCGATGAACACGGGTCACGACGGCTCCCTCTCCACGGCCCACGCGAACTCCCCCCGCCACCTGCTCTGGCGCCTGGAGACGATGGCGCTGATGTCCGACGTCGACCTGCCGGCGGCCCACGTGCGGGAGCAGGTCGCCTCGGCGGTGGACGTGGTCGTGCACATGGCCAGGCTCAGGGACGGACGGCGGGTGGTCTTCGAGATCGCCACGGTCGAGGGCGTCCGGGACGGCGAGGCGGTGGTGCGGACGATCTTCGCGTTCCGCCCGCGGGAGGGGCCGACCGGTGCCTTCGCCGCCACGGGGGAGCGTCCGCCGCTCGCGGACCTCCTCGCGGAGCGGGGCGCGTCGGCGCCGGACGAGCTCTTCGAGGAGGGGCCGGACCGGTGAACGGCGAGGTCCTCGCGTCCGCGCTCGCGTCCGTGCCGTTGGTCGCCCTCGCCGCGCGCCTCGAGGCCGGCCGCCGCGCGGCCGTGGTGGCGAGGAGCGGGGGCGAACCAGGGCCGCGTGGTCGGGGAGGCGGCCGGGTCTCGGGTGGGCGGCGGGGCGGGCGCTCGCTGCCCC
>DATLZM010000204.1:0-6722 GCA_035573995.1 Actinomycetota bacterium | reverse complement strand
GTCGTGGACGGCAGGGTCGCCGGGAACGTCGTCAGCTTCGCCGTGGGCGGGCGCCGCTACGTCGGCTACTGGCTGGGCCGGGCGTTCTGGGGGCGGGGGATCGCCACGGAGGCCCTCCGCCGGTTCCTCCGGGTGGAGCCGGTCCGTCCGCTGTTCGCGAGCGTCGCGCGCACCAACGTCGGCTCCATCCGGGTCCTCGAGAAGTGCGGGTTCCGGCCCGTGGGGGAGGAGCCCGCCGACGGCGGGCCCGATGCGCTCCTGTACCAGCTCCCCGGCTGGGAGGACGAAGTCCCCGCCTGAGCTACCCTCCGACCCGTGGAGGCCGCACGGAGGGAGGGGCTCGACGCGGTCCTGATCGAGGACGCCGAGGTCCTCGTCGAGGGACGGCGGATCCTGGGGCCCGTGTCGCTCCGGATCCGGCGCGGGGAGCGGTGGGCGCTCCTCGGCCCGAACGGGTCCGGGAAGACGACGCTCCTCTCGGTCGCCGGCGCCCTCCGCCAGCCCTCCCGGGGCCGGGTGACGGTGCTCGGCGCGGAGCTCGGGAGGACCGACGTCCGGGACCTCCGCGCGAGGATCGGCCACCTGGGCCACGCGGTGTCGGACGCTCTGCCGCGGGGCCTCAGCGCCGAGGAGGTCGTCCTCACGGGCAAGCGCTCGACGCTGGTCCCCTGGCTCCAGGGGTTCGACGACCGCGACCGGGCCGAGGCGCGTGAGCTCCTCGGGCTCGTCGGCTGCGCCGGGCTCGCCCGACGGCCATGGGAGCGGTGCAGCCAGGGGGAGCGGCAGCGCATCCTCCTGGCCCGGGCCCTGTTCGGCCGGCCGGAGGTCCTCCTCCTCGACGAGCCCGCGGCGGGCCTGGACCTCCCGGGGCGGGAGCTCCTCCTCGCCGCGATCGACGGGGCCGGGCGGGCCCGCGCCGCGACGAGCGTCCTCGCCACCCACCACCTCGAGGACCTCCCGGCCTCCACCACGCACGCCGCGCTCCTGCGGGAGGGCCAGGTGGTGGCGGCCGGCCCGGTCGAGGAGGTCCTCACCGACGCCGCCCTCGGCGCCTGCTTCGGGGTGCCGGTCCGGGTCCGACGCGCCGACGGTCGGTGGACCGCCCGGGCGACCTGATCGCCCCGAGTGTCTCGCGGCCCGTCCGGATTCCGGCGTTGCGCCGGGCACGCGGAGCCGCGTAGGGTCGGGCTGCCGGCGCGACCGGGTGCGCTCCCGCCGGGGGACCGGGGTTGGAACCCAAGGGGCGGCTCGATGCGTCGGTAGGACGCCGGGCCGTGCGCGGTCGGATGGTTCGCGCCCGGGCGTAGGGGGAGGAAGGAGGGGTTCGAGATGCGTCGCGTCGCACGTCGCCGTCCCGCGCTCGTCGGGCTGGCCGCGGCCCTGGCCCTGGTCCTCGGGCTCGCCGCGGCACCGGCCCCCGCAGCCCCCGGGCCCGTCGCAGCGCCGCGGTCGGCGTCCCGCGCCGGGGCGCGGACCGTGGCCGGGATCCCCATCCTGCCGGTCTCCGAGCTCCGCCGGGGGATGGTGGGCCACGGGCTCACCGTGATCTCGGGGACCGACGTCCGCTCGTTCGGGGTCCGGATCCTGGGCGTGCAACCCGACGGGATCGCCCCGGAGATCGACTTCATCCTGGTCGAGCTGTTCGGCGACCTGATCGAGGAGACCGGCGGGGTGGTGGCCGGGATGTCCGGCTCGCCGGTCTACGTGGGTGGGCGCCTGGTCGGGGCCGTGGCCTACGGCTTCTTCGGCGGCGACTTCCGGGTCGCCGGGCTCACCCCGGCCGAGCCGATGCTCGAGATCCTCCAGTACCCCTCGACCATCCCCAGCAGGCCCGAGCTCCGCTGGCCGGAGCGGGTCGCCCTCGCCCCCGGGCTCCGGGAGGCGGCAGTGGCGGCGGCCGGCGGGGAGGGGGAGATGCGCCAGCTCCTGATCCCCCTCGCGGTCTCGGGGCTGGGCGACCGCCGCCTGGGGCTCCTCCGCCAGGGCGTCCGAGATGCCGGGCTCCCGTTCGTCGTCACCTCCGGGGCCCGGGCCGCGGCCCCGCGCCGCCCGGAGCGGACGGCCCCGCTGCCCCCGGGATCGGTGTACTCGGCGGTCCTCTCCTACGGGGACCTCACGATCGGCGGCATCGGGACCACCACCGCGCGGCTGGGGCGGAGGAGCGTCGCCTTCGGCCATCCCTTCTTCTTCAGCGGGCCGGCCCGCATGGGCCTGAACGGCGGGAGCGTGCTGGGCGTGGTCCGCAACATCCTCTTCCCGTTCAAGGTGGCGAACGTCGGGCTCCCGCACGGCCTCCTCACCCAGGACCGGCTGGCCGGGGTGGGCGGCGTGGCGGGCCGCTTCCCCGACCTCACCCCGGTCACCGCGCGCCTGCGGAACGTCGACCTCGGCGTGACCCGCGGGGGCGCGACCCGGATCGCGCGGGAGTTCGAGTTCCTCGACTCCCTCGCGTTCTTCGCGCTCCTCGTGGAGTTCGACCGGGCCTTCGACCGCATCGGCTCGGGGAGCTCCCGGCTGGCGTGGACCATCACGGGCACCCGCCGGGGCGGGGAGACGTTCCGGTTCCACCGGGAGAACATGTTCGCCTCCGACTTCGACATCGCGATCGACGCGCTCCTCGAGCCCGCCTTCCTGAACCTCTCGGCGATCCTCCACAACCCCTTCGAACCGGTCCGGATCACCTCGATGCGGCTCGAGGGGGACGTGACGCAGCGCGACCGCACGCTCGAGATCACCCGGGTGCGGGTGGCCTCGAGCTCGCACCCCGAGCCCGTGGAGTTCGGCGTCCAGGCCCGGCCCGGCGACGTCCTGACCGTGACCGTCACGCTGCGGCCGCCGCGGGGGAAGCCGGTGGAGAAGACCCTCCGCCTCCGGGTGCCCGACTTCGTCGCGCGGGGGACGACGCTGCAGCTCGTGGTCCGCGGCGGTCAGGGAGCCATCGTCGACCCCTTCTTCTTCGAGGAGCCCGTCCAGGAGGGCCCGGCGGCCGGGTCCCTGGACGACCTGCTGTCGCAGCTCGAGGGGGCGGAGCGGAACAACGACCTGATCGCCGAGCTCCAGGAGGCGTTCCTCGAGGGCGGCAAGGGCGAGGTGGTGGTCGCCGACGGCGTGCCCCCGGACGGGGGGTTCCCCGCGATCGCCCGGGCCGTCCGGACCCTCCGCCAGATCGTGCAGGGCGGGTTCTCCGTCGACGTCACGGTGACCTGACGGGAACGCCGCGGGCCCATCCGGCGCGCTCCCGGGCTCGCCGGCCGCGGTCGGCCTCGGCGGGCCCGGCTACGAGAACCCCGCGCGCCGGGCGTGCTCGACGGCGTCGGTGGGGTCGCCCCGCCAGGGCTCGCCGTGCCCCGGGAGGAGGACGGTGGCGGCGAGCCCCTCGAGCCGCGCGAGCGACGCGAGGGCCTCGCGGCTGTCCCGGTTGAAGGCGGCGGGCATGATCTGGGGCCCGGGCCGTCCCGTGAGGGGGTTCCAGGTCACGAGGACGTCGCCGGTGAACAGGACCCCGCGCCCGTCGAGCCAGAGCGCGCAGCTCCCAGGGGTGTGGCCGGGGGCGTGGATCACGCGCGGCCGGCCGGGGACGTCGAGGGCCTCGCCGTCCCCGAACGCCGCGACCTCTGCGATCGGGACCATCTTCCCCGCGCCCCGCCGAAGGAGCGAGAAGGCGGTCCGGTAGGCCTGGGGTCTCCAGAGGTAGGCGAGCAGCCCTCGCTCGTTCCTTCCCGGCTCCGCACCGCCCGCGACGTCGGCGTCGGCCCGGTGGATCCGGACCGTCGCCCCTGCCTCCCGGCGGGCCCGCTCGGCGAAGCCCACGTGGTCGGCGTGGGCGTGGGTGAGCAGGACGGCGTCGAGGCGCTGGAGGCCCGCGCCTCCCAGGGCTCCCACGAGGAGGCGCCAGTCGCTCGGCGTCCCGGCGTCGATGGCCGTGAAGCTCCCGCCCTCCTCCACGAGGTACCAGTTGACGATGCCCATGGTGAGCCGACGGACCCCGGACGCGACCTCCATCGCCGTCACCCCCTCCCGCGGTGCCCGAGGCCCCGTCGGCCTCAGGCGTCATGCCTGCGAGCCGCTGCAGGGTACCCGACCCGCCACGGTCCGCGCCCGGGCTCATCTAAGATGACCCGACCGTGCCCACCCTGCGCCTGCCCGACGGGTCCGCCGTGGAGCTCCCCGAGGGGGAGCCGGTCGGCTCCGCCCTCCCGCCGGGGACCATCGCCGCCAGGGTGGACGGGGAGCTCGTGGACCTCTCGTTCGTCCCGCAGCGGGACTGCGAGGTGGTGCCGGTGCGACCGGAGGACCCGGACGGGCTCGTGGTCCTCCGCCACTCCGCGGCCCACGTGATGGCTCAGGCGGTCTGCGACGTCGTCCCGGGCGCCCGGTACGCGATCGGCCCGCCTACCCTGGACGGGTTCTACTACGACTTCGAGCTGCCCCGCCCCCTCACGCCGGAGGACCTGCCGCGCATCGAGGAGCGGATGCGGGAGCTGGTGGCCGCGGACCAGCCGTTCGTCCGCGAGGAGCTGCCCCGCGAGGAGGCGCTCCGGCGGTTCGCCGATCAGCCCTACAAGCGGGAGATCATCGAGGGCTTGGACGAGGCGGAGGGGGCCGGGGCCGAGACCGTGAGCGTCTACCGCAACGACGGGTGGGCGGACCTCTGCCGGGGGCCCCACGTGCCCTCCACCCGGTTCGTGGGCCAGGCCTTCAAGCTCCTCTCGATCGCGGGCGCCTACTGGCGGGGGGACGAGCGCCGGCCGATGCTCACCCGGATCTACGGGACGGTCTGGCCGAGCCGGGAGCAGCTCGAGGCCCACCTGCGCCGGCTGGAGGAGGCCGAGCGCCGCGACCACCGCAAGCTGGGGCGGCAGCTGGACCTCTTCTCCTCGCCCGACGAGCTGGGCGGGGGGCTGTTCCTCTGGCACCCGCGCGGGGGGATCCTCCGCAAGCAGCTCGAGGACTACGTGCGGGACCTCCACCTCGAGCGGGGCTACGAGATCGTCGCCACCCCGCACCTCGCGCGGGGCGTCCTGTGGGAGACCTCGGGCCACCTCGAGAAGTACCGGGAGAACATGTACCCGGCGATGGCCGACGCGCACGGGAACGAGTACTTCGTCAAGCCCATGAACTGCCCGTTCCACGTGCTGATCTACAAGGCCCGCACCCGCTCCTACCGGGAGCTGCCGATGCGTCTCTCCGAGCTCGGCGTGGTCTACCGGCACGAGCGGCCCGGGGTGCTCCACGGCCTCCTCCGGGCCCGGGGCTTCACCCAGGACGACTCCCACATCGTCTGCACCGAGGGGCAGCTCGTGGACGAGATCCTGGGGGTGTTCGACCTCACGCTCGAGATCCACCGGACGTTCGGGTTCTCCGATCCCGTCGTCTCGCTCTCCACCCTGGCGCCGGAGGCGTCGATCGTGGACGAGGCGATGGCGGCCCGGGCCACCGACGCCCTCCGCGCCGCGCTCGACAAGAGCGGCCTCGCCTACGAGGTCGCGCCGGGGGAGGGCGCGTTCTACGGACCCAAGGTCGACTTCCACTTCCGGGACGCGATCGGGCGGCTCTGGCAGCTCACCACGGTCCAGGTCGACTTCGCGCTCCCCGAGCGGTTCGGGATGGAGTACGTGGGCGCCGACAACGCCCGGCACCGCCCGGTGATGATCCACCGGGCCATCCTGGGCTCGATCGAGCGGTTCGTCGGGGTGCTGATCGAGCACTACGCGGGGGCGTTCCCGCTCTGGCTCGCGCCCGAGCAGGTCCGGGTGATCCCCGTGGCCGACCGCCACCTCGACCACGCGCGGGAGCTGGCCCGGCGGATCCGGGGGGCCGGGCTCCGGGCCTCGGTGGACGAGAGCGGCGAGACCGTGGGGAAGAAGGTGCGCGAGGCGCAGCTCATGAAGGTCCCCTACACGCTCGTGATCGGGGACCGCGAGGTGGAGGCCGGGGACGCCCTCTCGGTCCGGGACCGCGAGGGCCGCGAGACCCGCGGGGTCCGCCTCCCGGTGTTCCTCGACGCGCTCCTCGAGGAGGTGCGGACCCGCTCCCTCGAGCCCTCCCGGTTCGAGGGCTGAGGCGATGGGTCCGGTGGCCATCCGGGTGGCGAGGGGCGGGGGGTCGAGGGTCGGCCGGTGGGGACGGTGAGCGGGGTGGGGGAGCTGCGGCACCTGTGGACGCCGTGGCGGATGGAGTACATCCGCGCGGCGAAGGGGGAGCCGGAGGGCTGCATCTTCTGCGAGCTCCCCCGCCTGGGGGACGACGCGGCGGCCCGGATCCTCGCCCGCGCGGGCAGCGCGTTCGCGGTCCTGAACGCGTTCCCCTACAACCCCGGCCACCTCATGGTGGCGCCCTTCCGCCACGTCGGGGAGCTCGAGGAGGTGACCCCGGAGGAGCTCGCCGACGTCGACCGCCTGCTCCAGCGCTCGGTGGTGGCGCTGAAGGCGGAGATGGAACCGCACGGCTTCAACCTGGGGATGAACCTCGGGAGGGTCGCTGGCGCCGGTATCCCCGACCACGTCCACTGGCACGTGGTCCCCCGCTGGAGCGGCGACACCAACTTCATGCCGGTGATCGGGGAGACCAAGGTGGTGCCCGAGCTCCTCGAGGAGACCTACCGCCGCCTGGCCCCGCGCTTCGCCGGGGAGGACGGGTAGCCGGAGCGATGGCCTCGCCGGGTCAGGCGTCGGCGGTCTCGGCCTCGGCGGCCGGCGGGTAGGCGCGCCCGTCGAGCACCC
>DATLZM010000203.1:0-8607 GCA_035573995.1 Actinomycetota bacterium | reverse complement strand
CGCTCCGCTGCCCCAAGCGCCTGCTGCTCGGCCCGTGGTCGCACGCCGCGACCGACACGTCGCTCCCCGGCCCGAACATCGACCTGGTCCCCGAGATGCTCCGGTGGTGGGACCGGTGGCTCAAGGGCGTGGACAACGGGGTGGACCGGGAGCCCGAGATCGCGGTCTTCGTCCGCCGCCCGACCCCGCCCGACCCGTTCCTCCCCGAGGTGCGCGGGGAGTGGCGCTTCGAGCCCCGGTGGCCCGCGGAGCGACTCCGCGAGCGGAGGTTCGGCCTGGCCGACGCCTGGGGGCCGCCGGGGCGCGGCCCCGACCGCCTCCCGATCCGCGGCGACGTGGGGTGGACGGCGTGGATCTCCTGCGCCGGCCACCTCCCCTACGGCCAACCCGCGGACCAGCGAGCCGACGAGGCGTCCTCGCTCTCGTTCGACTGGGGGCCCCTCGAGGAGGAGCTCGAGGTCCTCGGCCACCCCGCGGTCGAGGTGACGGTGGCCGCCACGGTCCCCGTCGCCTACCTCTCGGCGAAGGTCTGCGACGTGTTCCCCGACGGGACCTCCGCCCTCGTGACCCGGGGGATGCTGAACCTCACCCACCGGCGTTCGCGGGAACGCCCCGAGCCCCTCGAGCCTGGACGGAGGGAACGGGTGAGGATCGAGCTGGAGGCCACCTCCTGGGTCTTCGAGCCCGGCCACCGGATCCGGCTCGACCTCGCGCCCGCCGACTGGCCGAACGCCTGGCCCCCGCCCTTCCCCGGCGAGCTCGAGATCGACCGGGCCGACGCGGTGCTCACGCTCCCCGTCCTCGAGGGACCCTCCCCGGTCGCGGAGCGTCCGACCTTCGCCCCGCCGACCAGGGAACGGCAACGCGTCCCGCCGCCCGACGCCCCGGGCGGCCCGCTCGTCTGGCGGATCGAGCACGACGTGGTGGCGCGGGAGACGTGGGCGGTGATCGGGCACGGCTCGGTGGAGGAGCTCGAGGGGCCGGAGGCCCGCCGCGTGGTCGAGCGCTCCGACGGCGTGGTCGCGGTCTCCACCGACGACCCGGGGCGGGCGCGCTGCGAGGCCCGCTACCGGTACCTGATCGAGTTCCCCGAGGCCATCGTGGAGACCGAGGCCCGGGAGCGGGTCGAGAGCGACGCCCGGACGTACCGGATCGAGCTCGAGCTCGACGTCCGCGAGGGGGGCGAGCTCCGGTGGCGGCGCCGGTGGGCGCGCACCTACCCCCGGCGGCTCCAGTAGGGCCCGAGGCTCAGGGTCCGGGGCCTCCCTGCCGATGCTTCCTCCGTGGATCGGTCCTCCACGGGGGAGGGCCGGGGAGGGGATACACTCGCCCAGGCGTTGCCCGGAGGTGCGATGCTGATGACGGTGCACGCGCGGACCACCGAGCCCACCGAGCCTACCGACACCGAGGCGCTCCGCTGGTTCTGGGAGGCCTACGCGGCGGCCCACGACGAGATCGCGGAGGAGCTCACCGCCCGCTTCGCCGACCACCCCGAGTTCGGTCGGCTCCTCGCCGCGATGACGCCCGAGCAGCTCCGGGCCCAGCGCGCGGAGGACCTGGAGCGCCTCCGCCGGGCGATCGAGGAGGGGGACTGGGAGGGGTACTTCGCGCGCCTGCGCGAGCAGGCGGTGGCGTACGCGCGGACCGGTATCCCCTTCCACTCGTGGATGCCGGTGGTGAGCGCGCTCCGGCAGCCGCTCCTCCGTCGGCTCTTCGACCGCTACGGCGGGGAGCCCGACCGCCTCCGGCGCACGCTGCTCGCCGTCGAGGACCTCCTGGGGCGCGCCCTCGCCGCGATGGGCGAGGCCTACCTGAGCGAGAAGGAGCGGGTGATCCGGGAGCAGCAGCAGGCGATCCGCGAGCTCGCCACCCCCGTCCTCTCGCTCCGCGAGGGGCTCCTGCTGCTCCCGCTCGTCGGGGTCGTCGACTCCGAGCGAGCCCGGCAGGTGACGGAGGAGCTCCTGGCGGCCGTGGCCCGGGAGCGGGCCCGCGTCGTGGTGATCGACGTGACCGGGGTGCCCGCCGTGGACTCGATGGTCGCGAACCACCTGATGCAGACGACGGAGGCGGCCCGCCTGATGGGCGCCCGGGTGATCGTGACGGGGATCTCGACCGCGAACGCCCAGACCCTGGTCCGGATCGGGGTCGACCCCTCCAAGCTCAACACGGCCGGCGACCTCCGCTCCGGGATCGAGGAGGCGGAGCGGCTCCTGGGCGACGGGGCGGGGGCGGGCGGGTGAGCGTCCCCATCCTCAAGCAGGGCCCGTACCTCATCGCCACCGTCCAGGCCGCGCTCACCGACGCCGAGCTCGCCGAGCTCCAGGAGCAGCTGTCGGAGCGGGTCGGGAGGTTCCGCTCGACCGGCGTCGTGATCGACGTGGGGGCGGTCGACGTCCTGGACTCCTTCGCCACGCGGATGCTCAGGGACATCGCGCGGGTGCTCCACCTCCGCGGCGCCGAGACCGTGATCGTGGGGATAAACCCGGAGGTCGCCTTCGCCATGGTCCGGATGGGGCTGGGGCTCGAGGACGTCGCGACCGCCCTCGACCTCGAGGAGGCGCTCGAGCTGCTGCGGCGGCGCGACGGTGGGCGCCGTGAGCGCTGAGACGGCGGTCCCGATCGAGGGCGAGCCGGACATCGTCGTCGCCCGGCAGGAGGGGCGGCGGCTCGCGGAACGGCTGGGGTTCGCCGCGAGCGACCTGGCCCTGATCGCCACCGCGATCTCAGAGGTCGCCCGGAACATCCTCCAGCACGCCGGGCGCGGCGAGGTCCTGCTCTCGGAGGTGGCGGACGGGACGCGCCGGGGCATCGAGGTGGTGGCCCGCGACGAGGGCCCGGGCATCCCCGACGTGGAGCGCGCGCTCCAGGACGGGTACTCCACGGCCTCGGGCCTGGGCCTCGGGCTCCCCGGGGCGCGGCGGCTGATGGACGAGTTCGAGATCGAGACCGCGCGCGGCCGCGGCACGACGGTCAGGATGCGGAGATGGCTGCGACCGTGACCACCGGGCTCGCCCTGAGACCGCTCGCGCTGGCCTGGGCGGTGGGGTGGGTGGCGCACCCCGGGGAGGCCGTCTGCGGCGATCGCCACCTGGTCCGAGCGAGCCCGGAGGGCGCGATCCTCGCGGTGGTCGACGGGCTGGGGCACGGGGAGCTCGCCGCGCGCGCGGCGGAGGCCGCGGTGGCGGCGCTCGGGTCCGCGGGGGCCCGGGACCCGGAGCACCTGATCGCCCGGGCCGACGCGGCCCTCCGGAGCACCCGGGGGGCGGCGGTGAGCGTGGCCGTCGTCCTCCCCGACCCGCCGCGGCTCGCGTGGTCGGGGGTGGGGAACGTGGAGACGGTGCTGGTCCGGGCGGACCGCGCCCGCTCCTCGATCGCCCTCCAGGGCGGGGTCGTGGGAGGCGGGACCGTCCGCCCCCATCGGGGGGAGCTCCCCCTCGCGGCCGGGGATACGGTGGCGATGGCGACCGACGGCATCGACGTCGGGTTCCGCGACGACGTCGACCCCTGGACCGACCTCGGGTCGCTCGTGCGGAGGATCCTCGCCGCCCGGGTGCGCGGCACCGACGACGCCCTCGTCCTCCTCGGGCGGTTCCTGGGAGGGTGATCGCGGTGCCGCCGGTCGCGCAGCTCGCTGGCAGCTACCTCGAGGGGCTCCGCCGGTACCTGGCGCGCCCGGACGAGGCGAGCCTGGCCCAGGCGTACGAGCTCGGGCGGGGCGCCCTCGCCTCGGGCCTGGGGGTCACCGACCTCGTCGCCGCCCACCGGGAGGCCCTCGCGCAGGTGCTCGTGCAGGCGCGGTCCGGGGCGGAGGCCGCCGCCAGGGCCCGCGCCGCCGCCGCGTTCCTCCTCGAGGCCCTCGGTCCCTTCGAGATGGCGCTCGGGGGGTTCCGCGAGGCCAACGAAAGCCTCCGGCGCATGAACGCCCGGCTCGAGGACCTGGTGCGGGAACGGACGGCCGAGCTCGAGCGGACCGTCGACGAGCTGCGCCGGGTGGACCGCCAGCGCCGGGTCCTGCTGCGCCGGCTGACCGACGCCCAGGAGGAGGAGCGTCGTCTCATCGCCAACGCGTTCCACGACGACGCGATCCAGATCATGACCGCGATCTCCATGCGCCTGGGCGTGCTCCTCCGCCGCCCCACCGATCCGGAGACCGCCGAGGCGCTGGCCCACCTGGACGAGAGCCTCCGCGAGGCGATCGCCCGGTCCCGGCGGCTGCTGTTCGAGCTCCGTCCGTCGTCCCTCGACCGCCAAGGGCTCGCCGCCGCGGTCCGCGAGCTCCTGGACCGCTTCGCCGACGAGCAGGCCGTCCGCTGCGAGCTCGACGACGCCCTGGCCACCGAGCCCGGGGCCGAGGCGCGGGCCTGCGCGTTCCGGATCGTCGAGGAGGCCCTCCGGAACGTGCGCAACCACGCCCGGGCCCGGGCGGTGCGCGTGGAGCTCCGGGACGCGGACGACGGCTTCGTCGTCCGGGTGAGCGACGACGGCCGCGGGTTCGACCCGGCCGCGATGCCCGAGAGCCCCCCGGGGCACCTCGGGCTCACCGCGATGCGCGAGCGCGCCGAGCTGGCGGGCGGCTGGTGCCGGATCCAGAGCGCGCCGGGCGCCGGGACCACCGTCGAGGCCTGGCTCCCGCGCCGCGACGCCGGGCCCTGACGTCCGGGTCGACCCGCAGGGCGCGACTACGGCAGCCCGACCCGGAGCGACTCCCCGCGCTGCATCCGGGCGTAGTCGCCCCGCCCGTAGTGCCAGGCCACGACCCGCTCGGGGACCATCCGGAGCACCACCCGGTCCCGCTCCCTGAGCGCCCCCGCGAGCCACCGCCGGCCCTCGGCCTCCCCGTAGCGGGTCGCGATCCGCTCGAGCCAGCGGCGGACGTCCTTCCGCCACACCTCCGGCCTCCCGTGGGCGAGGACCGCCCGGTACGGCCGTTCCTCGCTCGCGATCGAGATCGCGGCCGCCGAGCCGCCCGCCACGTCCGCGCCGGTCCGACGGGCCTCGAGGCGCGTGGTGAACCAGAACGCGCCGTCCGCGTAGAGGTACCAGATCGGCCGGACCCGGGGCCTCCCGTCGGGGCCCACGGTGGCGAAGTGCGCGAGGTGCACCTCCTCCAGGAACGCCCTCAGCTCCTCCCCTTCGAGCGGCATCGTCCCCTCCTCGTCCTCACCCGGCCCTCCGCGGGACCGGCATCCGGAACCCGAGCGACAGCCTCGTCCCCCGCCGCGGCCCCTCGACCAGGTGGAAGGGCCGCCCGTCCCGGTGCCCGGCGAGCCCAGGTCCCCGCATCAGGACCAGGTCGCCGGGCTCCGTCCGCCACTCCTCCACCACGTCGGCGGCGTCGCGGGAGCCGCAGATCGCGAACCGGGCCCGACCGTGGACGGTGAGCACGGCGACGAGGCGTCGGTACCACCTCCCGTCGAGGTGCGGCGTGATGCCGAGCGAGCCCGGCCGGTAGCGGGCCACCCCCACCTCCCCCACCCGCCAGGTCGCGAGCCCCCGGATCGCGCGCCCCTGCGCCCGGACCGCCTCCTCGAGCTCCCGGGCGAGGGCGGCGAGGAGCGGGAAGCCCTCGAACGGGGGCGCGGCGTCGAAGCCCTCGATCTCCTGGCGGACCCTCCCGAACGAGCCCTCGAACCGCCGGAACGGGCCTGCCTCCACCTCCCGCCGCAGCCGCCTGAGGACCGCGGGGGGCACCGCCCCCCGGACGCGCGCCCACCCCTCGTGGGCGGTCCGGGCGAGCGCGACGCGGAGGTCGAGGTCGGGGGCCAGGGCCGACACCTCAAGCCCCCGGGAGCCGCGCGTGGAACACGACGAACCCCACCCCCGCCCCGACGTCCAGCAGGAAGTGGGCGACCACGAACGGCCAGGCGCGCCGGGTCCGGCGGAACCCCTCCCCGAAGAGGAGCCCGAGCGCCAGGTTCCCCGCGAAGCCGCCCCAGCCCTGGTAGAGGTGGTACGCGCCCCGCAGCAGGGCGCTCGCCGCGACCGCCGCCCGACCCCGCCATCCCGCCTGCTCGAGGCGCGTGACGAGGTAGGCGAGCACCACCACCTCCTCGGCGAGGGCCGCCTGGGCCGCGTCCAGCACGAGCACGGGCCAGGTCCACCACCGGCCGAGCGGCGGGACCGGGACCACGGCGCGGTTCAGCCCGAGGGAGACCGCGGCCACGTACAGCCCGGCGCCGGCGACGCCGACCACGGCCGCGAGCGCCGCCCCTCGAACCGCGTCGCGCGGGAGGCGGTCGGGCCGGAGGCCGATCGTCGCCGGCCCCTCGCCCCCACGACGGAGGAGGTGGAGCACGAGCCACACGGGCGCCAGGCCGAAGACGATCCCCACGAGCTGCTTGAGCACCCACGGTTCCTGGGAGACCGAGGGGACCGTGACCCCCCGGATCGGCGCCTCGAACAGGGAGAGCACCGCGTAGACGGCGCTCGCCAGGAACGAGAGCGACAGGACGACCAGGACCTCCTCGCGGAGGGTCCGGGCCCGCTCGACCGATCGCGCCTCGGCCCGCACGCCCACGCCAGCACTCTAGACTGCGGCCCACCGACCGAGCGGGAGCGGGATGGCGCGCGAGACGGCGGACCTCGTGGTCGTGGGGGCCGGGACGATCGGCGGCTGGGCCTCGTACTTCGCGAGGCGCGAGGGCCTCCGCCGGGTCGTGGTGCTCGAGCGGGGGCTCGTGGGGCAGGGGGCGAGCAGCCGCGCCGCCGGGATCGTCCGGGCCCAGGGCGGGACCCCGGAGACGGTGCAGCTGGGGCGCTGGTCGATCGCCTTCTACCGGCGTCAGGGCGAGGAGATCGGCGCGGACTCGGGGTTCCGCGAGCTCGGCTACCTCCTGCTCGCGACCTCGGCGACGGACGAGCGGGAGGGGCGGGCACGGGTGGAGATGCAGCGGGCGGCGGGGCTCGAGGTCCGCTGGGTCGACGCCCGTGAGGCCTGCCGGCTGAACCCGACCCTCGCGCCCGACGGCCACCGCGGCGGGAGCTACTGCCCGACCGACGGCTGCATCGATCCCCCGCGGAACGTGCTCGCCTACACGATCGCGATGCGACAGGTGGGGGTGGAGCTGCGGGAGCGCACCCCCTTCCTCGGCCTCGCCACCCGCCGCGGCCGCGGCGGGGCCCTGCGGGTGACCGGGGTCGAGACCCCCGAGGGCCGGATCGCGACCGAGCGGGTCCTCCTCACCGGCGGCCCCGAGCTCCGGGCGGTGGGGAGGCTGGTTGGCGCGCGGATCCCGGTCGGTGGGGCCCGCCACCAGGTCTGCGTCTCCGAGCCGCACCCGGCCTTCGAGGTCGAGCGGCTCCCGATGGTGTTCGACGTCCGCGCCGGTCTGTACTGGCGGCTCGAGGAGGGAGGCCTCCTCTGGGGCATGAGCAACCCCCAGGAGCGGCCGGGGCCCGCGCGGGAGATCGACCTCGGCTACCTCCGGCGGATGCGGCGGCGCCTGGCCCGGTTCGTGCCGGCGACGGCGGGGCTCGGGATCCGGAAGGTCTGGGCGGCGACCATCGACTACACCCCGGACCACCTCCCGATCGTGGGGCCCGTCGTCAGGGAGGACGGGACGGTCCTCGCGGGGTGCCTGGTCGCCTCCGCCGGCGGCCACGGCATGATGTGGGGGCCCGGCGTGGCCCGGGCCGCCGCCGACCTCGCGGTCCACGGCCGGACCGACGTCGTGGACGTCTCGAGCCTCGGGATGGACCGCTTCGACGCCTCGGGGCGGAGCCCCTTCGCCGACCGCGTCGCGCTCCCGTTCCCCGCGGAGGTCGACTGAGGCCGCGGCGGCGGCGGCCGCCTACACGCGGAGCACCGGGCAGGTGAGGGTGCGCGTGACGCCGTCGATGGCCTGGATCTTCATCACCACGTCCCGCGCGAGCTCGTCGAGGTCGGGCGCCTCGGCCCGGGCGATCACGTCGTAGGGCCCGGTCACCCCGTCCACCGAGACCACCCCCTGGATCTGCCCGACCTCCCTGGTCACGTGGGCCGCCTTCCCGACCTCGGTCTGGATGAGGATGTACGCGCTCGTCACGGTGCCCTCCTCGTCGCCGGTGGCCCCATCCTACGGAGCGCCGGCCGAGGCGTCCCCACTAGGCACCCTCGGGGACCGCGGCTGGCGTCCTGTCGGCCGACGGGTGACGGAGGAGCGGGAGCGCCGCGACCACGAACCCGGCGTAGACCGCGAGGTTGATCCCGAAGTGGAACCAGACCAGCCCCACGGGGCCGCCGAGGAGCCCGGGGGCGGGGTCGATCCCGCGGAGCTCGTGCTGGACGACCTTCGCGACGTGCTCGACGAAGTGGTAGGCCTGGGTGAGGGCGGCGGCGGCGAGGAGCCCGGCCGGGCCGCCGGCGGCGATCCGCCACCCGAGGTCCCCACGCCACACGGTCCGCGCCACCGCGAGGAGGAACCCGAGGGCGACGAGGTTGTAGGCGAAGTGGACCCACTCGACGTCGAACCGCCGGCCCAGGATCCCGCTGCGCACCTCGGCGTCGGCGACGTACACCTGGAAGACCTGGACCGCGTGCTCGACCATGTGGAAGCCCTGCACGGCGAGGCCGGCCGCGACCGCGGGCACGAGCAGCGGCGGGGCGGGGACCTCCGCCGCCACCTCCCG
>DATLZM010000202.1:0-1073 GCA_035573995.1 Actinomycetota bacterium | reverse complement strand
GCGCCCTCGGGATCAGCCCGGTGCTTGCCGCGCAGTGGCGCCGGCGGGGGAAGCTCCCGCCCCCGGACGCCTACGTGAGCGGTCGGCCGGTATGGGTGGCCGACGTCGTCCGCCGTTGGATCGAGGAGCGCAAGCGCGAGGGGAAGGCGCCATGAGGCCCGACACCGCCCTTGGCGGCGCCCTCCGCCGCCTCGGCCCCGACGTGTGGGTCTGGACGGACACCGGCGAGCGCGAACTCCGGGTCCGCGACCTCACGCTCCGCGAGCTGGCTCCGAACTACCGGGTGATCACCTACGGCGAGGGGGCGTCGTACGTCGAGGTCCCCGAGCTCTGGCGGAAGGACGTGTCCGACCCTGACGTCGAGGAGGCCCTCACGCACCTGCTCGCGGAGCACGGCCGGCCGGCCGACATCTACGCGGAAGGCCTGGCGGAGCTCCTCGACGACCACCGCGCACGCTCGCGGGGCTTCCTAGTCCCGCTCGAGGCCTGGGATCGGGAGATGTCGCGCGTGGTCGGGTGCTCCTGGGACGGGGCCGACGAGGAGGAGATCATGGCGCGCGCGGAGCAGGCCCGCGCAGCACGGCCGGATCGTTGAGCCCGGGGGACGGGAAAGCGAAACGAGGCCCGGGGTCCCCATCGGGACCCCGGGCCTGACGCTTTTCGACGGCGGCCCGACCTTGCTCTTGGTCAACCGCCTCGCAGAAGCGGCTCGATCCAGAGGTGGAAGGCGAGCCACGACGTGAGGCCGCCGAGGAGGGCGGCGACGAGCCAGCCGGGGGCGCGCCGGAGCCAGTAGGTCGCGGGGCGCATCCTCCCGCCCCGGCGGGTCGAGAGGAGGCCCCACGCCTCGAGGAACGCGAAGAGCGCCGGCAGGAGGAGCCAGAGCCAGTTCGGGTCAGGCACGGCCCTGCTCCCGCAGCCAGGCCTCGAAGGACGGGTTCGAGAGCGTGCCGGGTCGGCGGGCCCGGAGGAGGTCGATGGCCTCCTGGGCCCGCAGCCCGGACCATTCGAGCGCGCGACCGCTCACGAGGGAGGCGCGGTTGATCCCGGCGCCGCAGTGGACGAGGACCGAG
>DATLZM010000201.1:0-3531 GCA_035573995.1 Actinomycetota bacterium | reverse complement strand
GACCGTCGCGCCCGAGGGCTCGATCCTGAACCCCCGCTTCCCGGCGGCCGTCGCCGGCCGCCACATCGTCGGCCACTTCCTCCCCCACGCGGTGTTCGGGGCGCTCGCGCAGGTGATCCCGGACCGGGTCCTGGCCGAGGGGGCGGGGAACATCTGGCTCACCACGGTCCGGGGCGCGGGGCGGGACCGGTTCATCACGGTGTTCTTCGCCGCCGGTGGCACCGGGGCGCGGCCGACCAAGGACGGGATCTCCGCCACCTCCTTCCCCTCGGGGATCGCCACGGCCCCGGTGGAGGTGATCGAGGCCACCTCGCCCCTCGTCTTCCGGCGGAAGGAGCTCCGGCGGGACTCCGGGGGGCCGGGGCGGTACCGCGGGGGGCTCGGGCAGACGATCGAGGTCGAGGTCCGCACCGGCGAGCCCTACGTCGTCTCCTCCCTCGCCGACCGGATGCGGTTCCCGGCCCAGGGCTACCTCGGGGGGAAGCCCGGGGCGCCGGGGGGGTTCCGGACCTCCGACGGGCGGCGGCACAACCCCAAGCTCTCCACCAAGCTCCCGGCGGGGACCCGCTTCACGCTGGAGCTCCCGGGGGGCGGGGGGTTCCACGACCCCCTCACCCGGGACCCCGAGGCCGTGGCCCGCGACGTCGCCGAGGGCCTCGTCTCGCCCGCCGCGGCCCTCCGGGAGTACGGAGTGAAGGTCACCCCCGCGGGGAAGGTCGTGGGGCTGGATCCCCGGCGCCGCGCCGCCCGGGGGTAGCGCGGCCGCGCGCCATCGCCGACACCGGCTCGACGGCTAGGCGCGGCGAGCGTTGCGGATCCGGCTTCCCACCATCCCGAACGCTCCGGATCCACACGAGGTATACGCGAGGAAGCCCACCGCCCATGCCAGGCCGGAGGCCCAGGTGGCCGTGGTGGACGAACCGGGGAGGAGGAGCAGCGCCCACGGCTCCACGATGCCGCCGGGCTGGGTACCGACGAGCCACATCAGCATGGGGACCACGACCGCCGGCAGCCACGCGCCTCGCGGCGAAACCGAGGCGCACGCGAGCGTCAGCCCGAGCATGAACGCGGCGTTCCGCCACACGATCAGGAGGTCGAATCGGATCCCCGCGAGGCACGCGAGGCCCGTCGCGGCGGTCACGATGGCGACGAACCAGGCGCGGAGGGCGACCTGCGAGCGCCCACCGGTGCGTTCCAGGTCTCGGCGGGCCGACGCCGCCGACCCCGGCACGGTCAGCGCGGGGAGGACCGGGACGAGGGGCCAGAGGAGCGAGCTGACGCCCTCGCGCCCCGGCACCGGGAGCGCCCGGGCAGGGACCACCGCGAAGGCCGTGGAGGTGGCGAGCAGGAGCGCGACCACCTCCCCCCCTCGCCAGGCGCGGGCCACGATGACCGCTGTCTGGAGGCTCAGCGGCCGCAGGCGGAGAGCACCCGGACGGCATGCCGCACCCATGCTCGTTGCTGCTCCAGGCTACCGCCGGGGAAGGTGCCGACCGGCTGCTCGGGGATACCGCCGCTCCGTGGGCCGACGCGTGCCTGGAGCCATGTGGCGAGGCCGTCGAAGGCCGTCGCGGCGGGATCCCGGGAGACGTCGCAGGTCGGCCCGAGGTACCAGTCGATGATGGCGAAGGGCGCGGCCGACGGGTCGTCGTACCGGAGGAGGGAATAGACGAGACCGCCGAGCGGTGCCGCCGCCTCCCCCGGGAGCGCGGTTTGATCGAACCGAGAGGGCACCGGGGCTCCCGCAGCCCGCAGCTCGTCGAGGTAGGGGCCGAGGAGAGCACGGATCCGGTGTGCCATGGGCACGTAGCCCGGTCCCACGCAGATCGTCGGTTCGGAGCCGATGCAGGCGAGGGTCACCCGGGTGCGTTGGAAGATCCGCGGCCCCTCGTCCGAGACCCGGTGGACTCCCAACGCCACGAGGGAGAGACCGACGAGACACGCCGCGGCCTTTGCCAGGGGACGCGCGGGCCTGGCGATGACCCACGCCGCGGACGCGGCGACCACCGACAGGTAGAGCTCCACCTGGGCGGCCTGGAGGGCGCGGCGGGGAGCGAGCCCGAGGAGGGAAGAGCTGCCGCCGACCGTCACCAGGGTCGCGGGCCCGGCGACGTAGAGGAACAGGACGAGGAGGAACCAGGCAGTGGCGACCAGCGGCGGCACGAGCGGAGACGAGACCACCAGACCGACGACGAAGCCGGTCGAGGTCTCGGCGGCGAGGAGTGCGATCGGTGGCCCCAGCGTCGAGAGTGCCGTCGCATCGGGCCACCCGGGCGTGCCTGCCGCTCGGACCAGGGCGATGACCGCTGCGAGCCCGATCGCGTAGGTGGCCAACACCCAGCCCATGACGGCCGCCCATGCCCACGCCGCCGCCCTGAGCCTCGCCCCGGCGGCCGCGGAGAGATCGTCGGCCCGGGCGACCCGCTGACCCTCCCACGCGGCGACCCCGGCCGCCACCGGGCCGAGCAGCACGGTCACGAAGTGGTACTGGTACACGGCCCAGAGCCATTCGTGCACCCAGAGCCGATCCCTGGCGAGGACGTGCAGCCCGACCGAGGCGAGGAAGGCGGGAAACGCCGCCAGGCCGGCGCTGCGACGGAGATGGAGGCGTGCCGCCCCGCTCATCCGAGCGGACGTCCTGCCACGACGCGCAGGGCCCGCTCCACGGGTCGCTCGTCGCCCGTCCCGCCCCGGGGCGGTGCCAGGGCGACCAACTCGGACGGGGTCCCCTGGAAGCGCACCGTCCCATCGACGATGACCACCACGCGATCCGGGAGGAGCTCCACGTCTTCCGTGAGGTGGGTGGTGAGCAACACGAGGCGACCGGGCGCCAGCCGGCGGATCAAGCGCCGGAGCTCCACGCGGTGATCGGGATCCAGCCCAACCGTTGGCTCGTCGAGGAGCAGCACCGGGGGACGGTGGACGAGCGCCTGGGCGATGTAGGCGCGTCGCCGCGTGCCCCCGGAGAGCTTCCGCAGGGGCGTCTCCGCCACGTCGAGAAGGTCCAGGTCATCGAGGGCTGCCTGCACCGCCGCGTCCCGCCGGGCGCGGCTGATCCGGTGGAGCCAGGCTGCGTACACGACGATCTCACGGACCCGCAGGTGTTCGAGGTAGGCTGGATCCTGCGGGAGGAATCCCAAGTGACGCCGGGCCTCGGCCGCGCCGGCCCGGCTGCCTATGTCGGATCCCGCGATCTCCACGTGTCCCGAGGAGGGTCGGAGGAGCGTCGCGAGCGTGCGGAGCAGCGTGGTCTTCCCCGAGCCGTTCGGTCCGGCCACGGCCACCACTCCGCCCTCGAGCTCGAGCGTGACCTCCTTGAGCACGGCCCGGGAGCCGCGGCGAACGCTGAGCCGCGAGACGCGGATGCCGGCGTGTCAATGGCCAAGCGAAGGTCTCCACTGGTGGCCAACTGAAAGTCTCCACCCTCAGCTTGCCTTCCTCCTTGCTCCTCCCTTCGATCGGGCCTCCTTCATCCGGTAGGACTCGCCCTCGGTGACGACCACCGTGGCGTGGTGCAGCAGTCGGTCGAGC
>DATLZM010000200.1:0-5117 GCA_035573995.1 Actinomycetota bacterium | reverse complement strand
CCCGCCCCTGGAAGCACAGGAACGGCACCGCCCCGAGCCGGCCGACCCACAGGCGGCCGGCGTGGCCGGGGACCGAGGGCCGGGGGAACCCCGGCAGCTCCCCGTAGGGCACCTCCACCTCCTCCGACGAGCCGGCCAGCTCCCGAGCCACCCGGAGGGCCTCCCCGAGGCCCGAGCCGAGCACCAGGGCCGCCGCTGGCACGAGCCCGGTCCGGGCCCGGACGGCGGCGGCGACCCGCTCCGGCACGCCGTCCCCCGGGTCGGGCCGCGGCGGGCCCATCAGGCCTCCGCGCGCCCGGCGGCGAGGGACCGCTTCAGCCGCTCCACGGCCTCGATCGGCGTGGGGTCGACCCCCCGGAGCAGCGCCAGGTACACGCTCACGAGATCGCCGGTGGCCACGAGCGTGAACACGCGCGCCAGGTCCGAACGGCCGCTCGCCCAGACCTCCTCGGCCTCCGCCCCCGCCTCCCGCACGACCGCGATCGAGGGCGGGAACCGGGCCGCCACGTCGGGGTGTTCCCCCGGGTGGCGGAGGGCGACGAGGAAGAACCCCCGCCCCGCGCCGGCCGACCACCCCACGACCTCGTTGTGGTCGAGCTCGGGCAGGGCGGAGGCGAACGCCGGGACCTTGGCGTTCTCGTTCAGGTCGGCCTTCCAGCGCAGGGCGGCGGCCGCGCCGATGCCCTCGGCCCCCCAGATCACGGGGACCCGGCCCTCGAGCCGCGCCGCGAGGGCCTTCGCCGCGTTCCCCGGCCGCGCCGGCCCCAGGCGGTCGAGGAGCGCGGCGAGCTCGCGCCGGGTCTCCTCGACCTCCTCGGCGGCGGGCGGGAGGATCCCCATCGCCTCGAGCGCCCCCACGACCGCGAACGTGAGGTGCCCGACCGCGGCCCGGGGCGCGAGGAGGCCGGCGGGGAGCCGCAGCAGGGCCAGGCCCGCCTCCCGTCCCAGCTCGGCCAGGGCGCCGCCCGACGTGACGGCCAGGAGCCGGCACCCCCGCCGCAGGGCCTCCCGCGCGCAGGCCAGGGTCTCCGCCGTGTCGCCGGAGTAGGAGGAGACCACGACCAGGGTGCGCGGCCCGCAGTGGCCGGGCAGCTCCGGCCCGCGCACCACCTCGAGGGGGAGGCGGAGGCGCCCCCGCCAGGCGGCGCGGAGGAGGTCCCCCGAGATCGCCGACCCCCCCATCCCGCAGACCACGACCGCCTCGATCCCCTCGCCCGACGGGAGCCCCGCCGCCGCGCGCCCCAGCTCGTAGCCGGCCCGGACGTCCTCGGGGAGCCGCAGCACGGCCCCGAGCATCCCGGAAGGGTCGCCCCGCGAGCGGGCCGCCGCGTCGTCCAGGTCCACCACGCCCGGGCTCAGCCCCGCCCGCCCCGGGGCCTCTCGGCCTCGTCGACGAGCATCACCGGGATCCCGTCCCGCACCGGGTACCGGTAGCCGCACTCGCCTCGGCAGACGATGCGCTCCTCGGCCTCGAGGTACTCGACCTCGCCGCGGCAGTTGGGGCAGACCAGGAGCTCGAGCAGCTCGGGGTCGATCGTCACGACGCCTCCTCGGTCCCGCGGATCAGCCGGAGCACGAGCGCGGTCTTCTCCTCGAGGAGCTCCCGGGTCCGGGCCTCGACGTTGAGGCGCAGGAGCGGCTCGGTGTTGGAGGGGCGCACGTTGAACCACCAGTCGTCGAACTCCACCGTGAGCCCGTCGAGGCGGTCCTGGCGCCCGTCGCGGAACGCCTCCGCGAGCCGCTCGATCGTCCCCCCCTGGTCCTCGACCCGGGAGTTGATCTCCCCCGAGGCGTGGTAGCGACGGTAGGGCTCGAGGAGCTTGGAGAGCGGGAGGCCGGCCTCGGACATCCGGCCCAGCACGACGACCGCGGCGATCAGCCCGGAGTCCGCGTTGTGGTTCTCGCGGAAGTAGTAGTGGCCCGAGTGCTCGCCGCCGAAGACGGCCCCGGTCTCGGCCATCACCTGCTTGATGAACGAGTGGCCGACGCGGGAGCGGACCGGGACGCCTCCGTGCTCGCGGATCACCTCGGGGACCACCCAGGAGCAGATCAGGTTGTGGACGATCGTGGCCCCCGGGTGGCGCTCCAGCATCGCCTCCGCGACGAGGGCGGTCACGAGGGAGCCCGAGACCCCCTCGGCCCGCTCGTCCACCAGGAACACGCGGTCGGCGTCCCCGTCGAAGGCGAACCCCACGTCGGCCCGGTGCTCGAGGACGGCCCGCTTCAGGTCCTCCTGGTTCCGGGGGTCGATGGGGTCCGCCGGGTGGTTGGGGAACGTGCCGTCGAGCTCGGGGTAGAGGTGGACCAACGTGACCGGCAGCCGCGACATCACGGCCGGGACCACGAGCCCGCCCATCCCGTTGGCCGTGTCCACCACCACCGTGAGCGGCCGCATCGCCGCGGCGTCCACGAACGAGAGCACGTGCTCGACGTAGCGGTCGAGGAGGTCGCGCCGCTCCACGCGGCCCTCGCGATCGGCCGGGGGGTAGGCGTCCCGCTCCGCCAGGGCCCGGATCTCGCCCAGGCCGGTGTCCTGGCCGACCGGCCTGGCCCCCGCCAGGCAGAACTTGATCCCGTTCCATTCCGGCGGGTTGTGGCTCGCGGTGAGCATCGCCCCCGGGGCCCCGAGCTCGCCCGAGGCGAAGTACAGGAGGTCCGTGGAGACGAGCCCGAGGTCCACCACGTCCGCGCCGCGCGCCGTGACGCCCTCGGCGAACGCCGCGCCGAGGGCGTCGGAGGAGCGGCGGCAGTCCCGGCCGAGGAGGATCCTCGGCGCGCCGGTCCAGTGGGCGAAGGCGCCCCCCACGCGCCGGGCGACGTCCTCGTCCAGCTCGTCGGGCACCACGCCCCGGACGTCGTAGGCCTTGAAGATCCGGCTCAGGTCGCGGGGCGCCATGGCTGGCCATCGTACCCGAGCCGGGGCGCGCGGGGACCCCACGGGAGGGTTCCCGCGCCGGTCCGGAGGGGGGTCCGGCGACGCCTGGCTAGGAGCGGGCCTCGACGACCATCCCGATCACCGAGCGGAGGGGGACCTCCTCGCCCTCCCTCGTCCACCACTTCGCCTCGCAGGCGTGGCAGGTGGTGAACCGGAGCTCGGCGCCGTTCACGGTCATCGCGATCGTGATGAGCTCCCCGGTGCTGCACACCGGGCAGGTGGCTGTGGTCCTGGGGTCGCGCGTCATCTCGGTCCGATGGTCGGCCACGCCGCGCCGTCCGACCATAGCCCGACGACCTCATTTCCCTCGACCGCCGCTCCCGCGCCCGCATCGCCCGATCGGGGGACAGGCGGTCCTCCCCCCGGGGAGGGGCGCGGGGGCCGCGCCGGCGGCGGGCGGGCCGGCTCAGGGGACGCGCGCGACGCGCACGTCCCGGACCGACCAGCCGCGGGGCGGGGTCAGGCCGTCCACGTGCGCGCGGCACAGGTCCAGCCGGCTGGGGTCGCGCTCCGGGGCCAGGTCGCCGACCACGACCTCGCGCGCCTGGTAGCGGAGCGCGACGGTCGCGACCGGGGCCTCCTCGCAGCGCATCCGGGAACAGGTCCGCATGGACCCCATCCTGATCACACGGATGTGATCCTGCAAGCACCCCGGGGCCCGAGCCGGGGATCCGCCGCCCGCATCCCGGGGCCCGGGACGGCCCGGAGCCGGATCAGATGATCAGGACCCTGGTCCCCACCGGGACCGTGTCGAACAGCTCCTCGGCGTCCTGGAGGTACATCCGGATGCACCCGTGCGAGGCGTAGGTCCCGATCGAATCGGTGTCGTAGGTCCCGTGGATCCTGATCCCGGGGGCGTTGAGGTAGAGCGCGTGGGTGCCGAGGGGGTTGCCCGGCCCTGGCGGGATCACGAGCGGGAGGTCCGCCCCCCAGCCCTCGGGCGCCGGGTTGTACCAGGTGGGGTTCTCGCGCTTGTCGACCACGACCCACTCCCCGGGCGGGGTGACGTACGGGGGCCGGGCCGTGGCCACCGGGTAGGTCTTCACCAGCTTGAGCCCTCGGTAGAGGTAGAGCTCGTTCCTCGAGCGGTCCACGACGATCGTGTAGCCGAGGTTCGCCTCGGTGACCTCCGGCTCCACGTCCCGCACGGGGAGCGATACCCGGGACCGGCCCTCCTCCAGGGCCCGCCGGATCCGGGCCAGGGCCAGCTGCTCCTTGAGCGCCTGCCCGATCCTCGAGCGCTGCAGGAGCACGCGGCCCTCCTCGAGGCGGATCGCGGCGTCGCGGGCCGGCTCCGCGACCGCCCGGTACACCTCCTGGATGAAGGCCCGGACGGCGGCCTCGTCGTAGGAGTAGCCCACCGCGACGCTCCGCCCGACCGGGATCTCGCGGAACCGGTGCCAGAACCTCGAGGGCAGGGAGAGCTCGTCGGCCACCGCGAGGGCCCGGTCCACCGCCCCCTCGACGTCGGCCCGCATCCCGAGCTCCCTCGGGGTCACGACCCAGGAACGGTCCGCGGCCGTGACCACCAGCTCGCGGTCGAGCGTGCGGTCGACGAGCGAGGCGACGGCCCGGACCGCCTGCGCGCGGGTCATGCCCGAGACGTCGATCCCCTCGATGTCCACCCCGGGGAGGATCCGATCGGCCCTGGCCCGCTCGTACCGGTAGGCCGCGAAGCCGGTCCCCGCCCCGAGGACCACGAGCGAGGCCAGCGCGATCAGCACGAGGGGGAGCCCACCCCCGAGCGTCCGTCGCGCGTGCCTGCCCCGGCTCATCGTCTCCGCTCTCCTCCTACCCGTTCGACGCCCCGGCGACCCGCTCGAGGAGCGGCCGCGCCGGCGGGCCCCGGTCCATCGTAAGACAACCCGACGGGAGGGAGGGTTTCAGCCGATCCCCTCCGGGATCCAGGCCCGGGGCACCGGCACCCCGAGCGCCGCCGCGTATCCGGCGAAGCCTTCCCGCCCGAGGGAGTTCGACGCCGACGCGGCCACGAAGGTTCCCTCCCGCGCGACGGCCAGGACCGCGGCGGCGGGGAGGGCCTCGACGAGGGCCGCGGGCGCCGGACGCGTGGCGCCCCCCGGCACCTCGACCACCACCGGCCCCGGCGGGGCGGCCGTGCCCGCGACGGGCAGCGGCACGAGCGTCACCGCGACCGGGGCGCTCCCCGGGTTCGCGAGCACCA
>DATLZM010000199.1:0-3692 GCA_035573995.1 Actinomycetota bacterium | reverse complement strand
CCGCCCCCATGAGGAGCCAGTGCTGGACCGCCATGTGCACGGCGAGGCTGCGGTGGGCGGCCAGGTCGACCGATCGCCCGGGGCCCGCGGCGAGGGCCAGCGCCGCGGCCAGCGCGAGCTGCCATCGACGGTCCGCGCCCGGCGCCGGGCGGGCGGTGTCGGTCACGCGGGCGGCCTCGGTCACGCGGGCGGCCTCGCCCTCCCGGCCGCCGTCCGCACGAAGTCGGCGAACACCAGGAGCACCCCGACGGCGGCCACCGCCGCGAACGCCGCGCCGATCGCCGCCGCGCCGCCCAGGCCCTCCAGCGCGAACGGGTACCGGCGCGGCTGGCTGAGCGCGCCGCTCAGGTACCACATCGACACCAGGCCCCACCCCCCGACGATCAGGAGCGCCGCCGCGCGCATGCCGAGTCGGTCCGACATCGGCCGGCCGAAGACCTCCGGCGTCACGTGGTAGACGGCCCCCAGCAGGAAGAACACCACGCCCAGCGCCATGTAGGTGTGGAAGTGGGCGGGCACCCAGACCGTGTTGTGGAGGTACTGGTTCACCGCCGGGGTCGCGTCGATCACCGCCGCCCATCCGCCGATCGCCCAGCCGGCGAAGGCCGAGTACAGGAACAGGGGGGCCGGGCGCCATCCGATCCCGGAGCGGTGGACCAGGAGCAGCCCGCCGAAGATCGTCACCACGATGGGGGGGAACGCCACGCCGTACGACCCGATCTGCCCGATGACCTGGGCGGCGAGGGGCTGCGCGAAGTCCTGGTAGAGGTGGTGGAAGAAGGCCAGCATCACGAAGACGGCGGTGACGAGCCAGGCCGCCACGAGGACCCTCGAGGCCTTCCACGGCCGGCCCGCGTACGCGGGGAGGATCGCGTACGCGAGCGCGGCCCCCATGTAGATCTGGACGTTCACGAGCATGTGCCCCGCGAAGAAGATCAGGTTCTTCGCGAGGAGCGCGCTCACCCGGAGCCCCGGGGCGGCGAGGGTGGCGAGCATCAGCGCGACGATCACCGCCCCCGGGACCGCCGCCGCGACGCCCCCGATGGAGACGACGGTGGTCGCGATGATGCTGGGATCGGTGGTGTCGGGCCCCGGGGCGCGCTCCCCGCGCAGGATGTCGAGCCCGAGCATCCGCCCGAGCCCGCCGAACCGGCGGATCCCCGCGCGGAGGAAGTCGAGGCAGAAGATCGTGAAGGCGACGACGACCAGGGCCAGCCCGACGAGGAACGGGGCCGCCGCCCAGCGGGGCCAGCCCGGCACCGGTCCCGGCGTCTGGGGGAGGGGGTGGAGGAAGGTCCACCCGGTCCCGAACCCCGCGAGCACCGCCACGATGATCCCGGCCGCCCCCGCGACCGTGAGGCCGTAGACCCACCACATCGCCCGCGCGCTGAGGGGGAGGGCCTTCGCCATCACGTACCAGAGCACCGCCGCCATGACCGTGAGCGATACCCCCACCATGCCGGTCCCGTGGAGCGTGAGCGCGGCGTAGACGACCCGGGGGGACACGAGGTCGCCCGCCGCCTGCGCGGTGCGGACCAGCAGGCCCGCGAGGGCGAGGATCAGGAAGAGCGCGGCACCGGTCAGGAGCCACGCGCGGGTCACCCGGCGGGCCGCCGCCGCGTCCACGCCCACGTCCATCGCTCCCCCCTCCGTCCTCACGTCACCTCGAAGGACCGGACCATCGCCTGGTGGAACGCGCCGCAGAGCTCGAGGCAGCGGATCCAGTAGGTGCCGGGCGTCTCGAACGTCACGAGGAGGACGTTCGTGACCCCCGGCATGGCCTGCACCTGCCCGATGATCCGGTCGTGGGGGTCGTAGATCGCGAAGTCGTGGTTCACGTCGCGGCTCGTGACCACGAACCTGATCGGCTGGCCCGCCGGCACGCGCTCGGGCTCCATCACCCACTCCCACTGCTGGGCCTGGAGCCGCACCGTGACCGGGTGGGCGCCCGCCGGCAGCCGGGCGAGGCGGAAGGACTCGTAGGGCATGAAGCGGAACGTCGATCCGAGGGCGAGGGCCGCGCCGACCAGCAGGACGACGAACCAGGCGCGGCGCACCCGGTACCCCGAGCGGGTGACCTCCTCGGCGGGGGCCGGCCCGCGCCGGGCGCCGATGCCGACCGCGAGGATCGACGCGGCGAGGAGCACCGCCCCCGCCCCGAAGAGCAGCGCCGCCCGGATCTGGGGCACGTCCGACCTCCTCGGGCCCGACGCCGCGATTATCACGACGGACGCGGTGGAAATCAAGCGGCGCTCGGCGCGCGGGAACCCTGGCGTGGCCGAGCACGGGCAGCCCCCGGAGCTGCATTTCCACGACATACGTGGTAGGAATGTGCGCGGAGGTGAGCCCATGAACGCGACCAGGGGAGGGGCCCGATGGGCCGCCGTCGTGCTCGCGCTGGCGGTGGGCGCGGTGGCCTGCGGCGGGGGAACGAGCGGCGGCGGATCGACCGGCGGTGGAGGGGGGTCCGGGGAGATGATCCGGCTCTCGGACGGCCAGGAGGCGGCGAACCACGGGACCGGGCGGGTCTCGGGCACGACCGCGGAGGTCGAGCTCGGGGACTTCTACTTCGCGCCCACGATCCTCGAGGGCCCGGCGGGCGCGGAGGTCACGCTCACGCTCCGGAACGCCGGCCAGGCCCTCCACAACTTCGAGATCCCCGACCAGGACGTCGACGTCGACGTGCAGCCGGGGCAGGAGGCGACGGTGACCGTGACGTTCCCATCCTCCGGGGCCGTGACGTTCGAGTGCAAGTACCACGTCGCGCAGGGCATGCGCGGCGAGCTCCGAGCGCTCTGAGGACGGGACCTCGGGAGGAGGCCGCGGGCGGCGCCGCGACGGCAGGAGCGCGCGGGCGCGGTCGGGGGATGGGGCGGCGGGGACCCGACGGCCGTAGACTGCTCCCATGCCCGACAGCTACGGGAAGCGCCAGCGACGCAACGTGAAGGCCCGGAAGGCCGCCGCGCGCGAGGAGCGACGGCTGGCCCGCAACCTCCGGCGGTCCCAGCGGAAGGCGGGGCTCCCCGTCCTCCCGCCCGGGGTTGACCCCGAGGAGGCGGACGAGGGGGCCGGGGGCGAGGCGCTCGAGGAGCTGGAGGGCTGACCGACCGGGTCGGCGCTGGCGGCAGGCGAGGCCGGGGGCTCCGATCGGGGTCGGGCGGCCGGGTCACCCCGCCGCGACCAGCTCCCGGATCCGCTCGAGGTAGGCGTCGTCGGCGATCCGGACGTCGATGTCACGGATCACCCCCGCCCGATCGAGCAGGAACTTCGTGTCGAGGAACCGGAGCCCGACCACCCGGGCCAGCCCGACGTCTTCGACCAGGAGCCAGTCGTCCCTGCCGAACCGGCTGCGCCACGAGCGGAGCGCGGAGGTGGGCTCGGTGGGGTCGACGAACACGACGAGCACCCGGAACGCGTCTCCGCCGAGCGCGTCGTCCAGGCCCGCGACCCGCCGGGCGCCGACCTGGCAGGGGACGCAGTAGGAGGTCGTGAACCACACGAGCGTGGGCTCCCCCGCGAGCGTGCGGTTCGACACGCGTCGGCCGTCGGCGTCCACGAGCCGGAAGGCGGGGAAGCGGTCGCCGGGGCCGAGGGAGGAGCCGAGGACGGCGCCCGAGCCCGCCGGCCCGGACCGGGCCGCCGGGCCGGTGCCCCCCTCCCGCCGGCCGCTCAGCCCGAGGGCCGACGCGGCG
>DATLZM010000198.1:0-2387 GCA_035573995.1 Actinomycetota bacterium | reverse complement strand
CTCGCCGGGATCGCCCCGACCCAGGCCGCGCTGCTCGGGTTCCCGTTCCGGGCCGTGGACGGGCAGCCGATGCGCGAGGTCCTCCCCCCCGGGGGCGGATCGGGCGAGCGTCCCCGGCTCATCCTGACCCTGATCTGGGACGCGGGGGGGATGGACGTCCTCGAGGCCCACCCCGACGCCTGGCCGTTCCTCCGCTCGCTGATCCCGCGCGGGGTGTGGTTCGCCGACGCCACCGTGGGCTCCTCGCCCACGTCCACGGCCCAGATCCACACCACGATCGGGACCGGGGCGTTCCCGCGGAACAGCGGGCTCGTGGGCCATCGGCTCAGGATCGGGGGGCGGATCACCACCCCCTGGTCGCAGGGCCCCGCATTCATCATCCTCCCGACCCTGGCCGACCTCTACGACCGGGCCACCCGGAACCGGGCCAAGGTCGGGCTGCTCGGGACCGTCTCGATCCACCTCGGGATGCTGGGGCACGGCGCGATGTGGGGCGGCGGCGACCGAGACCTCGCGGTGCTGCGGGAGGCGGTGGGCGGCGACACGCTCGGCGCGGAGACGTTCCGCTGGAACCTCCCGGCGTCGCTCCGCCCCTACTACCGGTTCCCCGCCTACGTGAACGACGTGCCCGGCTTCCAGCGGATGGTCCAGGAGGTCGACCAGGCCGACGGACGGCTCGACGGGCGCTGGCGCGACAACGACATCGACCAGCTCCTCGCGGGCTTCGACACGCCGGCCCGGGCCCCCTACCAGGAGAAGGTCCTCGAGGAGATCATCCGGCGCGAGGGGTTCGGGCGGGACCGGGTCCCCGACCTCCTGTTCGTGAACCACAAGATCATCGACTACATCTCCCACGTCTGGACGATGAACAGCCCGGAGATGGCCGACGCGGTCCGGGCCGAGGACCGGGCCCTGCGCGAGCTCGTCGGGTTCCTCGACCGGGAGGTCGGCGAGGGGCGGTGGGTGCTCGTGCTCACCGCCGACCACGGGGCGATCCCCGACCCCGACCGCACCGGCGCCCTCCAGATCTCGGCCGGGGCGGTCTCCGCCGCGATCGAGGCGCGGTTCGACCGGGATGGGGACGACGTGAAGGTCGTGGAGCTCATCCAGCCGACCCAGATCTTCGTGGACCGGGCCGAGCTCGCGGAGAACGGCGGGACCCTCGCCGAGGTGGCGGCCTTCGTCATGGGACTCACCGCGGGGCAGGTCGTGCCGGGCGTCGCGCCGGAGCGGGCCTCCGAGCGGGTCTTCCAGGCCGCCTTCCCCTCCGAGATCATGGACGACCTCCCGTGCCTCCCCGAGGCGCGCGGGTGAGGGCGGTCGTCGGGGTGGGCCTGGCCGCGCTGACCCTCCTCGCCGCGGCCTGCACCGGTCCCGGGCCGTCGGGCGGCGCCTCGACCGCCCGGGGCCCGTCCCCGGCGAGCCCGGGGCCCGGGGCCCCGCCGACGTCGACGCCCGGGCCTCCGTTGGTGGACCGGGTCTGCGCGGTGGACCGGGAGCTCCTGGTCCGGATCGCCCGGGGCACGCGCCCGGACCGGAGCGGGGAGATCCAGCTCCTGCCCCGGGAGCCCTCGTTCGTCTCCGGGGGGCTCTCCCACGCCGGGCCCTGGGACTACGTGCAGCGGGTCCCCATGCTCTGGTACGGGCCGGGGTTCATCCGGCCCGGCGTGTACCGCCGCCCGGTGACGCTCGCCGACGTCGCGCCGACCCAGGCCGCGCTGCTCCGGTTCCCCTTCCACGCCCCGGACGGGCGCCCTCTCGACGAGGCGCTCCTGCCGGGCCGGGTCGTCCCGCGGCTCCTCGTGACGCTCGTGTGGGACGCCGCCGGCCGGGACGTGCTCGAGGCGTGGCCCCGGGCCTGGCCCTTCCTCCGCTCCCTCGCCCGGCGCGGGGCGTGGTTCGAGCGCGCCACGGCCGGCGCGTCGCCGGCCAACACGCCGCCCTCCCACGCCACGATCGGCACCGGGGCGCTCCCCGCGACGAACGGGGTGATGGACGAGTACCTGCGGATGGGGAGGGCCGTGTTCAAGCCCTACGACATGGGCCCGGGGGTGCTGATCAGGCCGACCCTGGCCGACCTGTACGACCGGGCCCGGGGGAACCGACCGCTCGTGGGGACGGTGGCCACCCTGGACCCGCACCTCGGGATGATGAGCCACGGGTCCCTCTGGGGCGGGGGCGACCGGGACCTCGCCGTCACCCGACAGCTCGAGGGCTCAGGGAAGGGCGGGGCCGAGGGGTTCACCTGGAACCTCACGGCGGCCATGGCGCCCTTCTACCGGTTCCCTCCGTACGTGAACCGGGTGGGCGGGTTCGAGGAGGACGTCCGGCGCCTGGACCAGGCCGACGGGGCCCTGGACGGGCGGTGGCGGGACAACGACATCGCC
>DATLZM010000197.1:0-5904 GCA_035573995.1 Actinomycetota bacterium | reverse complement strand
CCGGGTAGCGCGGCGGGTCGGGCGCCCGCCGCGCAGGGGACCCTCCGCACCGCGGGGGGTCTCGCGCATCGAGGGGCGTCGGGGACGGGAGGTGCGGATGGACGCACGGCGGGAGCGGAGCGCGTGCGGGATCGGCTTCGTGGCGGACGCGGCCGGCCGGGCCCGTCGCGACATCGTGGAGCTCGCCCTGGACGCCCTACGCCGCCTCCGCCACCGCGGCGCGGTGGACGCCGACGCCCGGACCGGCGACGGGGCCGGCGTGCTGCTCCCGATCCCCCGGCGGTTCTGCTCGCTCGAGGCGGAACGGCTCGGGCTCCGCGGCCTCGACCACGAGCGCCTCGGCCTGGCCATGGTCTTCGACCGCGACGGGGCGGGCCGCGTGGAGGACGTGGTGGCCCGGGCCTGCGCGGCGGAGGGGATCGCGGTCGCGGGATGGCGCGACGTCCCCGTCCGTCCGGGCGCCCTGGGGAGGCGGGCCAGGGCGACGATGCCCCGGATCCGCCAGGCGATCCTCCTGGCCCCGGATGGCTCGCCGCCGGAGCTCCGCGAGCAGCGGGCCCTCCGCGCCCGCCGCCGCGCCGAGCGCGAGATCCGGGAACGGCGGCTCGCCTCCTCCTTCCCCTCCCTCGGCTTCCGGACCGTGACCTACAAGGCGCTCGCCGCCGCCGACCAGCTCGCGGCCTTCTACCCGGACCTCCGGGACCCGCTCGTGGAGGCGCCGTTCGCCCTCTTCCACCAGCGCTACTCGACGAACACGGCGCCCTCCTGGGAGCGGGCGCAGCCGTTCCGGATGCTCGGCCACAACGGCGAGATCAACACGATCGCCGGGAACGTCCGGCGGATGCGGGCCCGCGAGGGCCGGCTCGGGCTCCCCGAGCGCGAGCTCGAGGAGCTGTTCCGCCCGGTGGTGGACGAGGCGGGGAGCGACTCCCAGATCCTCGACGAGGTCGTGGAGCTGCTCTGCCGCGAGGGCGGCGAGCGCGGCGCCGGTCGCGACGTCCGGCTGGCCGTCGCGATGCTCGTGCCGCCGGCCTGGGAGGGCGACCCGCGGCTGCCGGAGGAGGTGCGCGACCTGCTCCGGTTCCACCGCTCGCTCATGGAGCCCTGGGACGGGCCCGCGGCCCTGGTCTTCACCGATGGGGCGAGGGTCGGGGCGGCCCTGGACCGGAACGGGCTCCGCCCGCTCCGCTTCGCGCTCTGCGAGGACGGGACCGTGGCCTGCGCGTCGGAGGCGGGGGCGGTGGACCTCCGGGGCCGCGGGGCGGTCCGCCGGGGGAAGCTCGGGCCGGGCGGGATGCTGGTCGTGGACCCCGCCGAGGGCGGCGTGCAGCTCGACCCCCTGGAGCGGGTGGCGCGCCGGCGGCCGTACGGGGCGTGGGTGGCCCGCCACCGTCGGGGGCAGGAGGCCGGGCCGGCGGCCCTCCCGGTCGCCCTCGACCTCGAGCGGCGGCAGGTCGCCCACGGCTACACGCGCGAGGAGCTCACGCTCGTCATCGCGCCGGCCGCGGCGTCGGGGAAGGAACCCACGTTCTCCATGGGCGACGACACGCCGCCCGCCGTCCTCTCGACGCAGGACCGGCCCCTCTACCACTTCCTCAAGCAGCGCTTCGCCCAGGTCACGAACCCCGCCATCGACCACCTCCGGGAGCGGCACGTGATGTCGCTCGCGGTCCTGCTGGGTCCCCGCGACCCCCTCCTCCTGGAGCGCCCGGAGGCGGCGGCCCTCCTCGAGTGCGAGAGCTTCCTGCTCGCGGAGGCGCCGCGGGAGGGCGGGGGCCGAGGGGTCGCCGCCCTCGACGCGACGTGGCCCGTGGCGGAGGGCCCGGGCGGCCTCGGCCGGGGCCTCGAGCGGCTGGGGCGGGAGGCGACGGCGGCCGCGGACGAGGGAGCCGGGATCGTGGTGGTCTCGGATGCCTCCGCGGGCCCGGAGCGCGCCCCGGTCCCTGCGGCGCTCGCGGTGGGGGCGGTCCACGCGGCCCTGGTCCGGGCCGGGCGCCGGATGGCGGTCTCGGTGGTGGCCGCAGTGGACGACGCCCGGGAGTCGCACCACGTGGCCTGCCTGCTCGCGCTGGGCGCCGAGGCGGTCCACCCGAGGCTCGCGCTGGCCACGGTGGCCGCCCTCGCGGACGCGGGGCGGGTCCGGGACCGCACGCCCGAGGAGGCCCTCGCGGGGTTCCGGACCGCGATCGAGGAGGGGATCTTGAAGGTGCTCTCGAAGCTCGGGATCTCCTGCCTCGACTCCTACGTGGGCTCCTGCCTCCTCGACGCCGTCGGGCTCGACAGGGAGGTGATCGACCGCTGCATGCCCGGGGTCGCATCCACGCTCGGCGGCCTGGGGTTCGAGGCGATCGCCGCCCGGGTGCTGGCCCGCCACGCCCGGGCGTACGGGGAGGAGCGGCCGGTCCTTCCCAACCCCGGCCTCGTGAAGTTCCACCGGGGCGGGGAGTACCACGCGACGAACCCCTCGGTGGTCCGCGCCCTCCACCGGACCGTGGACCCTGGCCTCGAGCGGCTCCGCTCCACCGCGGCGGCGGCGGACGAGGACGATGACGGGATCCCGGCGGATGCGGCCGCCCGGGGGACGCCCGACGTCCGGGCGGACGTGGCCGAGCCGCCCGCGGGAGGGTCCGGGGCCACCACCGGGGCGGCGTCGGCCCACGCCCTGCACCGCGCCCTCCGCGGCGAGCCCAGCTTCGAGCGGTACGAGCGGTTCGCCGAGCTCGTCCACGGGCGGCCGCCGGCCGCCATCCGCGACCTCCTCGAGCTCGTCCCGGCCGGCCCGCCGGTCCCGCTCGAGGAGGTGGAGCCCGCGGCGGCCATCCTCCGGCGGTTCTCGAGCGGGGGCATCAGCCACGGGGCGATCGGGCGGGAGGCCCACGAGACGCTGGCGGTGGCGTTCGCCAGGCTCGGGGCCCGGGCCAACACCGGGGAGGGGGGCGAGGACCCCGCGCGCTACCGCACGGAGCGGAACAGCGCGATCAAGCAGGTGGCCTCGGGCCGGTTCGGGGTCACCCCCGAGTACTGCGCGTTCGCCGAGGAGCTCCAGATCAAGATCGCCCAGGGCTCGAAGCCCGGGGAGGGCGGCCAGCTCCCCGGCCACAAGGTGACCGAGGAGATCGCCCGCCTGCGCCACACCCGCCCGGGCGTGGCGCTGATCAGCCCCCCGCCCCACCACGACATCTACTCGATCGAGGATCTCGCCCAGCTGATCTTCGACCTCAAGCAGGTGAACCCCCGCGCCGAGGTCTCGGTGAAGCTCGTCGCCGAGGCCGGGGTGGGGGTCGTCGCGGCGGGGGTGGCGAAGGGTCTCGCCGAGGTCGTGCACGTGGCCGGGGCCGACGGGGGCACGGGCGCCTCGCCGCTCTCCTCGATCAAGAACGCGGGGCTCCCGTGGGAGCTCGGCCTCGTCGAGGCCCAGCGGGTCCTCTCCGAGGAGGGCCTGCGGGACCGGGTCCGGGTCCGGGTGGACGGCGGCATCAAGACCGGGCGCGACGTGGTGGTGGCCGCCCTCCTCGGGGCCGACGAGGTGTCGTTCGGGACGGCCGCGCTCCTCGCCGAGGGGTGCCTGATGGTCCGGACCTGCCACCTCGACACCTGCCCGGCGGGGATCGCCACCCAGGACCCCGAGCTCCGCGCGCGGTTCGCGGGGACGCCGGAGATGGTGATGACCTACCTCATGTTCGTGGCGGAGGAGGTCCGGCGGATCCTCGCCTCCCTCGGCCTCCGCTCCCTCGGCGAGGCGGTGGGGCGGCCCGACCTCCTCCGACCCCGGGACGACGTGGACGCGCCGCTCGACCTCCGCCCGCTCCTCGAGCCCGCGCCGGGCGCGCGGCGGTTCCACGTGCACCGGCCGTTCCAGCGGCCGCGGTCGCCCCTCGGCGACCGGGTGTTCCGCGACGCCTGGCCGGTCCTCCGCGACGGGGGGACCGCGTGGCTCGCCTACCCGATCCGGAACGTCGACCGCACCGTCGGGGCCCGCCTGGGCGGCGCGATCGGGCGGCGGTTCGGGAGCGGGGACCCCCCCGGCCGGGTCTTCCTCCGCTTCGACGGCGAGGCCGGCCAGTCCTTCGGGGCGTTCCTCTCCCGTGGCGTGGAGATGCTCCTCGTCGGCGAGGCCAACGACTACGTCGGCAAGGGGATGGCGGGCGGCCGGATCGTGGTCGTGCCGCCGGCGGACGACGGCGGCGACCCCTGGCTGGTCGGGAACACCGTGTTGTACGGGGCGACCGGCGGGGAGCTGTTCGTGGCCGGCCGGGCGGGCGAGCGCTTCGCGGTGCGGAACTCGGGGGCCGTGGCGGTGATCGAGGAGGCCGGGGATCACCTCTGCGAGTACATGACCGGCGGCCGGGTCGTGGTGCTGGGCCCGGTGGGGGCGAACGTCGGGGCCGGGATGACCGGCGGGGAGCTCTTCGTGCACGACCCGGGGGCCGGCCTCCCGGCGCTCGTGAACCCCGAGCTGGTCGAGGTCCGCCGGCCGACGCCCGAGGAGCTCGAGCCGGCCTGGGACCTCGTCGAGCGCCACGCGGAGCTCACCGGCTCGCCCCGGGCCCGCGCGCTCCTCGCCGACCGGCCCGCCGCGGCCGCCGCGTTCTGGATCGTGGCGCCGCGCGAGGACGTGGTGGAGGTCACCCGGAAGGAGGAGGGGACGGTCCGGGCCCGTGCCTGAGGGCGGTCGCCGCGCGGGGCCGGCGGCGGGCGGCGCCCCGGCCCGCTCAGAGCGAGGGGATGCCGTCGGGGTCGGCCTCGACGTAGCGGGTCTCGCCGTAGCGCGAGAGGTCGCGGCGCGCGAGCTCGGCGATGAACGAGGTGGGCAGGACGGCGGCGAACGACCGGTGGGAGAGGCGGTCGCGGCGGATCGCCTCCGGCCGGACGTAGGGGCCGATGTTGTCCCCGTAGCGGTAGTCGGCGAGGAAGGCGGCCAGGTCCTCCGCGGTGACCCCCGCGTCCCAGAGGGCCGCGCGGTCCAGGTAGATCTCGGAGGGGGCCACGGCCTGGACCAGCCCGAGGAAGCTCCGCCCGAACCCCCCCTCCAGGTCCTCCTGGAGCTGGATGGGGTCGATCCGCACGCCGCCCGAGGGGTCGATCAGCGGGCACTGCCCGTGGTCCGCGGCCACGATGAGCGCGAAGCCCCCCGGGCCGAAGCGCTCTTCGAGCAGGTCGGCCAGCCGTCCCAGCTCCCGGTCGACGGCCGCCAGGACCTCCCCGATGCGGGGGTCCTCCATGTTGTAGACGTGCCCCGCGTAGTCGGGCGCCTTGTAGTTCACGTAGAGCAGGTCCGTCACCTCGTCGTCGCCGATCGGCTCGGCGGCGAGCGTGGCCTCGACCAGCTCGGCCTGGTAGCGGACGATCGGCGGCGAGCAGCAGGACGCCTTTCGCCCCTGGGGGTCGAAGGGCGAGGGCGGGAAGCCGCCGAACGCCGCGCGCAGCTCCTCCAGGCGCTCGGGCGGCGGCACGGCTCGCGGGAGCCGGTAGAGCTCGGGGTTGTGGGGCCTCCACCCGCCGCCGTGGTCCTCGTCCCAGAACACGCCGACGGGCAGCTCCCCCTTCGGGCGGCCGCCCCGGCCGAGCATCCCCACGTGCCAGACCTGGTAGCCGATCTCGCCCACCCACGCCTCGTCGGCGGTCGCCGCGGTCCAGGCGTCGGCGAGGGTGGGGACGAGGAGGAACGAGGGGTCGATTCGCCCCGGCTCCCCCCAGGCCTTCCGGGGCCTGCCGTCCCGGCGGACGTTGTGCCCGGTGATCCCGTGGGTCCGGGGGAACGCACCGGTCCCGATCGTGGCGTGCGCGGCGGCGGTCACCGCGGGGAACGAGCCCGTGATCGCGTTCCGGTAGAGGGCGCCGGCGCGCGCGAGGCGGCGGAGGTTCGGCCAGGCGTCGGGCCAGCGGCGGAGGACGTTCCACCCA
>DATLZM010000196.1:0-1343 GCA_035573995.1 Actinomycetota bacterium | reverse complement strand
AGCAGGTGAAGAGCACTCGGAAGCCCTGAGCGGCGAGGCGGCGGGCCTTCTCCGCCGCGAGGAGCGTCTTGCCCGAGCCCGCCGGCCCGGCCACCGCCACCCGCCGGTTCCCGGCCAGCATGTCGAGGAGGCGGAACTGCTCGTCCGACAGGCCGAGGATCTCCCGGTCGGCCTCGGCCACGTCGATGGCGAGCGGGTGGCGGATCTCGACGTCGTGGGCCAGGGCACGGACGATCGCCTCCACCCCCTCCGGCCCCGGCCGGTCCCTGGGCCCCGCCCATCCCCGGGCGATCTCCTCGAGCCGGGCCCGGAGCGCGTCGTCGGCGAGTTGGCGGGCGTCGAGGAGGACGGGCCCCATGTGGGGCAGGGGCGTGCGCTTCAGCGTCCCGTCCGGGAACCACACCGCGTAGCCGATGGGTCCGAAGCGGGCCGGCCACCCGGGGAGCGAGCGGAGGAACCGCCCCAGGCTGTGGGCCCGGTCCTTGGCCCGGTCGAACGGATCGTGTCCGAGGGGATGCTCCCGGCCGTCGCGGGAGACGCTCACCCAGCCCCCGTCCGCGCGGTACCGGAGCTCCCCGCCCTTCACCTCGACGACGAGGGCCCCGAGCCTCGGGTGGGCGAGGACGAAGTCGGCCTCCTCGTCCCTGGTCCCACGGCCCTGCTCCCGCTGGATCCAGCGCACGTGGTGGAGGACGACCCAGTCGTCGGGCAGGGCGCGCTCGAGGGCCGAGAACGCCAGGACCTCGGCCCGGCTCCTCCGGAACCTGATCGATCTCGGGAACATCCTGGCCACGGCCGTCCCCCCGTCCCGGTTGCCGGGAGGGTAACCCCACGACGGCGCCGAGGCGAGACCCGCTCCGCGCTCGGCCGGACCCCGACCGCCCGGCGCTCGGGGCCTTCGCGTCTCAGCGACGCGGCCGACGGGGAGGCGTGCGGAACCCGCAGCGTGGACCGGCGGCCCGCTCCAGCCGGCGGTCCAGCGTGACGAGGGCGGCGCCGATCGCCTCCGCCAGCGCGACGTACCAGGCGTCGTAGGCCGTGAGCGCGCGGCGGAGCTCCCAGATCCGTTCCGCGAACGGCTCGTAGGGGAAGAGCTCGACCTCGAGGTCGAGGAGGTCCGCGTGGGCGAGCGAGGCGATGTCCTCGGTCAGCTCGCCCTCCTGAGCGGCCCGGCGGAGGACGTTCGCCACCTCGACCGGCATGAGGTGGGGGGCGGCGAGGGGCTCGGAGGCGAGGACGTCGCGGGCCCAGGCCCCGTCCGGACCGCCGTCGACGAGCGCGGCGACCACGGAGGAGGCGTCGACGACGAGGGTCACCGCCGGCCGGCGTCGCGGTGGGCGACG
>DATLZM010000195.1:0-6530 GCA_035573995.1 Actinomycetota bacterium | reverse complement strand
GAGGCCCATCCCCGCGATCCGCCACGCGTCGGCCGCCCGGTCCGGCAGCACCGCGGTCCCCGAGCCGATGGAAGAGGCCAGGAGGGCCAGGGAGGCGAAGGCGCTCGTCCAGACCGCGCCGGTGAGGGCGTCGGTGCGCCGGAGGATCGCCTCGGCACCGAGGAGGTAGCCGGAGAACGTGACCGCCGCGGCCAGGGCCAGCGCCGCACCGACGGGCTCCACGACGATCCCGCCGGAGGTCCCGACCACCACCCCGGCGCCCGCCACGGCGGCGACGAGGGAGAGCGCGAGGACCGTCCCCGGCGCGCCCCGGCCCAGGAGCCAGGAGCCCACGGCCACGCACACGGGGTAGGTGAAGAACAGGAGCGTCGTCGCGGCCGCGGTCCCGTGCCGGAGCCCGGCGAAGAAGAACCACGCCTCGAGCCCGTAGCCGGCGGATCCCAGGACCGCGAGGCGGAGACGCTCGCCGCGCGCGGCGAGGAGCGGGCGGCCGAGCAGCCCGGCGATCGCCGCGAGGACGACCGCCGCGACGCCGAAGCGGACGCCGAGCAGCGCATGGGGCTCGAGGCCTCCCTCGAGGACGGTCTTGCCGAGCACCACCACCACCCCGAACTGGGCCGAGGCGAGGGCGATGAGCCCGCCGCCCAGGAGCTCGGACCGCCCTGCCGCGGCCCGGGCGGGGGCGCTCCGCGGCCCCGCCCTCGATCCGCCGGGGGGCCTGGGCATCGGTCGGGTCAGGATGGCCGGACCCGCCTGGGCGCCTCGACCTGCCGCAGCCGGCCGGTCCGGACGTCGTACACGAAGCCCGAGACGGTCACGTCCCCCGGGATGAACGGCGACCCCGCGATCCGCCGGACGTCCTCGCGGACGCTCTCCTCGAGGTCCCGGAAGGGGAGGAAGTCGATCGAGGACGCATCCTCCCCCGTCTCCTCTTCCAGGCGCCGGCGGAGGTCCTCGTTGGTGAACGTGAGCATCCCGCAGTCGGTGTGGTGGATCACGACGCACTCCCGGGTCCCCAGCAGGTGCGAGGAGATGACGAGGGAGCGGAGGGCGTCGTCGGAGGCCCGCCCCCCCGCGTTGCGGATCACGTGCGCGTCCCCCAGGTCGAGGCCGAGGAACCGCAGCGGGTCGAGGCGCGCGTCCATGCAGGTGAGCACGGCGAGCCTCTTCGCCGGCGGGCCCGGCAGGTTCCCCCGGTCGAAGGCATCCGCGTACCGGGCGTTGGCGTCGAGCAGCTCCCGGAGCACCGTGATGGCCTCGGTCGATCCCCCACCGGGGGGCTCGGACAGGCGGACGCTACCGAGGGCGACGGGGACCGTCAACCGCACCGCCGGGCCGGCCTCCGCGCGGGACCTTCGAGCCGGGGAAGTCCTTCTCCCCGGCTCGGATCGGCACGTCGAGCCAGTTCTCCCGGGGCGGGAGCGGGCAGCTCCAGCCGTCGTCGTAGCAGCAGTAGGGGTTGTAGGCGAGGTTGAAGTCCACCACGACCCGGCCGTCGGGGCCCGGCGGCTCCACCTCGAGGTAGCGGCCGGCGCCGTAGGTCTCCACCCCCGAGGTCGCGTCGCGGAACGGCAGGAACAGGTCGGGCATCCCCTCCGAGGCGAACAGCGTGACCTGGGCCGGGCGGCCCTCCACCTCGAACCGGACCACGCCGGCGCGCCGGTAGACCTGCTCGCCGCCGGTTGTCGTGGCCATCCGGATCTCCTCGTCCCGGTCCACGTCCGTGTCGAGGACGGCCTCGATCCGGAGCGAGGGGTCCTCGGGGTAGTAGACGAGCCCCGTGAAGCTGGCCCGCTGCTCGGGGGTGAGTGGGGAGCGGGGGTCCTCCCGGAAGAACCGGTCCTTCTCCCTCCGGAACGCCTCGAGCTCGCCCACGTTCCTTCCAACGCCCACCCGGCGCCTCCCATGCCCGAGCGCTCCGGCCTCACCGGCCACGCCGATACACGTCCCGCCGGTGCCCGATCCGGGCGATCGTCACCACGCGCGACCGGTCGTCGACCAGGTACACGATCCGGTGGTCACCCACCCGGATCCGGAAGGCATCCAGGCCCACCAGCTTCTCCGCACCGGGCGGGCGAGGGTCCTCCGCGAGGAGGTCGATCTTCTGCGCGAGCCTCCGTTGGACCGGTCCCGGGAGCTCCAGGAACTCACGCGCGGCCCGCGAGGAGAGCTCGACCTCGTAGGCCATCTCACGCGTCGAGACCGGCCTCGACCTTCACCTTGACCCAGGCCGTCCGCGCGTCCTCCCCTTCCTCGCGAGCCTCGAAGACCGCGACCCGGTCCTCCAGCTCCTCGAGCCGCTCGAGGAGCGCCTGGTACGCATCGAAGCCCATCATCACGCCCACAGGGCGGCCGTGGCGGAGCAGCAACACCTCCCGTTCCGACAGCTCGCGGACGAGCTCGTGGAACCGGACCTTGGCCTCCGACAGCGGTACGAGGAGCTCGGTCACGACGGAATGATACCCGGGTTTCGGACCGTTATCCAGAACCGAGATCCGGACCGGATCCTGGCCTCACCCTCCAGGCCCGAGCCCGCCGGATCCGTCGCCGCCCCCAGCACCGTCCCTCCCGGGGCCCGGCGAGGACGGGGGCTCCGGCCGCGCGGCCCGGAACCGGGGGTCGGCCTCCTCGAGGAACCGCGCCCAGGAGAGCAGGAGCGGCTCGCCGTCCTCCGGCCCCACGAGCTGGACCGAGAGCGGGAGCCCCTCCGCCGACCGGCCGGCGGGCATGGCGAGCGCGGGGAGCCCGGAGAGGTTCACCGGCTCCGTGCACCACGCCGGCCCGCCCCGGTGGACGTCGACGGCGACCCCCGGCGCCACCTCCACCTCCTCGGCCTCCGCCGGGGGGGCGGGCGTCGGGGTCGTCGGGGCAAGGAGCACGTCCACCCCGCCGATCCGCTCCAGGAACCACGCCCGGATCTCCGCCGCCCGGGCCCTGGCCGCCTCCCGCTGCTCGGGGGTCCGCCCCGCGCCGAAGCGGAGCGCCATCGCGGTCCGCTCGCCGAGCAGCTCGGTCCGCCCGAGGAGGTCCCGGTGGGCGTCGGCGAACTCGGCCCAGGCGAGCCCGCGCCAGCACTCGAAGACGTCCTCGATCCCCTCGCCGTCGAGCTCCACGACCTCGGCGCCGGCCGCCGCGAACGCCTCCGCCGCCCTCCGCGCGGCGTCGATCTGGTCGGCCCGGGCCCGGGCGAACCACCCACCGAGCAGGCCGACCCTGGCCGGCGCCCGCGGCTCGGGCCCGGGCACCTCCCGGCCCGCGAGGACGGCCCAGGCGAGCGCCAGGTCCTCCACGGTCGCCGTCATCGGGCCCGGGCAGTCCAGGGATGGGGCGAGGGGCATCATCCCCTCGGTCGGGAGCCGCCCCGTGGTCGGCTTGAGGCCGAGGCACCCGCAGTACGAGGAGGGGATCCGGATCGAGCCGCCCGTGTCCGTGCCGAGGGCGAGGGGCACGACGCCGGTCGCGACCGCCGCCCCCGAGCCCCCGCTCGAGCCGCCCGTGATGCGCGCGGGGTCCCAGGGGTTCCGCGTCGGGCCGCAGGCGGAGACGACGTTGGTGGCGCCGCACGCGAGCTCGTGCTGGTTGGTCTTGCCGATCACGATGGCCCCGGCCGAGCGGAGCCGGGTGACGAGGGCGGCGTCGGCGCGGGCCACGTTGCCCTCGTAGGCGCGGCAGCACCCGGTCGTCTCCCAACCCCGGACGTCGAACAGGTCCTTCACGGCCACCGGCACGCCGTGCAGCGGGCCGAGGGTGACGCCGTCGGCGCGGGCCCGCTCGGCGGCGCGGGCCAGGTCCAGCGCGTCCTCGGGACGGACGACGCTGAAGGCGTTGGTGACGGGCTCCCACCGCTCGAGCCGATCGAGCGCCGCGGCCACGAGGTCCACCGGCGAGGCCTCGCCTGCGGCCACCGCCCGGGCCATCCCGGCCGCCGTGGCGGGCAGCCCGCCCGTCATCGCCCCCTCCCATCGACCGCCGCGGGTCGGGGCGCGCGGCGTCCCGCGCTCACGCCGCCCCCGCGAGGAACGTCGAGACCTTCGCCACGAGCTCGGGGATCGCCGCGAAGAGCGCGCCCTCGTCCGGGTAGACGAGGAGCTCGGCGTTCGGCAGGAGGTCGGCCAGGATCCGACCCAGCTCCGCGGGGTGGATCGGGTCCCCCTCCACGCAGATCAGGAGCGTGGGCGCCGCGACCCGCCGGAGCAGCTCCCGGTCGGGGACCGGGAAGTCCTCGATCACCTCGCGGATGGCCCGGGCCAGCCCCTCCGGGTGGAGGTGCTCCCAGAGGGCCTCGTCGACCGCCCGCCGCCACGGCGTGTCCAGGTAGCGGCCGAGCCTCGCCGGGTCGTTCACGATCGCCTCGAGGAGCTCCTCCGGCGTCTTCCCCTCGATCGCCGTCGCGGTCTCGAGGAACCGGTCCTTGTGCTGGAAGGGCACGTCGAGCCCGGCCGGGAGGAGGAACACCAGGCGCTCGAAGCGGCCCGGCTCCCGGCACAGGAGGTTCGAGATCGCCCCCGCCCCCATCGAGGTCCCAACGGCGCAGGTCGCTCCGTAGGCCCGGGCCACGGCGTCCACGTCGCGGGCGAGGTCCGCGAACCGGTACCCGGTCGCGGGCGCGCTCGAGTGCCCGTGGCCCCGGAAGCAGAACCGCACCTTGGTCCCCGGGACGAACGGCGTGAACGCGGCGAGCTCCCGGCAGTTGTTCGTGAGGCCGTGGGCGAGCACGGTGACCGGCGGCCCCTCCCCGTCCACCTCCACGTGGAGCACCGCGTCCTCGGTCACCAGCTCGGCCACGCGCCTCCTCCCCGCACGGCGGGTACCTTACCGGCTGATGGCCGAACCGGAGGTGCTGGTCGAGCGGACCGGCGAGGGGGACCCCCTGCGCTTCCGCGTGCGGGTCCGCGACGAGGGGGGAGAGGCGATCCACGAGGTACGGGTCTCCGCCGCGGACCTCGAGCGCCTCGGCCGCCGCTTCGCGAGCCCCGAGGAGCTCGTGGAGGCCTCGTTCCGGATCCTCCTCGCGAGGGAGCCGAAGGGGTCGATCCTCCGCTCCTTCGACCTCCCGGTCATCGCTCGGTACTTCCCCGACTACGAACGGGAGATCGGGGGTCGCTGATCAGCGCACGCCCTCGGCGACCTCGGCCTCGGCGAGGTCGTCGGTCCGGGCCAGGTGGGGCGCGATCCGCGCCGCCCAGGCCGCCACGCCGGCGGTGACGCCGAGGAACAGCACGCCCGAGGCCAGGAGGATCTCCCGCACCCGGTCCTCGCGCCAGACCAGGGACAGGACGAGGGCCGGCACGATCCACCCCAGGTTGTAGGCGATGTCGAAGAGGCTGAAGCCCCGGCCCCGGAACCCGTCGGGGAGGGCCTGCTGCATGATCGTGTCGGCCGAGATCTTCCCGAGGAAGAACCCGAGCGCCCCGACGAACGTGAGCGCGGAGAACCCGAGGAGCGTCGGCACCCCGCCGAAGGCGATCACGCCCAGGCCGATCGCCGCCATCGCCGCGAGCAGGAGCCGCACCGGCGCCACCCGGTCCTTCAGGAGCTGCCCCGCGACGAGCCCCAGGGCGGCCCCCGCGGCGCCGGTCCCCCCGGCGATCGCGACGACCAGCCGGTCGGCGCCGCTCCCGGCGAGCAGGTGCCGCGCCTCGAGCGCGAAGACCAGCGCTACGAACCCGAACACCTCCATCCGCAGGGCCTGGAACGCGGAGAGCCCGAGGGCGGCCGCCGGGCGCCGCGCGATCTCGCGCAGCCCCTCCGCCACGTCGCGGAGGACCCGCCGGACCTCCTCGAGGAAGCGGACCCCGCGCCGCTCGACCGAGAGCCGCTCCACCCGGCGGGCCGCGAGCGCCGCCCCCGCGTAGACGCCCGCCCCCGCCAGGGCCACGACCCCCGCCGGCAGCACCGCGGCTCCCACCAACGCGATCCCCCCGCCCACCACCTGGAAGATCGCGCCACCGGCCTGCGAGAGGCCGTTCGCCTGGAGGAGGTCGCGCCCCGCGAGGACCGCCGGGAGCCCCGCGGACTTCACCGCGAGGAGGATCCGCCCGCAGGCGAGCGCGAGGAGGATCGCGGCGATGATCGCGGCGTCCGGCACCCGGTCCAGGCCCGCCAGCACGACCCCGGCCACCGCCGCCGCCCGCAGGAGGTTGGAGCCCACGAGCAGCCGCCGCCGGTCGTAGCGGTCGATGAACGCGCCCACGAGCGGCGAGAGCAGCGTGTACGGCACGTAGAGGAGCAGGACCAGCGCGAGCAGGTAGCGGGTGGAGGGCGCCGTCGTGAGGTCGAAGCCCGGCCGTCCCTGGAACGCGATCGACTTCGCGAGGGAGCCCTGCACCATGCCGTCGCCGAGGGCGGCGAGGAACTGGGCGGCCATGAGGAACCCGAAGGCCCGGTTGGAGAAGACGGCGAACATCCCGGTCCAGAACCGGTTGAGCGCCGGCCCGAGGCGCCCCCGCCCCGCGTCCCGCCGGCGCCCCAGGAGCTCCAGGCCGGCGCCGGCGGCCGCGGCGAGCCCCACCGCCGCCCACGCCGCCCCC
>DATLZM010000194.1:0-1047 GCA_035573995.1 Actinomycetota bacterium | reverse complement strand
GGCGGCCAGGACCACCGCGAGCGCGGCGGCCGCGGCCACCACGAGCGTGACCGCCCCCCGCTCGGAACGGGACCCGGCGCGCCCGCGGCCCGGCCGGCTCACGCGAACTCCTGGCGCGCGGTGGCCGTGGCGCGGAGCTCGACCGCAGGCGGGAAGAGCCACCCCACGAACGGCACGCGCACCGGGTCGGGGTAGCGGAGCGAGACCGTCACCGGGTCCCCCGCGGAGCCCGCCCGGACCACCTCCACGGCGATCCCGCCCGGGTCCAGGCCGGGCGCCGCGGCCGCGACCGCCCCCCGGATCGCCTCCTCGTCGGCGGTGACCGCGGCCTCGCGCGCCCCGGCGCGCGAGGCCTGCTCGAGCACGAGCCGGTCACGGGCGAACAGCCCGACCTGCACCACGGCCAGCACCGCGAGGAGGAGGATCGGCAGCACGAGCGCGAGCTCGACCGCGGCCTGGCCTCGCTCTCGGCGGCTCCGCGTGATCCAACGCGCGGGCCCCACCGGCCCCGCCTACTGAGCGCTCCCGATCACCTGGTCGATCACCGCGTCGAAGAACGCCGGCAGCTTCCCCGACGACCGGGCCCAGGCGATCAGCACGACCGCGATGGCCGCGGCCGCCAGGATCACGAGCGCGTACTCCGCCGTGGTCTGGCCCTCCTCCCGGGGGCGCCTCGCCGCCAGGCGCTCGGCCAGCCGCAGCGTCACCGCGACGAACGCGGACAGCATGGGTGGGTCACCTCCTCTCAGCCGATGGACCGAACGGTGGTGAGCAGGACCGGCACCACCGTGAGGAGGAGGAACGCGGGGAGGATCAGGAACACGAGGGGGAAGAGCATCAGGACCGGCGCCCGTCGGGCCCGCGCGGCGGCCTCGGCCCGCCTCGCCGCCCGTACCCGGTCGGCGAGCTCGACGCTCGCCCGGGCCAGGGAGGTCCCCAGCCGCTCGGTGCGGGCCAGGAGGACGACGGCCCGCCGGAGGTCCCGGGAGCCCACCCGCTCCGCGCACCGCGCGAGCTCGTCGCGCCAGCGGGCGCCGAGCTCGGCCG
>DATLZM010000193.1:0-9369 GCA_035573995.1 Actinomycetota bacterium | reverse complement strand
TCCCCTAGCTTTCGCGCCTGAGCGTCAGGACAGGCCCAGGAGGCCGCCTTCGCCACCGGTGTTCCTCCCGATATCTGCGCATTTCACCGCTACACCGGGAATTCCACCTCCCCCTACCTGCCTCGAGCCACGCAGTATCGGGTGCAGGCCCGGGGTTGAGCCCCGGGTTTTCACATCCGACTTGCGCGGCCGCCTGCGCGCGCTTTACGCCCAGTGAATCCGGACAACGCTCGCCCCCTACGTCTTACCGCGGCTGCTGGCACGTAGTTAGCCGGGGCTTCTTCTGCGGGTACCGTCACTTCCGCTTCGTCCCCGCCGAAAGGGGTTTACGACCCGAAGGCCTTCATCCCCCACGCGGCGTCGCTGCGTCAGGCTTCCGCCCATTGCGCAAGATCCCCCACTGCTGCCTCCCGTAGGAGTCTGGGCCGTGTCTCAGTCCCAGTGTGGCTGGCCGCGCTCTCACGCCAGCTACCCGTCGTCGCCTTGGTGGGCCGTTACCCCACCAACGAGCTGATAGGCCGCGAGCCCATCCCGAAGCGGAGGCCGGGGTCACCCCCGGCGACCCTTTGCTCGGCCGGCCATGCGGCCCGCCGAGGTTATCCGGTATTAGCCCCGGTTTCCCGGGGTTATCCCGGTCTTCGGGGTAGGTTGCTCACGTGTTACTCACCCGTTCGCCGCTCCGTACCCGGGTGGGTCACCCCGCCCGGGCCGATCGCTCGACTTGCATGTGTTAGGCACGCCGCCAGCGTTCGTCCTGAGCCAGGATCAAACTCTCCGTAGAGGGTCACGGACCGGCCGGAGACCGGCCTCGATCCCTTACCGGAGATGGGCCTCGAGGGGGCATCCCCTCTCGGCCCGCGATCCCTGCCGGATGGTCCGGTCCGGATCGTGGTACGACCGTCGGCCGGAGGGCGTCGACGACCGAGCCCTCCCCCGACGGGGGAACGCACTGGCTTTTGGCACGCTGTTCAGTTCTCAAGGTGCGAGCAGGTCGCGGCCCCGCGGGCAGAGGTTTTGGGACCTCGGAAGGGGTCGCGCCGAGCCTTAGGATAGCACCGCGGCGGGGGGCGTCAACGAGGCCCGGCCCCCGGTGGGCCCCCGACGAGCCGGACGAAGCGCCGCCGGCCGAGCTGGAGGGTCCGCCCCACGAGCTCCTCCCGGTCGAACTCCCGTTCGGGGTCGGTCACCTGTTCGCCGTCCAGGCGCACGCCTCCCTGCTCCATCAAGCGCCGGGCCTCGGCGTGCGAGGAGGCCAGCCCGAGGCCCGCCAGCACCCGCGGCAGCCAGTACCGCCCTCCCTCCCCCGCCCAGGCCGCCGGGAGCTCCGCCTCCTCCACCTCCTCCGGGATGCCTCGCTCCCGATGGACGAGGTCGAAGCGCCGCTCCGCCCTGGCCCCCTCCCCCCGGCCGTGGTAGAGGTCCACGACCTCCCGGGCCAGCCGGCGCTTCGCGAGGTCCGGCCGGAGCGCGCCCGAGGCCATCCGGCGCTCGATGTCCTCGAGCTCCTCGGGCCCGAGGTCGGTGCACAGCCGGAGGAACTTCCCGATCAGCGCGTCGGGGATCCGCATCAGCTTGCCGAACATCTGATCGGGGGGCTCGGTGAGCCCCACGTAGTTGTCGAAGCTCTTCGACATCTTCCGGACGCCGTCGGTCCCCTCCAGGAGGGGCATCGTGAGCACGACCTGGGGCTCCTGGCCGTAGGCCCGCTGGATGTCCCGGCCGACCTTGAGGTTGAAGGTCTGATCGGTGCCCCCGAGCTCGACGTCGGCCCGGATCGCCACCGAGTCCATCGCCTGGAGCAGCGGGTAGAGGAACTCGACGATGCTGATCGGCCGGCCCGCCTCGTACCGGGCGCGGAAGTCGTCGCGCTCGAGCATCCTGGCGACCGTGTAGGAGGAGGTGAGCCGGAGGACGTCGTCCATCCCCATCCGCGCGAGCCACTCGGAGTTCCGCCGCACCTCGGCGCGCCCCAGGTCGAGGACGAGGCCGGCCTGGTCGAGGTAGGTGCGGGCGTTCGCCTCGATCTCCGCCTCCGTGAGGAAGGGCCGGGTCTCGCTCTGCCCCGAGGGGTCGCCCACCCGCCCCGTGAAGTCCCCGATGATCAACACCGCGACGTGCCCGGCGTCCTGGAACTGGCGGAGCTTGCGCAGCACGACCGCGTGCCCGAGGTGGAGGTCGGGACGGGACGGGTCCACGCCGAGCTTCACCCGGAGGGGCCGGCCCAGCGCGAGCTTCTCCTCGAGCCCGCCCTCCGGGAAGATCTCGGCCGCCCCGGAACGGAGGCGAGCGAGGACGTCGGGGGGGACCGGGGAGCCCATGGCGATCCGCGATGCTACCAGCGCCCCGAGGGGCCACCGGTATCATGGGCCGCGATGACGTGGCCGGAGGGGCCCGCGTGAGGCGCGGGCGGGCCGTGCTGGCGGCCGCCGCGGCCCTCTCCCTGGCCGCCCAGGCCTGCCGGGTCCCGAGCCTCGAGGAGGAGGAGGCCCGGGCGCGAGCCCTGCCGCAGACCACCTTCCTCTTCGCCGCCGACTGCCTCGACGCCCGCGGTCGATGCACCGAGATCACGGAGCTCCACGGGGAGGAGAACCGCGTCGTCGTGCCGTTCGGGCGGATCCCCGAGCGGGTCCGGGACGCGGTGATCGCGGTGGAGGACAAGCGCTTCTACCAGCACCGCGGGATCGACCTCAAGGCGCTGCTCCGGGCGGCCTACGTGGACGCCACCGCGGGGCGGATCGTGGAGGGCGGGTCCACGATCACCCAGCAGTACGTGAAGAACGTGTTCGTGGGCAGCGAGCGGACCCTCGATCGGAAGATCCAGGAGGCGGTCCTCGCCTGGCAGCTCGAGCGCCGGTACTCGAAGCAGGAGATCCTCGCGCGCTACCTGAACACGGTCTACTTCGGCCGCGGCGCCTACGGGATACAGGCCGCCGCGGAGGAGTTCTTCTCGGTGGACGCCGAGCGCCTCACGCTCGCCCAGGCGGCGCTCCTGGCCGGGCTCATCCGCAACCCGGCCCGCTACGACCCGTTCCAGTACCCCCGGCGGGCCCTGGCCCGCCGGGCGCACGTGCTCGACGCGATGCTCGAGCTCGGGATGATCCCGCCGGCCCGCAGGGACCGGGCCGCGGCGGCGCCCCTCGGGCTCCGCCCGCCCGACGAGGCGGCGGAGCGCTACCCCGCCCCGTACTTCGTCGACCACCTGATCCGGTGGTTCCTCACCGAGCCCTCGCTCGAACGACGGGACGCGGCGTTCGGGCCCCCGTGCCCCCCGGACGAGCCCTACCGGTCGGGGTGCCCCGAGCGGTGGGACATGCTGTTCGAGGGCGGCCTCCGGATCTACAGCACGCTCTCGCCCCGGCTGCAGGCCCTGGCCGAGGAGGCCGTCCGCTCGATCCTGGTCTACCCAACCGACCCCTACGGCGCCCTCGTGGCCATCGACCCCCGGACCGGGTGGATCCGGGCGATGGTCGGGGGCCGCGACTACTGGGACCCGACGGACCGCTACGCCCGGCTGAACCTCGCCACCGGGGGGAGCACGGGCCGGCAGGCCGGCTCGTCGTTCAAGACGTTCGCCCTGGTGGCGGCCCTGGAGCACGGGATACCGCCCGAGCGCACCTTCAACGGCTCCTCCACCGCCGTCCCCCTCGACACCGGGGCGGTCTGGACCCCGGAGAACTACGAGAGCGCGAACTACGGATCGGTCTCGATGCGGGCGGCCACCGTGAACTCCGTGAACGTGGCCTACGTCGAGATCGAGAAGGCGCTGGGCGGGGGCGACGCCTACGCGGGCGCGCGCATCCTGGTCGAGACCGCCGAGCGGATGGGGATCCGGTGCTGCGAGCGGACGGCCGAGCCGGACCTCCCGCTCCAGCCCGTCCCCTCGGCCGTCCTCGGCACGAACGAGGTGAACCCCCTCGAGATGGCGGTGGGGTACGGGACCCTCGCCACCGGGGGCTACCGGGTGATGCCCACCCCGGTGGCGCGGATCACGGACGCGCGCGGGCGGGTGCTCTGGGAGCACACGCCCAAGCCCAAGCTCGTCGTCGACCCGGCGGTGGCGACCGTGGCCATCGACATCCTCCAGGACGTGGTGCGGTACGGGACGGGGACGGCGGCGAACCTCGGCCGCCCCCAGTTCGGGAAGACCGGGACCGCCCAGAACTGGTCCGACGCCTGGTTCATCGGCGCCGTCCCCCAGCTCGTCGCGGCGGTGTGGGTCGGCTACCCCGGGTCCCAGCGCTCGATGGCGGCGACCCGAATCGGGCGGGTGACCGGGGGGAGCTGGCCGGCGGCGATCTGGCGGGCCTTCATGGTCCGGGCCGTCGAGCGGATGCCGGTGCGCGACTTCCCGACGGTCGACGTCGAGTACGTCACGGTCCGGCTCGACGTCACCCAGGGCTGCCTCGCGAACCCCTACACGCCCCCCGGGAACATCCGGGTGGTCCGCTACATCGCCGGCACCGAGCCGAGGAAGGTCTGCAAGGAGCCGAGCGAGTACCAGCTGCTCACGGTCCCCTCGGTGATCGGCCTCCCCGAGGGCGAGGCGACGTCCCTCCTCCGGTCCTCCGGCTTCAACGTGGCCGTGGAGACGGTCCGCTCGGACCAGCCCCCGGGCACCGTGACCGCCCAGGACCCGGCGGCCGGGGAGCAGGCCCTCCAGACGAGCACCGTCACGATCACGGTCTCGGAGGGCCCGCGCCTGGTCCCGGTCCCGGCCGTGATCGGCCGGCCCGAGGGGGCGGCCCGCGCGGAGCTCACGCGGGCGGGCTTCCGGGTCGTGGCCATCGTCGAGGCCGCCTGCGACCCCGGCGCGCCCGACTGCGACCACCGGCCGGGCGTCGTGTGGTGGCAGTCCCCCGCCGGCGGCGAGATGGCTCGCCCCGGGTCCACGGTCACGATCCGGGTGAACCCCTGACCCGCCGCCGCCCCGAGGGGGGGCCGGGGCGGGCCCGGGACACGAAGCCGTCGCCCTCGAGGTGGAACCGCCACGGCCGCTCCACCGCGGCCCGTATCCCCACCCGCGGGCCCCGGACCACGCGGCCCGCCGGCCGCGGCCCGCGCTCGATCCACATCTCGTCGCCCTCCACCAGGTCGATCCCGTTGAGCGACCGGTCCACGCCGAACGCCTCGCAGAGCCGGGCCGGGCCCGAGCAGAGGCGCGCGGGGTCCGCGGTCCCCCGCCGCCGCGCCATCTCCTCCAGGCCCTCGAGCGGCTCGGCGGCCCGGAGCAGGACCGCGCTCCCCTCCCCCTCCCGCCCCGTCACCACGTTCATGCAGAAGTGCATGCCGTACGTGAAGTACACGTACAGGTGGCCCGGCGGCCCGAACATCACCTCGGTCCGGGGCGTCCGCCCCCGGTACGAGTGGCTGGCGGGGTCCCCCTCCTCGTAGGCCTCGGTCTCGGCGATCCTCGCGGCGAGGCGGGTGCCGTCCGGGAGCACCCGCACGAGGACCTGGCCCAGGAGGTCCGGCGCCACCTCCGTCGAGGGCCGGGCGAAGAACCGGCGGGGGAGCCGGGCCGCCCTCACCGCTCGGGGCGGCCCTTGCGCAGGAACCGGCGGAGCTTGGAGAGGGGCCAGGCGTTGATCACGTCGTCCTTCGTGAGCCACCCGCGCTGCGCCGTGGCCACCCCGAAGCGCAGGAACGGCAGGTGGACGGCGGCGTGCGCGTCGGTGTCGATGGCGAAGCGGACCCCGTGCCGGCGGGCCCACAGGATGTGCTCGTCCCGGAGGTCGAGCCGGTCGGGGAACGAGTTGATCTCGAGGGCGGTCCCGGTCCGCGCGGCGGCCCGGAACACCTCCTCCAGGTCGAACTCGATCGGCGGCCGCTTCCCGATCAGGCGCGCGGTGGGATGGCCGATCACGTTCACGTGGGGGTTCTCCATGGCCCGGACGATCCGGCGGGTCATCTGGTCCTTCGGCAGGTTGAAGTGCGAGTGGACCGAGGCCACGCAGACATCGAAGCCCGCGAGGAAGTCCTCCGGCCAGTCCACGTTGCCCTCGGGGTCGATGTTCAGCTCGGTCCCGTGGAGCAGCGTCATCCTCGGGTACCGCGCCTGGAGCTCGCGGAGGCGGGCCCGCTGGGCGAGCATCTTCTCGTCGGTCATCCGCTGCATGTAGAGGTTGGGGGCGTGGTCGGTGACCGCGTAGTAGGCGTGCTTCATCCGCGCCGCCGCCTCGAGCATCTCCTCCAGGGGCGCGAGGCCGTCGGTGAGGTTGGTGTGGGTGTGGAGGTCCCCCCGGAGGTCCCGCAGCTCGACGACCCGGGGGAGCTCCCCGGCCAGGGCGGCCTCGATCTCGCCCCGGTCCTCCCGCAGCGTCGGGGGGATGTAGGGGAGCCCCAGGTGCTCGTACACCTCCTCCTCGGTCTCGGCCACGATCAGCTCCCCGCTCCTCGCCCGGAACAGGCCGTACTCCGAGAGCTTGAGCCCCTTGCGCACCGCGATCTCGCGGGTCCGGATGTTGTGGGCCTTGGAGCCGGTGAAGTACTGGAGGGCCGCGCCCCAGACCGCGGGCTCGACGACCCGGAGGTCGACCTGGAGCCCCTTCGTCGTGAGGACCGACGCCTTCGTCTCGCCCCGCGCCAGCACGCGTTCCACCCCCGGCAGGGACGTGAAGGCGTCCATCACGTCGGTGGGGCGCTCGCTCGCCACGAGCAGGTCGATGTCCCCGATCGTCTCGCACATCCGCCGCAGCGACCCGGCGTAGGTGGCCCGCCGCACCGCCCGGACCTCGGAGAGCTCGGCCACGAGCTCCTCCGCCAGGTCGAGGGCCACCCCGAGCTGCACCCGTCCCCCCGCCTCCCGCATCCGCTGGATGCCCTGGAGGATGTTCTCCTCGGTCTTGGCCCCGAACCCCCGCAGGCCCGCCAGGCGGTGGTCGCGGACCGCGTCGAGCAGCTCCTCGACCGAGGAGATCCGGAGCTCCTGGTAGAGGACCATGGCCTTCTTCGGCCCCAGGCCCGGGATCGCGAGGAGCTGGCGGACGCCGTCGGGGATCTTCTCGCGCAGCTCCTCCAGGGCCTGGATCGTGCCGGTCTCGAGGTACTCCCGGACCTTCTCGGCGATCGACCTCCCCACGTTCGGGATCCGCTGGAGGGCCTTCACATCCAGGTCCCGCACGTCGGCGTGGTAGCCGGCGATCGCCCGGGCCGCCTTCTCGTAGGCCCGCGGCTTGAACGGGTCGTCGGACGAGATCGACAGGAGGTCCGCGTACTCGAGGAGGGCCGCGGCCACCTCGTCGTTCGTGCGGGGCATCCCGTCCGATGCTACCGCCCGCGGGCCCGCCGGCTCACCCCGGACCCTCCGCGCCCGGACCCCTCAGCCCCCTCACGCCAGGCCGAGGAGCCAGAGCAGCAGCGCCTTCTGGGTGTGGAGGCGGTTCTCGGCCTGGTCCCACACCACCGAGCGCGGCCCGTCGATCACCTCGTCGGTGATCTCCTGGCCCCGGTGGGCAGGGAGGCAGTGCATCACGATGGCGTCCGGCGCGGCCAGCTCCACCGCCTTCTGGTCGATCCGGTACGCGGGGAACACGAGCGCCCGCTCGTCGGCCTCGGCCTCCTGCCCCATGCTCGCCCACACGTCGGTGTAGAGGACGTCCGCGCCGCGGGCGGCCTCCACGGGGTCGTTCGTCACCTCCACCGAGCCCCCGGTCTCGAGGGCGATCTCCCGCGCCCGGTTCACGACCAGGGGGATCGGCTCGAAGCCGGGGGGCGTCGCCACCCGCACCCGCATCCCGACCTTGGACCCGCCCAGGAGGAGCGAGTGCGTGACGTTGTTCCCGTCCCCGAGGTAGGCGAGGGTGCGCCCCGCGAACCCGCCCGTTCGCTCGCGGATCGTGAGGAGGTCGGCCAGGCACTGGCAGGGGTGCTCGAAGTCCGAGAGCGCGTTCACGACCGGGACGCTCGCCGCGGCCGCGAGCGCCTCGAGCCGCTCCTGCTCGAAGGTCCGGAGGACGATCGCGTCGACGTACCGCGAGAGCACGCGCCCGGTGTCCTCGATCGTCTCCCCCCGCCCGAGCTGCAGCTCCCCCGCCGAGAGCACCACCGGGTGGCCCCCGAGCTGGGCCACGCCCACGTCGAACGAGACCCGGGTGCGGGTCGAGGGCTTCTCGAAGATCATGGCGACCGAGCGCCCCCGGAGCCGGTCGGTGTACCGCCCCGGCGACGCCTTGACCTCCGCGGCCAGGTCGAGGAGGGCGGAGAGCTCCGCCGGCGTGAGGTCGTCCACCGAGAGGAAGTCCCGGGCCACGGCCGCAGTCTATCCGGTCCGCCCCCGCCGGCGGCAGGGCTCAGCCCGCGCGCAGCTCGGCCCCGAAGTCGCGGGCCAGGCGCTCCACGATCCGGGCCACGACGCGCTCCGCCTCCTCGTCGGTGAGGGTGCGGTCCGGGGCCCGGAGGTCCACGGAGAACGCGAGGCTCTTCCGCCCCTCCGGGAGCGGGGCCCCCGCGAACACGTCGAACAGCACGCACGCGTCCACGAGCCCCCCGCCCGCCTCCACCAGCGCCGCCCGGACCTCCCCCGCCGGCGTCCCCTCGGGGACGAGGAACGCGAGGTCCCGCCGGACCGGGGGGAAGCGCGGCAGCTCGCGCACGAGCGTCGCCGTCCCGGCGTGCCGGCCGAGGACCTCGACCTCGAGCTCGGCGAGCGCGACCCGGCCCGCGAGGTCGAGGCCCTCCGCCGCCCGCGGGTGGAGCTCGCCGAGCACGCCGGCGGGCTCGCCCCCGAGCAGGACCACGGCCGATCGGGCCGGGTGGAACGGGGGGCCGGGGGGCTCGCCCAGCGCGTAGCCCGGGATCCCCAGGGCCTCGAACAGCACCTCGAGCGCGCCCTTCGCGTCGAGCACGTCGAACGGGCGCGCGGGCTCGGGGAAGCCCCGGGACGCCTCCCCGGCGAGCGCCAGCGCCACCCGCTCGACCTCGCGCACCGGCTCGCCGGGGTGGAAGGTCCGGCCGATCTCGAACAGGGCCGCCCAGCGGACCTGGCGGGCCCGGTTCGTGCGGAGCGCCGCGAGCAGGCCCGGCAGGAGGCTCGTGCGCAGGAAGCGCTGGTCCGCCGAGAGGGGGTTAGCGATCCGGACCGCGTCCCCCTCCCCCTGGCCCAGGAGCGCGAGGTCGTCCGGCCCCGCGAACGAGTAGGCCTGGGTCTCGAACAGGCCGGCGCGCACCAGGGCCCGGCGGATCCGGTCGCGGAGCCGCCGCTCCGGCGGGACCCCCCCGGCCTGGCGGACGGGCGGGAGCCTCTCCCCCACCCGGTCGTAGCCCTGGACCCGGATCACCTCCTCGATCAGGTCCTCCTCGAGCTCCAGGTCCGGGCGGAAGCCGGGGACCTCGGCCTCCAGCGCGCCGTCCGCCTCCTCGGTCCGCACGCCG
>DATLZM010000192.1:0-1636 GCA_035573995.1 Actinomycetota bacterium | reverse complement strand
CGTCCGCGGGCTCGGACGGGAGGTCGTCCCCGACCGTCACCGCCGCGTCGGGCCCGAGGATCGTGGCCGCCGCCCGGCGGATCGCGTCGGCGAGCCCCCCGGTCTCGAGCTCCCGCGGCCGGAGCTCGGCGAGGAGCCCCTGGAGCCCGCCGGCCACCTCCCGGACGGTCCGGTCGAGCCCCTCCAGGGCCTCGAGCTGCGCGTCGTCCGACAGCCGCCGGCGCAGGGCCTCGAGCCGCATCCCCAGGGCGGCGACCTGCTGGAGGTGCTCGTCCTCGATGCCCTCGGCCATCCTCGCGAGCTCCTCCTCCTGGGCCCGGAGCGTCGCCGCGAGGGCCCGCCGTCGCTCCTCGGCCTGCTCCCGCAGGGAAGCGAGCCGCCAGCGGAGCTCCGCTTCGCTCCGGCGCAGGAGGTCCTCCGCTCGCCGGCGCTCGGTCACGTCCTCCACGACCCCGAGGAACCTCCCCTCGTCCGCGCCTTCCTCGATGGGGGTCGCGCGGACGTGGACCCAGCGGAGGGACCCGTCGGGGCGGCGCAGCCGGAACTCGTCCTCGAACGCGACCCCCGCCGCGGTCGCCCGCCCCCAGGCCTCGAGCACCCTCGGGGCGTCCTCCGGGTGGACGATGCGGAGGAAGCCCGTGCCCCTCCCCTCCTCCGCGGGGAGGCCGGTGATCCCGCTCCACCGCTCGTTCACCCACACGTGCGCGCCCCGGACGTCGGCGAGGAACACCCCCACCGGGACCTCCTCCGCGAGGACCCGGTACCGCTCGAGCGCCGCGCGGAGCTCCGCTTCCGCCCGCTTCCGCTCGGTCACGTCGAGCATCACGCCCTGGAACACGACCGGCCGGCCGTCCTCCCGCTCCAGGAGGACCGCGCGGTCGTGGACCCACACCTCTCGGCCATCCCGGGCCAGGTAGCGGTACTCGAGGTCGAAGGGCTCGCCGGTCCGCGAGCAGCGCTCGGTCGCCTCGAGCACCCGCTGCCGGTCCTCGGGGTGGAGCCGCTCCCTCCAGAGCTCGGGTCGGCCATCCCACTCCTCGGGGGTGTAGCCGAGCAGATCCTCGATCCCCGGGCTCGTGAACTGATAGGCCCCGGGCTCGTGGGGGTCGCGCGTGTCCCAGATGTAGGCGACGGCGGGGAGCTGCTCGACGAGCGTCCGGTACCGCTCCTCGGCGCGGCGGCGCGCCTCCTCCGCCCGCCGCCGCTCGGTGAGATCCGCCAGGACGCTCACGGATCCCGTCACCCGTCCGTCGGCGTCCCGGATCGGGGCCACGGAGAGGCTCGCCCAGACCTGAGAGCCGTCCTTCCGCCGGAGGACGACCTCGTCGAGCACGATGTGCTCCCCCCGCAGGATCCGCGCCCGCCGCTCCTCGTACTCGCGCACCGCCTCCGGTCCCACGTGGGGGAGGAACCTGCCGACGGCCTCCTCCGCGGTCCATCCGACGAGGCGCTCGGCGGCCGGGTTCCAGGACGTCACGGTCCCTTCGGCGTCGACGGCGACGATCGCGAGCGGTGAGGCCTCGAACACGGCGCGGAGCCGCCCCAGGGCCTCGCCGAGCTCGACGCTCCGGACGGCGAGCCTCGTCGCGGCCCTCAGCCGTTCTCGCTGGACCAGCACGGCGAGGCCGGTGGCCGT
>DATLZM010000191.1:0-2569 GCA_035573995.1 Actinomycetota bacterium | reverse complement strand
GAGGTGGGGGGCGGCGAGGGGCTCGGAGGCGAGGACGTCGCGGGCCCAGGCCCCGTCCGGACCGCCGTCGACGAGCGCGGCGACCACGGAGGAGGCGTCGACGACGAGGGTCACCGCCGGCCGGCGTCGCGGTGGGCGACGATGCGCCGGGCGGGGAGCCGGCTCCCCGTGGCCTCGGCCCGGGCCGCCGCGCGGGCCAGGACGTCGGCGACGGTGGGGCGGCGGGCCAGCTCGATCAGGTGCAGGCGGAGGTGCTCCTGGAGGGAGCGCCCCTCGCGAGCGGCGCGGGCAGCGAGGGCGTCCCGCACCTCGTCCGGCACGTCGCGGATCGTGATCGACACGGGCATCGGCTGCATATTGCATGCAGTGCAGGCGAACCGTCAACACGCTCGCGTGCGCAGCCTGATAGCATCTGCGTTATCATAAGCGACGTGGATGCTGCGATCGTGCTGCGGGAGGCGCGGAGGGCCGCGGGGCTCGGGCAGCGGGAGCTGGCCCGCCGGGCGGGGATCCCCCAGCCCACGCTCTCGCGGATCGAGCGGGGGCGGGAGTCGCCGCGGTTCGCGACCCTCGACCACCTGCTGCGGGAGTGCGGGAAGGCGCTCGACCTCGTGGACCGCCCGGGCCTCGGAGTGGACCGGACCCTGATCCGCGACCGGCTCCGGCTCAGCCCCGGCCAGCGGGCCCGGCTCGCGGCGCTCGAGTGGCGGAGGACCCGGGCCGTCGCCAGGGGTCGGACGTGACCGCGGAACCGCCCTTCGACCCCCTCGGCGCGCTCGCCACCCTCGTCCGCCACGGCGTCCGGTTCGTCTTGATCGGTGGGTACGCGGCGGCGATCCGGGGCGCGCCGCTCGTCACGGGCGACGTGGACGTCTGCCACGCCAGGGACCGGCCGAACCTGGAGCGGCTCGCGGCCGCGCTCGCGGAGCTCGGCGCCCGCCTGCGGGGAGCCCCGCCGGACGTCCCGTTCCGGCTCGACGCGAAGACGCTCGCCGCGGGGGACCACTTCACGTTCGCGACGAGCGCCGGCCCCCTGGACTGCCTGGCCACGCCCGCCGGGACCGACGGGTTCGCGGACCTCGACGCCTCGGCCACCGACGAGGACCTCGACGGGCTCGTGGTCCGGGTGGCCTCCCTCGACGACCTGATCAGGATGAAGCGGGCCGCCGGCCGCCCCCAGGACCGCATCGCGCTCGAGTGGCTGTGGGCCCTCCGCGACGAGCTCCGCCGGCCCTGACGCTTTCGCGCACCGCGTGCGGAGCGGTGAGGCCGGGGCGGAGATATGATCGACCATGGAACGTGACCATGGCTAGATCTGCTCGGAGCGCTCCGATGGATGTCCTCCCCGTCTCGAAGTTCAAGGCCACGTGCCTCGCCGCCCTGGAGCGGGTCCGTCGGACCCGCAGGCCGCTCCTCGTGACCAAGCGAGGGGTCCCCATCGCCCAGGTCGTGCCCCCGCCCCCCCGGAAGGCAGAGGCGAGCGCGTTCGGTGCCATGCGCGGGACCGCCGAGGAGCTCGGCGACATCGTGGAGCCGCTGCCCGAGGAGGACTGGGAGGTGCTTAGCTGAGCGCCGCCCGGCGCGGGGTGGGGCCGCCCTACCTCCTCGACACGCACGTCTGGTTCTGGTACCTGACCGGATCTCCCCGCCTTCCCCTCGGTCTGCGGCAGGCCATCGACGAGGCCCTGGGCGAGCTCTGGCTCTCCCCGATCTCCGTGTGGGAGCTGGGGATGCTCGACGCGAGGGGTCGGGTCCGCCTCTCGCCCTCCTTCCGGTCGTGGGTGGAGGAGGCTCTCCAGCGGCTCCCCATGGAGGAGGCATCCCTCACCCACGAGGTGGCCCTCCTGAGCCGGGAGATCCGCCTCCCTCACCGGGACCCCGCGGACCGGCTCCTCGCTGCCACCGCCCGTGTCTTCGAGCTTACGCTCCTCACGGTGGACGAGCGCCTCCGTGGCGCCCCGGGCCTGCGCACCCGGTCGAGGTGAGTCGGCACCCCGAGGGCCTCAGCGCGCCGCCGGATCGCCTCGACGACCCGGCGGTCCTCGAGCGCGACGGCCTCCCCCCTCCCGCCATGGCGCGGCGACCGTAGCACCGGGCCCTGGACCGGAGGCCGCGTGACGGTTCACACTCCGGCCGCGGCTGGCGTCCTGGAGGAACGGGTTCGGGGGAGGGCCGGGATGCGGATCGGGCTCGTGGGGTGCGTGAAGTCGAAGGCGACGCCTGCTCGGGCGGAGGATCTCTACACCTCCCCGCTCTTCCGAGGCGCGCGCCGGTCCGTGGAGCTCGGGCCGGACCTCTCTGAGCACGTCTTCGAGCTCCACGCGGGGAGCGCCTACCTGGACCACGGGCTGGCCGAGGGGATCGAGCGGCGGGGCGGGAGGGTGGAGCGGCCCCTCGACGGCCTCTCCCAGGGGAGGCGCCTGGCCTTCTACAAGGAGCGCGGATGCCTCTGAGCGTGGAGCTCCTGGAGGTGCGCGAGCTCGGTCCGTTCACCTACCGGTGGCCGCACGCGGTCGAGGCGTTCGACGGCGGCTGGGGAATCGTCGCGGCGGTGGATGGGAGGCGGGTC
>DATLZM010000190.1:0-1365 GCA_035573995.1 Actinomycetota bacterium | reverse complement strand
CGACCGGCTTCTTCACCAAGCGCGGCGGCGCCGAGCAGCGCCTCGAGGCCGGCGCGAAGGAGGTCGTCATCTGCGCGGCCGCGACCGACCCGGACGTCACGATCGTCCTCGGGGTCAACGACGCCGACTACGACCCCGACTCGCACCACATCGTCTCGAACGCCTCCTGCACGACGAACTGCGTCGCTCCCCTGGCGAAGGTGCTCAACCCTCGTCCCGACGTCGACGGGCGCCACCCCGGACGATCGGCCTCGTCCTGCCCGAGCTGAAGGGCAAGGTCGACGGCGTGGCGATGCGCGCCCCCCGTCCCGAGCGCCACCAGCGCCCACGCCTCGTGCCGGCGCAAGCCGAACCAGGCGAGGGCCAGCACGAGCGTCCCTCCGAGCAGCAGGAACCCCGCCACCACCGTGATCCACAGCGTTCGGTGCTTCGATACGACGGGGTCGGTGGCGATGAGCTCCCGGGGGGTCGCGGCCGAAGCACCGGGAGTCCGTCCCCGGCGTGGCGAACATGGTGCGGACGTCTCGCTCGTGCAGGGGGACCGACAGGGCTCCTACGAAGAGTCCGCGGAGGAGGTGAGCGGCGAGTTGGTGGCGAGCGGGATCGTGTTCGTCGTTGTCCTCATCGTCGGCGTCTTCGCCGCCCCGACGCCGCCCCAGCCGGGCGATGCCCCTGAGGCCATCCGCGCCTACTACGTGGAGCACGCGGGCGGGGTCCGGTTCGGCGTGTTCATGCAGGCGCTAGCGGCGGCCCTCTTCCTCGTGTTCGTCTGCTGGCTCGCGCGGGTCCTCCCCCACAGCGGGCGTCCCGGCATCGCGCCGCAGGCCACGCTCGGAGCCGGGGTGCTCGTGTTGTCCGCCACGCTGGCGGGGATGGCGGCGTTCGGGACGCTCGGCTTCGGGGTCGCCGAGTCCGGCGACCCCACGCTCGTCCGGGCCCTTTTCGATCTCGGCAACATGGCCCTCAACGTGGGGGACTTCATGCTGGCCGTCCTGGTGGGGGTACCGTCGGCCGTCGCGCTGCGGGGGGGCGTCCTGCCGCGCTGGGTCGCCCTGTTCGGCCTCGTGGTCGCCGCCGCGTGGGCGGTGGCCGGGGTCTCGATCCTGGTCCGCGAAGGAGCCTTCGCCGGCCCCAACGGGCCCTACGGCACGGCCGTCCTGTTGGCGTTCCTCCTCTGGGTGGTCGCGACCAGCGTGGCGCTCTTCCTCCGGGACCGTCGAGCGACGCGCCTCGGAGCGGACGCCGGGCGGGGGTGAGCGCCTCCGGCGACCTGACTCCCTCGAGCGTCGCTCCGCGGGGTCCGCGAGCGGCCCCCCGCGGCCAGGAGACGGAGGATCCCACGGGGTCGGCCCGTCGGGGCACCGG
>DATLZM010000189.1:0-1248 GCA_035573995.1 Actinomycetota bacterium | reverse complement strand
CCTTCGAGGCGGAGGACGTGGCGATGACCAACGGGAACTTCGCCGGGCTCTCCGCCGTGCTCCGGACCGTGGCTGACCCCGGCGACGCGATCGTGTACATCTCCCCGCCGTGGTTCTTCTACGAGCCGCTGATCGTGGCCGCCGGCATGCGGCCGGTGCGGGTCCGGGTGGAGCCCCCGGCCTTCGACCTCGACGTGGACGCGGTCGCCGCGGCCGTCGGGCCGGACGTCCGCGCGGTGATCGTGAACTCCCCCCACAACCCGACCGGCCGGATCTACCCGGAGGGGACCCTCGACGACCTCGCCGCCGCGCTGCGCGATGCCTCGGAGCGCCAGGGCCGGCCCGTGTACCTCGTCTCCGACGAGGCGTACAACCGGATCGTGTTCGACGGGCGCACGTTCCCCACGCCCGTGGCCCGCTACCCGTTCTCGTTCCTCCTGTACACGTACGCGAAGACCCTCCGTTCGCCGGGGACCCGGCTGGGGTACGTGGCGATGCCGCCCGAGATGCCGGGCCGGGAGGGGCTCCGCGAGGCGCTCCTCCTCGCCCAGATCGCCACCGGGTGGGCGTTCCCGAGCTCGATCTTCCAGCACGCCGTCCCGGAGCTCGAGCGGATCGACGCGGGGATCGCGGCCCTCGAGCGCCGCCGGGACCGCCTCTGCGCGGCCCTCCGCGACCAGGGCTACGAGCTCCTGGTCCCGGAGGGGACGTTCTACGTCCTGGTCCGCTCCCCCGACCCCGACGACCGCGCGTTCTGCCGGGCCCTCGCCGCGGAGGACGTCTGGGTGCTCCCGGGCGCGTACTTCGAGCTCCCCGGCTACTTCCGGATCTCGCTCACCGCGAACGACGGGATGGTGGAGTACGCGATCCCGCGCTTCGACGCCGCGATCCGGCGGGTCAGGGGGGAGGGCTGATCCGCAGGCCCCGGACCGCCCGGTAGCCGCGGACGTTGCTCGTCCTCGCGCGCCCCGCGGCCCGCGAACAGCTCGCAGCTGGTGACCAGCGAGTAGGCGAGGCGGTGGCGGCCGGGGACGATCCGCCGGGCGCCGCGCAGGTGGTCCACGAAGACGTCGGTGTCGAGGAGCAGCTCAGCCACGGTCCCACCCGTCGCGGGAGGGGACCTCGAGGTCCGCGACGCCGGGGTCAGCTCCCGCTCGGGGGAGGGCCCGGCGGCTCCGAGGGACGGCCCTGGAGGCGCCGCCGGCCCTCGTAGCGCATCCGCTTCGGGGTCGAGCGGTCGTAGGAGCC
>DATLZM010000188.1:0-10263 GCA_035573995.1 Actinomycetota bacterium | reverse complement strand
AGGGGGCTTTTAACCCTCGTGTCGCGGGTTCGAATCCTGCCCGGCCCACGAGCGCGCCGGCGGGTCGCCTCGGGCGGGGGGCACGCTCGTCCCGCGGTCGTCGCGGGGGGCGGCCCGGCCGGCGCCCAGGGAGGGCGGGGTGATCGGAAGGGAGGGGACGATGGCGCTCGGGAAGACGATCGTCGCGACCCTGGTGACCTCGGCCGCCGTGATCTCGCTGGTCCCCGGAGCCGCGGCGCACGAACCGACGCGGTTCCGGGCATGCACGGTCCAGGCTCCCGGTTCGTGCTTCAGCCGTGGGGCCGCCTTCGTCTACGGCGACCGGGTGGTGATCCGCGGCAAGGTGGAGCCCCGCCACGCCGGCCACGTCGCGCGGGTCCTCCGTCGGGATCCCGGCTCCGCGGACTGGGTCGTGGTGGGGACCGTGACGGTCTCCGACCGAGGGACGATGCGGTTCGCCTGGCGGACCACGCGCCGGGACGCGGTCCAGGACGCGCCCTACCTCTTCAGGTTCAGGATCCCCGGGCACGGCGTCAGCGACCGGACCGAGGCCTTCGTGCTGTTCGGGGAATGAGGCCCGGGGGCCACGCGAGCCAGGCTACGGGACGTACTGCTCCTCGATCCCGACGACGGTCCCGTCCGCGACGGTCACCCAGTACGGCGGGTGGGCGCAGGGGCCCTCCGACGTCTGCGCGGCGAGGTACCCGGGGAGCTCCTCGAACGTCCCCGGGTCGAGATCCGCGTCGGAGTCCTCGGCGAGACGGACGAGGCGCACCTCGACGCCCGGCCCCACCGGCTCCCGCCAGAGGGTCGGATCCGCGTCCACGACGAGGTAGTCGTTCGGCGGGCCGAGCGGGTCGTCCGGGTGCTCGCCGGCCCAGATCCGCCTGGCGGCGCTCCCCGTGAGCCACACCACGAGGTCGACGTCCACCGTCCGCGCCGCGACGTCGACCCCGCAGAGGCGGGCCGCGAACCGCCCGTCCGGGAGCGGGACCCGGATCACGTCGCCGGGCGGGGCGGGCGGCTCGGTGGGCCCACCGCCTCCCGCATCCGGCGCCGCGCCCCCGCCGCACCCCACCGACGCAACCAGCAGCACCGCGAGGGACGCCGCCCTCCACCTCACGAGCTGACGCACCGACGACCGCCTCCCGGTTCCCACGGCCCGACCGTCGCCCGTGGTTCCGACGGTGCAACCGACGCGCCGGTTCCGCTCCCTCGTCCCGTCCCCGGGGCTCCGCGGGCAGGGGTCCCCGCGCGGGTGGTCGGCCCCTACCGCTCGTGCCAGACGTAGGTGACCCAGTCCAGCCCCTCGGTGCCGGCCTCCCGGTTGAAGTCGTCCCCGAGCTCCTCGGAGGCGGCGTGCATGACGTCGTGCGACTCCCACTCGGCCATCATGCACACCACGTTCGGGTCGTTCTCGTCCACCAGGACCCTGGGGTTCCTCGCCCCCCGCTCGACGTTCGCCTGCTCGAACCGCTTGGCCGTCGCGACGAACCGCTCCACGTCCGGCACCCGGACCACGAACTGCACCGTGACCATCCGCCCCACCCCCTTCGGGGGCCAGCCTGAGGCTTCCCGGCCTCGCACGCAAGCCGTGTCACCCCCACGCCCTACGCTCTCCCCATGATCGAGGCGATCCTCGAGGGCGGCGGGCGGACGCTCACGGTGGACGTGGCCACGACCCCCGCCGAGCGCCTCCGCGGGCTCCTGGCCCGGCCGCCCCCTCACCCGGGGACCGGGCTCCTCCTCCCCGGGGCGACATCCGTCCACACCGTCGGGCTGCGGTTCCCGATCGAGGTCGCCTGGCTCGACGGCGAGCTCCGCGTGGTGGCGGTCCGCACCCTCCGCCCGGGCCGGGTCGCGCTCCCCCGGCGCGGCGCCCGGCACGTCCTCGAGTGCCCGGCCGGGACCGGCCTCCGGGAGGGGGAGCGGTTCTCCCTCCGCCGGCCCGCGGCTCGGTGACGACGCGGGGCACCGGCGAGCCCCGGTGGAGGCGCCCGGGGTCGTTGGCTATACTCGTGGCGCTGCCCCCGGGGCCGTGGGGCCGCAAGGCCGTGGGCACGCCCCCATCGTCTAGCGGCCTAGGATCTCGCCCTTTCAAGGCGGAGACACGGGTTCGAATCCCGTTGGGGGCACGGACAAGCGCATACGGCGTGCGGGTGTGGAGGAGCCAGGAGTCCTCACCGCCCTGTCAAGGCGGAGATCGCGGGATCGAAGCCCGTCACCCGCGCGGACCCGGCGGGCGCTCCTGGTGAGCGCCCGCCATGGCCAGGTAGCTCAGTCGGCAGAGCACGCGGCTGAAAACCGCGGTGTCGGCGGTTCGATCCCGCCCCTGGCCACGGCCCCCGGCCCGGCGTCAGTTGAGCTGTTCGCGGGCCCGGAGCTCCGACCACCGACCCAGGACCCGCTGGTACAGCTCGGCCGAGCGCGGGAACCGCCCCTCGGCCAGCGCCTCGATCGCGAGGTGGACGTCGCGGGCGCTCCGGTCGTCGTCCAGCTCGTCCCAGGTGAGCGCGTCGCACAGGCCGTCGTAGTCGAGCTCGAGGAGCGATCGCCGGTCGAAGCCGCCGAGCCAGTCGTGGAGCTCCGCCACGAGCTCGCCGATGGGGCCGAGGTCGGCGCCGCGGAGGACCGGCACCACCCGTTCCGCCCGGCGCCTGGCCCGCGCCACCGTGGTCAGGTAGCGGAGCCGGTGGGACCCGTCGGGGCCCTCCTCGATCAGCCGCTCCTGGTCGTCGAAGAGCACGAACCAGCGGATCGGCACGTGCCAGGGGCTCTGGTGGATGAACGAGAGCGGGCCCCGGGCCCGGCGGCGGAGGCGCTGGAGCTCCCTGGCCGCCCGCTTCGCCTCGGGGGCCGGGACGAACAGGTCGGCGAGCTCCCTGGGCTGGGTCTCGCGGAACGTGAGCAGCCCGGCCAGGACCCGCACCCGGACGTTCCACGGACACACGTAGGCCCGTCCGTCCAGGAAGCGGACGTCGGCGCCCTCCTCCTCGCGCGGCAGCATGAGCCCGATCCGCGCCGCCGTCCGCCGCTGGCGGTAGCCCGGCCGCGGGCGGGCGCCCCCCACGAGGTAGCGCTCCCACCGGGCCTGCTCCTCGGGCGGGAACGCCTCGAGGGGCTGGAACACCCGGAGGTAGGCGGAGGGGACCATGGGCGCAGTGTAGCGGCACCGCCCGCGCGGGCCGGCGAGGCGCGGGGGCTCTATATGCTGTCCCGGGGTCCGGGGAGGAGGGACGATGATCGTGGAGCGGGACGGCTCGGCGGAGCCGCTGCGCCTCGTGGGGCCGGACGGGACGCCCGTCGGGGACGTCGACGTCGGGCTCTCCCCCGACCAGCTCCGCGAGCTCCTCCGGCTCATGGTCCTCGCCCGGCGCCTGGACGAGGAGTGCCTGGCCCTCCAGCGCCAGGGGGAGCTCACGGTGTACCCGCCCCACCGAGGGCAGGAGGCGGCCCAGGTGGGGAGCGCCTACGCCCTGGGGCCCGAGGACTTCGTGTTCCCCTCGTTCCGCGAGCTCGCGGCGGCCCTGGTCCGGGGCGTCGACCCCGTCGCCTACCTCGAGTACCACCGGGGGACCTGGCACGGCGGCCCCTACGACCCCCTCGCCTCCCGGTTCGCCCCGATCTGCGTCCCCGTGGCCACCCAGCTCTGCCACGCGGTCGGGTGGGCCCTGGGCGCCCGCCTCGACGGGCGCCCGGCCTGCGCCCTCGCCTACTTCGGGGACGGCGCCTCCTCCGAGGGCGACTTCCACGAGGCCTGCAACCTGGCGGGGGTCTGGCGGGCCCCGGTCGTGTTCCTCTGCCAGAACAACGGCTGGGCGATCTCGGTGCCGGCCCGGGCCCAGACCGCGGGCGAGATCTGGCGGCGGGCCGAGGGGTACGGGTTCCCCGGGCTGCGGGTGGACGGGAACGACGTGCTCGCCGTCTACCTGGCCACCCGGGAGGCCCTCGAGCGGGCCCGGGCCGGCGAGGGCCCGACCCTGATCGAGGCCATGACCTACCGGCTGGGGCCCCACTCGACCGCCGACGACCCCACCCGCTACCGGGACCGGGACGAGGTCGAGCGGTTCGCCCGGGAGGACCCGATCGCCCGCCACCAGGCGTTCCTCCTCGCCCGCGGCCTGGCCGACGGGGCGTTCCTCGAGGCCTGCCGGGAGGAGGCCGAGGCGCGGGTGGCGGAGATCCGCGCCGCCGTGACCCGGATCCCGCCGCCCCCGCCCGAGGAGCTCTTCCGCTCGGCCTTCGCCGCGCCCCCGCCGGCCCTCGAACGCGAGCTCGCCGAGGCGCTCGGAGGCGGCGGTGGCTAGCCTCACGATGGTCGGGGCGCTGAACGCGGCCCTCCGCGACGCCCTGGCCTCGGACCCCCGGACGCTCGTCCTCGGGGAGGACGTGGGACGGCTCGGCGGGGTGTTCCGGGTGACCGACGGGCTCCAGCGGGAGTTCGGCCCCGAGCGGGTCTTCGACACCCCGATCGCGGAGGCGGGGATCGTGGGGGCGGCGGTCGGCCTCTGCCTCGCGGGGTGGCGGCCGATCGTCGAGATCCAGTTCGACGGCTTCTCCTACCCCGCCCTCGACCAGGTGATCTCCCACGTCGCGAAGTACCGCTACCGGACCAGGGGACGGGTGGGCCTCCCGCTCGTGATCAGGATCCCGTTCGGCGGGGGGATCAGGGGGAAGGAGCATCACGGCGAGAGCCCCGAGACCTACTACGCGCACACCGCGGGGCTCAAGGTGGTGGTCCCCTCGACCGCGGTGGACGCCTACCGGCTCCTCCGGCTCGCGATCGCCGACCCCGACCCGGTGGTCTTCCTCGAACCCAAGGCGCGGTACTGGGCGAAGGAGGAGGGGACGCTCACGACGGACGGCCCGGGGATCGGGGAGGCGGTGGTGATCCGGGACGGCGGGGACTGCGCGATCGTCTCCTACGGGGCCATGGTGCACCGGTGCCTGGAGGCCGCGGACCGGCTCGGGGAGCGGGGGATCTCGTGCCGGGTGCTCGACCTCCGCTCGCTCGTGCCGCTCGACCTGGCCGCCCTCGGCGAGGCGGTCCGGCGGACCGGTCGGGTCGTGGTGGTCCACGAGGCGCCCCGCACGCTCGGCATGGGCGCCGAGATCGCCGCCCGCGCGATGGAGGAGGCCTTCGACCACCTGGAGGCCCCGGTGGCCAGGGTGACCGGCTACGACACCCCCTACCCCCCGGCCTCCCTCGAGGACCGCTGGCTGCCCTCCGTGGAGCGGATCGTGGCCGCGGTGGAGCGGACGGTGGGCTACTGATGGCCGTCCGCGACTTCCGCCTCCCCGACCTCGGCGAGGGCCTGGAGGAGGCCCGGGTCGTGCGGTGGCTCGTCGCCGAGGGCGAGGAGGTGGCGCTGAACCAGCCGCTCGTCGAGGTGGAGACGGCGAAGGCCACGGTGGAGATCCCCTCGCCGCACGCCGGGCGGATCCTCCGCCTCCACGCCGCCCCGGGGGAGGCCGTGGAGGTCGGCGCGCCCCTCGTCACGTTCGAGGTGGCCACGGAGCCCGCGACCCCGCCAACCGCGGAGGTGGAGCCCGCGACCCCGCCCGCCGCCGCCGAGCCGGCCGCGCCGCCCGGGGAGCGGGCCCCCGTCGCCGCGACCCCCGCGGTCCGCAGGCTCGCGCGGGACCTCGGGGTCGACCTCGCCGGCGTCCGGGGGACCGGCCCCGGCGGGCGGATCACCCGGGAGGACGTGGAGCGGGCGGCGGGCGCGGGGGCCGAGGCGGAACGGGGGGCTGGCGCGGGGGCCGAGGCGGAACGCGTCCCCCTGAGCCCCGTCCGCCGGGCCATCGCGGAGAACCTGGCCCGGGCCTACGCCGTCCCCCAGGTCACGACGTTCCGCACGGTCGACTGCACCCACCTCGAGGCGCTCCGGCGGGAGCTCGGCGTCTCCCCGCTCCCGGTCGTCGTCCGGGCGCTCTGCGAGGTGGTGCGGGCCCACCCCATGCTGAACGCCTCCTGGGCCGGGGAGGCGATCTTGCTCCACCGCCGGATCGCGGTGGGGATCGCCACCGACACCGAGCGGGGGCTCCTCCTCCCCGTGCTCCGGGACCCGGACCGGATGGGGATCCTGGAGGTGGCCCGGGCGATCGAGCGGCTGGCCGCGGCGGCAAGGGCGGGCACGCTCCCGCCGGCCGACCTCGCGGGCAGCACGATCTCGGTGACGAACACCGGCTCCTACGGCTCGGAGTTCGGCACGCCGATCCTCGCCCCCGGGCACGCCGTGACCCTCGGGCTCGGGGCGATCGCGCCCCGCGCGCTCGTCGCGGAGGGCGGCGTCGTGGCCCGGCCGGCGTGCACGCTCTCCGTCACCTTCGACCACCGGATCCTGGACGGGGCCGACGTGGGACGGGCCCTCGGCGACCTGGTGGCCCTGCTCCAGGACCCCGAGCGACTCGGAGCGCTGCCCCGATGAGGATCGTCTCGCTCCTGCCCTCCGCGACCGAGATCGTGTACGCGCTCGGGCTCGGCGACGACCTGGTCGGCGTGACCTACGAGTGCGACCACCCGCCCGAGGCCACGACGAAGCCCGTGGTCGTGCGCACCGCGCTCCCCCACGGGCTCCCGCTCACGGCGCGCGAGATCGACGCCGCGGTCCGGGAGCGGATGGACCGGAAGGAGCCGCTCTACGTGCTCGAGCGGGAGCTCATCCGGGAGCTCGACCCCGACGTGATCCTGACCCAGGACCTCTGCCGGGTCTGCGCCGTCCCCTCCGGCCAGGTCGAGCGGGCCCTCGAGGAGCTCGGCACGACCGACGCCAGGGTGATCTCGCTCGACCCCCACACCCTGGACGAGGTGCTCGAGACCATCCTCGTCGTCGGACGGCTCCTCGGCCGGACGGAGCGGGCGGAGGAGCTGGTCTCCTCCCTCCGGGCGCGGATCGAGGCGATCCGGCGCACCGCCGCCAGGCTCCCCTCGATCCGGGTGTTCTGCCTGGAGTGGTCGGATCCGCCATTCGTCGCGGGCCACTGGGTCCCGGGGATGGTCGCGGCGGTGGGCGGGGAGAACCTCCTGAACGAGGAGGGGCAGCCCTCGCGCGTGGTGGGCTGGCACGAGGTGGCCCAGGCCACGCCCGAGGTGATCGTGTTCATGCCCTGCGGCTACTACCTCGAGGAGGCGGAGGAGGAGGCCCCGGCCCTGTTCGGGATCCCCGAGTTCGCGGACACCCCCGCCGCGCGCGAGGGCAACGTGTGGGCGGTCGACGCCACCTCCTACTTCTCGCGGCCCGGGCCCCGCCTGGTCGACGGCCTCGAGGTGCTCGCCTGGGCCGTGCACCCCGAGGCCTTCCCGGAGCCCCCGCCGGGACGGATCGCCCGGGTGGAGGGCCCGCGGCCGCGCTAGGCTACCCCCGCCATGGAGCGGCGGAACCTGGTCACGCCCGAGGACGTCGGCAAGCGGGTCTCGTTCCAGTTCGAGCTGCCCAACGGCTACGTCGGGGAGGCCGTGGGGATCCTCGAGGCCTACGACGAGCCGGCCCAGACGTTCCTGGTCCGCACGCGCGACGGCACGCTCGCGCGGGTCCCGGCCCGCGGCGTCCGGTTCGGCAAGGTGGTCGGGGGCTAGCGCCCCCGCCCGGTCCAGATCACGGAGGTGGGTTGAGGTGGAGTTCCCGACCGCGTACATCCGCCTGCGCCTGGGGGCGGAGGACGCCCACTACGGCGGGGGCCTGGTCGCCGGGGCCAAGCAGCTCGAGATCATCGGCGACCTCATCACCGAGCTCGCCATGCGCTACGACGGCGACGAGGGCCTGTTCCGCGCCTACTCCTCGGTGGAGTTCCTCCACCCGCTCCACGCGGGCGACTGGTTGGAGGCAAGAGGACGGATCGTCTCCGTGGGGAACACCTCCCGGACCTGCGAGTTCGAGATCTGGAAGGTGGGCGGGGCGCGGCCGGACATCTCGGACTCCGCCGCCGAGTTCCTCGAGCGGCCCATCCTCACCTGCCGGGCGGTGGGGACGACCGTGGTGCCCAAGGACCGCCAGCGCTTCCCGCACTGACGCCAGGTCGCGGAGACCTGCCTGGGGCCGACGGTGCGCGCGGCGGCCCGGGGTCGGGATCCGGGCCGCCCGACGAGCCGACCGGGGTTCGAGGGGGGGAGGTCAGCTCGCCCGCTCGAGGCCCTGGAGGACCTCGAGGATCTCGTCGACGTCGAACGGCTTGGGGACGAACGCGTCGGCCCCGAGCTCGGCGGCCCGGGCCCGGTCGCGGAGGCTCGCCAGCGCGGACACCACCACGACCCGGGGGCGCTCCCCGTCGGGGAGCCGGCGCATCTCCTCCAGCACGCTCCAGCCGTCCATCGTCGGCATCATGATGTCGAGGAGCATCAGGTGGGGGCGGTGCTCGCGGATGGCCCGGAGCGCGGCCAGCCCGTCCCGGGCCGTGAGCGTCCGGTAGCCCTGCGCCTCCAGGCTCCAGGTGAGGACCCACGCGACCTGCGGTTCGTCGTCGACCACGAGGACGCTGGTCGGCAGCCGCTCCTCGACCATCACACCGGATACAACGGCCCGCCGGGCGCGCTCCTGGATAGGTCGCGCTGGGGGTTCGGGGGTGCCGGACGGACTAGCCCGCCGACGCCCCGGGGGAGGGCTGCGGCCGAGCCGCCGTGGCCCGGCCCGGGCAGCCCTCAGCGGCCGTGGAAGCGGACGCCCCGGCCCGGGACCACCCGGCCCACGAGGTGCGCCGGGACGCCGGCGGCGGCCGACCGACCCACCGCCTCCTCGGCTCGGTCCGGCGGCGTCACGAGCACCATCCCGAGCCCCAGGTTGAACGTGGCCCGCATCTCCTCCTCGCTCGCCCCCGAGGCCTCGCGGACCAGGTCGAAGACGGGCGGGACCGGCCAGGATCCCACCTCCACCTCGGCCCCGAGGCCCTCGGGGAGCGCCCGCGGCAGGTTCTCCACGAGCCCGCCGCCCGTCACGTGGGCGGCCGCGGACACGAGCCCGTCCCGGGCCAGGCCCACCACCAGCGGCGCGTAGATCCGGGTCGGCTCGAGCAGCTCCTCGCCGAGGGCCCGCCCCAGGCGGGGCAGCTGCTCGTCGAGCCGGTAGCCGGCGTCCTCGAGGAGGGCCTTCCGCACGAGGGAGTAGCCGTTCGCGTGGAGCCCGGAGGAGGCCAGGCCGACCAGGGCGTCCCCCGCCCGGACGCGGTGGGGCCCGAGGAGGGCATCCTCCTCCACGACGCCCACGCAGAACCCGGCCAGGTCGAACCTCCCCGGCTCGAGGACCCCCGGGTGCTCCGCGGTCTCCCCGCCCAGGAGCGCGCAGCCCGCCCGCCGGCAGCCCTCCGCGATCCCCGCCACGATCCGGGCCGCCTCCTCCGGGTCGAGCCTGCCGACCGCCAGGTAGTCCAGGAAGAACAGGGGCTCGGCCCCGGCGCAGGCCACGTCGTCGGCGCACATCGCGACGAGGTCGATCCCCACGGTGTCGAGCCTGCCGGCCAGCCGGGCCACCTCGAGCTTGGTCCCCACCCCGTCGGCCGCCGCCGCCAGGAGCCGCCGGCCGCCGATCCGGAACAGCCCGGCGAACCCCCCGACGCCCCCCACCACCTCGGGCCGCGAGGCCCCCCGGGCGAGGTGGCGGATCAGCTCCACGGCCCGGGCGGCCGCGCCGAGGTCGACGCCGGCCCGCCGGTACGCCTCGCTCACGGCTCCCGGGCCCGCCCGGTCGAGAGGGCGTCGCTCACGACTTCGTGGGGTGCTCGAGGAGGAACTTCCCGGCCTCCTCCGGCACCGGCACGGGGTACTCGCCGTCGAAGCAGGCCCGGCAGAACGCCTCCATGGGCGAGCCGGTGGCGGCGATCATCCCCTCGAGCGAGAGGTAGCCGAGGGAGTCGGCGCCGATGAAGGCCCGGACCTGCTCCACCGAGAGGTCGCTCGCCACGAGTTCGGAACGGCTGGACATGTCGATCCCGTAGAAGCACGGCCAGCGGATCGGGGGGCAGGTGATCCGGGCGTGGACCTCGGCCGCCCCCGCCTCCCGGAGGGCCTGCACGATCTGGCGGGTCGTGGTCCCCCGGACGATCGAGTCGTCCACGACCACGAGCCGCCGGCCCCGGACGGCGTCGGGGATCGGGTTCAGCTTGAGCTTCACGCCGAGCTCCCGCAGGGACTGGGCGGGCTCGATGAAGGTCCGGCCCACGTAGCGGTTCTTCATCAGGCCCTCCCCGTAGGGGATCCCGGAGGCCTCCGCGTAGCCCTGGGCCGCGGACACCGCGGTGTCGGGGACCGGGATCACGAGGTCGGCCCGGGCC
>DATLZM010000187.1:0-5755 GCA_035573995.1 Actinomycetota bacterium | reverse complement strand
GGGTTCGCCACGCCCGCGGCCGCGGCCCCGCCGCCGCCCGCCTCGCCCGGACACGCCGCGCCCGTGGCCGTCGCGCTCGCGTTCCCGGTGGCGATGGCCCTGGCGACCGGCGTCGAGGCCCCCGCCTCCGCCATCGCCCAGCTCGGGCAGCTCGACGACCGGGGTCGGCGCAGGTTCGGTCGGATCACGCTGTGGCTCACGCTCGCGATCGTGGGTGGCCTCACGGTGGGCATCACGGCGCTCGCGGTCCGGCTGGGTGCGGGGATCCCCCGGGAGGACAGCACCCTGATCGCCGACGTGGCGAGGGCCGTCGGGAGCCCCGGGCTGTTCGCGACGTTCCAGGCGACGAGCTCGCTCCTGCTGCTCGCCGCGGCCAGCTCCTCCTTCCAGGCGGGGCCCGGCCTGCTGAAGGCCCTGGCGGCGCGGGACGGCCCCGGGGGAGCCGCGATCGGCATCCTGCCGGCGTGGATGGGCCGCACCAACCGCCACCACACCCCGTACTGGGGGGTCCTCCTGTTCCTCGCGGTCTCCGCGGCCGTGGTCGCGGCCGCCGGCGGACGGGACCAGGAGCTGGTGCTGTTCTACGCGGTGGCCGTGTTCGTGAGCTTCTTCGCCGGCCTCGTGGCGATGGCCCGCTTCTCCCTGGCCGAAGGACGGTGGGCCTCGTTCGTCTCGAACGCGGTGGGGGCCGCCGTCGTGGGGTTCACGCTGGTCGTGAACGCCGCCAAGGGCTACCCCCTCGCCTCGCTCTCCGCCTCCCTGCTCATCGCGGGGATCATGTACCGGTCCTGGGTGCGGGCCGGGCGTCCCCGGGGGGTCTCGGAGGTCGAGGCGATCGCGGACCCCGCGCCCGGATCGGCGTCCGACCTCCCCGGCCCCCGCCCGGGCGCGTCCACCCCTTGACGTTCGAACATCCGTTCGCTAGCCTGGGTGCCCCCGCGCGGCCCCGGGGGAGGCCGGGTGCTCCAGCTCCAGCCTACGCTCGAGGAGGGCCTGCCCCTCTCCGAGGTGACCTTCTGCGCGGTCGACGTCGAGACCACGGGCGGCTCGCCGCGGACCGGGGCGATCACCGAGGTCGCGGCCGTGAAGTACCGGGGTGGCGAGCGCCTCGGGATCTTCCACACCCTCGTGGACCCCGGCCGGCCGATCCCCCCGTTCGTCACCCACCTCACCGGGCTCGACGACCGCGCGGTCGCCGGCGCCCCGCCCATCGAGCGGGTCCTCCCCTCGCTGCTCGGGTTCCTCGCGGGCGCCGTGTTCGTGGCCCACAACGCCCGGTTCGACGTCTCGTTCCTCGACGCGGACCTGCTCCGCCACGGATACCCTCCGATCCCGCGGCCCCCGGTCTGCACGGCCCGCCTGGCCCGCCGGATCCTGTGGCCCGACGTCCCCAACGTCCGCCTCGCCACCCTCGCCGAGCACCTCCGCACCGCGGCTCGCCCCGCGCACCGGGCGCTCCCCGACGCCCTGGCCTGCGCCGAGGTGCTCCACCGGCTCCTCGAGCTCGGGGGGCGCCTGGGGATCCTCACCCTCGGCGACCTCCACGGGGCGGTCCGGGCCCGCGGCCGCCCGCACTTCCGGAAGATCCGGATGGCCGACGCCCTGCCAAGGTCGCCCGGCGTCTACCTGTTCCGGGGCCGCGAGGGCCGGGTGCTCTACGTGGGGAAGGCCAGGGACCTCCGGGCGCGGGTCAAGCGCTACTTCTACGGCGACGACCGTCGCCGCGTCGAGGACCTCCTGGCCGAGGCCCGATCCGTGGAGGGCCTCCCCTGCGCCTCGGAGCTCGAGGCCCTGGCCCTCGAGGCCAGGCTGATCCGGGAGCACGAACCCCCCTACAACCGGCGGGGCAAGGCCTGGCGTCGCCAGGCCTACCTCGCGGTCGATCCGGCCGAGGCCTTCCCCCGGATCAAGGTCGTCCGCGAGCCGCGGGGAGGGGGCGCGGTCCTCGGCCCCTTCGCGACCGCGGCCCAGGCGAACCTCGCGAAGGAGGCCCTCGAGGAGGTCTTCCCCATCCGCCGATGCCCCAGGCGGATGGGCCCCCGCACCCGGTCCTCGCCCTGCGCCCTCGCCGACCTCGGGCGCTGCGTCGCGCCCTGCGACGGCCGCATCACCCCCGAGCGCTACGGGGAGCTCGTCCGGATCCTCACCACCTCCCTCTCCTCCCCGGGCGGGCTCCTCGAAGCGCTCGAGGCCCGGATGCACGCGCTGGCCACGGCCGGCCGGTTCGAGGAGGCCGCGCTGGCCCGGGACCGCCTCCGGGCCCTCGCGGGAGCCCTGGCCCGGGCCCGGCAGGACCGCTGGCTCACGGCCGCCGGGGAGATGGTGCTGCGGGACCCGGGCGGCGCCCGGGTCCGGCTCTCGGGCGGGGCGCCGGTCGTGGGAGGCACCCCCGCGCCGATCCCCCTGCCCTGCCCCCGGGACCGCGCGATGGAGCTCGCCGCGGTCCGCGGCTACCTCGCCTCCCACCCGCTGGAGATCGAGCAGATCCAGGTCCCGCCGGCCGAGCCCACCGCGGGCGGGGCCGTCCTCCACCGGATCCTCGCGCGCCTCCGGGCGGCCGAGCGGGCGCCCGAGGCCGGCCGGTAGACTGCCGGTCGTGGAGCGCGCGGTCATCGTCGAGGGGGCCCGGACGCCGATCGGGCGGTTCCTGGGCGCGCTCGCCGAGGTCCCGGCGGTGGACCTCGGGGTGGCCGCGGTCCGCGAGGCGCTCCGCCGGGCCCGCGTCGAGCCCGCTGAGGTCGACCAGCTGATCTTCGGCCACGCCCGGCAGGCCGGGAACGGCCCCAACACCGGTCGCCAGGTCGCCTACCGGAGCGGGATCCCCCAGGAGGTCGCGGCCTACAACGTGAACATGGCCTGCGGGTCGGGGATGAAGGCGGTCCAGCTCGCGGCCCAGGAGATCGCGCTCGGCAACGCCGAGGTCGTGGTGGCCGGGGGCATGGAGAGCATGAGCCGGGTCCCCTACCTCCTGGACCGGATGCGCACCGGCTACCGGATGGGGAACGCCGAGGTGATCGACGCGATGTACCGGGACGGGTTCCTGGACCCGCTCTGCGGGCTCCTGATGGGCGAGACCGCGGAGAACCTGGCCCGGATGTACGGGATCTCCCGGGAGGAGCAGGACGCGTTCGCCCTGGAGTCGCAGCGCAAGGCCGAGGAGGGGAAGGCGCGGCGGGGGCTCGAGATCGTCCCCGTCGAGGCGCCGGGCCCGAGGGGCACGACCGTCCGGGTGACCGAGGACGAGCACCCCCGCCCGGACACGACCCTCGAGAAGCTCGCGGCCCTCCCCCCGGTCTTCGACCGGGAACGCGGCACGGTCACCGCCGGCAACGCCTCGGGGATCACCGACGGGGCCGCCGCCCTGGTGCTGATGTCGGAGTCCCGGGCCCGGGCCGAGGGGCGCGAGCCCCTGGCCCGCCTCGTGGACTGGTCCTGGGCGGGCGTGCCGCCCGAGATCATGGGCATCGGCCCCGTGCCGGCCACCCGCAAGCTGCTCGAGCGCACGGGGCTCCAGATCTCCGACTTCGACGCGATCGAGGTGAACGAGGCCTTCGCCGCGCAGGTGATCGCGGTCGAGCGCGAGCTCAAGCTCGACCGCGACCGGCTGAACCCGAAGGGCGGCGCGATCGCCCTGGGCCACCCGATCGGCATGAGTGGGGCCCGGATCGCGCTCACGCTGGCCTACGAGCTCCGCGAGCGGGACCTCGGGCTGGGGCTCGCGACGCTCTGCATCTCCGGCGGGCAGGGGCTCGCCCTGATCCTGGAGCGGGGGTAGGGACGGGATGGTCCACGCGGTGGTCCTCATCCAGTGCGAGATCGACCGGATCCCCGAGGCGGCCCAGGCCATCGCCGACCTCGAGGGGGTCTCCGAGGTGTACTCGGTGGCCGGGGAGTTCGACCTCGTCGCGATCGTGCGGGTGCCGGAGCACGAGGACCTGGCCCGGGTGATCCCGGGCGGCGTCGCGAAGGTCGAGGGCGTGGTCCGGACCGAGACCCTGATCGCCTTCCAGGTCTACTCGCGCCACGACCTGGAGCGGCTGTTCTCGATCGGGTTCGAGCAGGGCTAGGCGGCGCCACCGGGCAGCGGCGCGGGGAGCTCCACCACGACCGGGAGGGCCGTCCGGCCCCACGCCTCCAGGTCCCCGCCGTAGCGCGGGGAGTACTTCTCGAGGAGGAGCCGTCTCGCGAGCGCGTCCTCCCCGGGATCGTCGACCACCCGGGCCCGGGCGATGAAGTCGTGGCGGCCGATCCGCAGGCCCACGGTCGGATCCCGGCGGAGGTTCCGCACCCAGTCCGACGCCTCGCCCCCGCCCGCGAGCAGGTACACCCGGTCGCCGTGCACCGCGAACCAGATCTCGATCGTGTGCGGGCGGCCGCTCCGGCGCCCGGTGGTGGTGAGGTAGCAGTAGTCCAGCGAGGCGGGGTCGGCCCCCTCGGCCATCCCTACCGCGTCGCCCACCACACGAGGGCGGCGAGGATCACGATCGCCGAGGCGAGCATCACGAGGTCCGCCTTCCTCACCCGCCCCGGCTGCATCGCGTTGAAGCCCATCTCACCCCTCCCTCCGGCCCCCCAGGCGGGGGCAGCCGGTAGTACTCGCGGAACCGCTCCGGCGAGAGCCAGTAGATGTGCTGGCGGACGGTGGAGGCGAACAGGCGCGCCTCGGCGCCGTCCCGACAGGCCCGCTCGTGGACGACGGCCCCGCCGGGGTCCAGGATCCGAACCGTCCAGCCCGCCGGGCCGTCCTCCACGGCCACCCGGTAGCCGTTGCGCCCGGGCTCCACGCTCACCCCTCCCGGGGGCGCGCCAGCCGCTCCAGGTGCTCCCGGAGCCGGTCGAGCACCGAGCCCGGGGCCAGCACGAACCGGGGCTCGAGGTCGGCGATCTTCTCGAGCGCGTTCTCGAGCGTGCTCCCGGCGTCCTCGGCGTCCCGGAGGGCGTCCACCAGCACCACGGCGTAGTCGGGCTCGAACGGGATCCCGCACCACGGGCAGTGGCCGCCGGTCTCGATCGCCTGCCGGACGAGGAAGACCCGCCCGCACCTCCGGCACGTCCCCTCGATCCTCACACCCGTTCCCCCTCCGCCACGAGTTCGAGGACGCGGTCCGCGAGCTCGAAGGGGTCCACGGGCTTCACGAACCAGGCGTCCGCGCCCGCCCAGCGGGCGAGCCACGCGTCGTGCTTCCGTTCCAGGAGGATCACGATGGCCCCCCGGTAGGGCTCCGGGGCATCCCGGAGCGTCCTCGCGAGGGAGAACGCCCCCGCCCTGGAGGCGATCTCCTCGGCGATCACCACGTCCGGTCGCTCGCGCAGGGCGAGCCGCGCCCCCCGGTCCCCGTCGGGCGCCTCGAGCAGCTCCAGGGGTCCCCCCACCCGCCGCTCGATGCTCCGCACCGCGAGCCCGAGGAGCTCGCGGGCCCGGGGGTCCGGCGCCACCACCAGGATCCTCACGGCGGGCATCGTACCCGGCCCGGGACCCACCCGCCCTGAGCTACGCTCCGCGCGATGGAGGCGCGGGGCCTGCGCGCGGAGCTCGCCGCCGAGGCGACGGCGAGCTTCGGCATCGTCCTCGTGGCGGCCGGGACCGCGGCGACCGAGCGGGCCACCGGCGTGGGCCCGGTGGGCGTGGCCCTCGCCTACGGCCTCGCCGTGGCGTCCGTCGACGCGGCGCTCTCCCCCGCGGCCCTCGGGAACCCGGCGATCTGCCTGGCGGGGTGGGTGCGGGGGGAGCGCGGGACGGCGCGGGCGGCGGCCC
>DATLZM010000186.1:0-1541 GCA_035573995.1 Actinomycetota bacterium | reverse complement strand
TCGCAACCCTCGCGACGCGGGAGCGAACCTCGACCGGCGCGCGCAGCGGGACGGCGCGGTGACCACCACCGGGGAACCCGGCAACGCCGCGGTCACGGGTGCGGAATGGCTCGCCCTGCAGTCCGTGCCGTGGTTCCGCCTCGGAGGGGCGCGGGACCGACCGTTCGCCTGGGGGTGGGCGCCCACGGGCCGAGGGGGAAGGCCGCGGGCGCTCGTCTGGGCCGTCTGGAGCCGGCCGCTCGACCCCGTGGCGATCGAGGTCCTGTTGACCCACCCGGCGGTGCGGCGTGCGGGCCTCGGCGATGAGGTGCCGGGCTCGCGCCTCGAGCGCCTCGGGGTCCTCGCCGTGCTCAGGGCCGAGCGGGCGGTGCTCACCAACAGCGACGGGCCGCTCGGGCCGCCCCGGGTCATGTGGCCGCGGGCCGGCTCCGCGGGGGGGTGACCCGTGCTGGCACCTGAGCCCCCCCTCGTGCCCGCGCGGATGGTGAACGAGTTCGTCTACTGCCCGCGGCTCTTCTACCTCGAGTGGATCCACGGGGAGTGGGAGGAGAACGCCGACACCCTGGAAGGGGCCCGGATCCACGCCCGGGTCGAGGGGGAGGGAGGGCGCCTGCCCCCGCCTGAGCTCCTCGCGCCCGAGGACAGGGTGGTCGCCCGCGGCCTCCTGCTCGCGTCGGAGCGGCTCGGTCTCGTGGCCCGGATGGACCTCGTCGAGGCCGAGGCGAGACGGGTGCGGCCCGTCGACTACAAGAAGGGCCGACCGGGGCCGCGGGGTCCGTGGGAGCCGGAGCTCGTCCAGCTCTGCGTGCAGGGGCTGATCCTCCGCGAGCACGGCTACCGGACCGACGAGGGCGTCCTCTACTACGCCGCCTCGCGGTCCCGCGTCGTCGTGCCGTTCACCGACGAGCTCGTCGCCCGGACCCTTCGGGTCGTCGAGGAGCTTCGCCGGGTGGCCGTCCGCCCGACGCCGCCTCCCCCCCTCGTCGACAGCCCGAAGTGCCCGCCGTGCGTGCTCGTCGGCGTGTGCCTGCCCGACGAGGTCACGCTGCTCCGGGGCGCCCCGATCCCGGAGGTGCGCCGGCTGGTCCCGGCGCGCGACGACGCCGCCCCGGTCTACGTGCAGGAGCAGGGCGCGGCGGTCGGGCGGTCGGGCGAGCGCCTCGTGGTCCGCGCGCCAGGCCGGGAGGAGGTGGGCGTGCGCCTCCTCGACGTCTCCCAGCTCTCGGTGTACGGCAACGTCCAGGTGTCGGCGCAGGCGCTCCGCGCGCTGGTCGAGCGCGACATCCCGGTGCTCCACCACACCTACGGCGGCTGGCTGGTCGCGGTGACCACCGGCCCCATGCGGCGGAGCGTCCCGCTCCGCGTCGAGCAGTACCGAGTGGCCGACGATCGCGACCGGAGCCTCGCGATCGCCAGGGCGTTCGTCGTCGGGAAGGTGCGGAACCAGCGGACCCTGGTCCGCAGGAACCACCCGAGGAAGCCGGAGGGACTCCTCCGCGAGCTGGCGCGGCTGGCGCGCCTCGCGCAGGAGGCGCGGGACG
>DATLZM010000185.1:0-1004 GCA_035573995.1 Actinomycetota bacterium | reverse complement strand
ACGGACACTTCGGGCTGTCGACCAGAGGAGCCGGGGGTACGGGCTGGACCGCGACCCCGCGGAGCTCGCGGACGACCTCGAGCGTGCGGGCGACGAGCTCGTCGGTGAAGGGCACGAGGACGCGGGAGCGGGAGGCCGCGTAGTAGAGGACGCCCTCGTCCGCGCGGTAGCCGTGCTCCCGGAGGATCAGCCCCTGCACGCAGAGCTGCACCAGCTCCGGCTCCCATGGGCCGCGGGGACCGGGTCGGCCCTTCTTGTAGTCGACGGGGCGCACCCGCCCCGCATCGGCCTCGACGAGGTCCATCCGCGCCACGAGGCCGAGCCGCTCCGAAGCGAGGAGGAGGCCGCGGGCGACGACCCGATCCTCGGGTGCGAGGAGCTCCGGCGGTGGCAGGCGACCCGCCTCCTCCTCGACCCGCGCGTGGACGCGTGCCCCTTCCAGCGTGTCGGCGCTCTCCTCCCACTCGCCGTGGATCCACTCCAGGTAGAACAGGCGCGGGCAGTAGACGAACTCGTTCACCATCCGCGCGGGCACGAGGGGGAGCTCGGGCCCCGACACCGTTCACCTCCCCGCCCAGCTGACCCGTGGCCACATGACCCGGGCCGGCCCGAGCGGCCCGTCGCTGTTGGTGAGCACCGCCCGCTCGGCCCGGAGCACGGCGAGGACCCCGAGGCGCTCGAGCCGCGAACCCGGCACCTCATCGCCGAGGCCCGCGCGCCGCACCGCCGGGTGGGTCAACAGGACCTCGATCGCCACGGGGTCGAGCGGCCGCCTCCACACGGGCCAGACGAGCGCCCGCGGCCTCCCCCCTCGGCCCGTGGGCGCCCACCCCCAGGCGAACGGTCGGTCCCGCACCCCTCCCAGGCGGAACCACGGCACGGACTGCAGGGCGAGCCATTCCGCACCCGTGACCGCGGCGTTGCCGGGTTCCCCGGTGGTGGTCACCGCGCCGTCCCGCTGCGCGCGCCGGTCGAGGTTCGCTCCCGCGTCGCGAGGGTTGCGA
>DATLZM010000184.1:0-6097 GCA_035573995.1 Actinomycetota bacterium | reverse complement strand
CCCCTCGCGGATCAGCTCGGCCAGCGCCCGCCGCACCGCCCCCCAGGGGGTCTCGGGGAGCGGTGCGGGGAGGCTCCGCGCCACCTCGAACCCCGGCGCCGCGGTGAGCATCCCGAACGCCGAGGCCACCCCGGCCGAGGGCGGGTAGAGGAGGCGGCGGATCCCGAGGTTCCGGGCCACCCCCCAGGCGTGGACGGGGCCGGCCCCGCCCGTCGCCACCAGCGCGAACCGCCGGAGGTCCCGCCCCCGCTCGACCCCGTGCATCCGGGCCGCGCTCGCCATGTTCTCGTTCACCACCCGGTGGACGGCGGCCGCCGCCTCCTCGACCGAGAGCCCGAGCCCCCGCCCGAGCGCCCCCAGGGCCGCCCGCGCCGCCCGGACGTCGAGGCGCATCTCCCCCCCGAGGAAGAAGCCGGGGTCCAGGTAGCCGAGGACCAGGTCGGCGTCGGTGACCGTGGGGTGGGTCCCCCCGCGGCCGTAGCAGGCGGGGCCGGGGTCGGCCCCGGTCGAGTCGGGCCCCACCTTGGGGAGCCCGAACGGCCCCACCCGGGCGATCGAGCCGCCCCCCGCCCCGATCTCGATCAGGTCCACCACCGGGACCCGGATCGGGAGCCCGCTGCCCTTGGCGAACCGGTAGACCCTGGCCGCCTCGAACTCCCGGGCCACCATCGGGAGCCCGCGCTCGACCAGGCAGGCCTTGGCGGTGGTGCCGCCCATGTCGAAGGCCAGGACGTCGCGCCGGCCGCCCCGCGCCCCCCAGAACGCCGCCGAGACCGCGCCGGCGGCCGGGCCCGACTCGAGGAGCCGGACCGGGAACCGCCGGGCGGTCTCCACCCCGGCGATCCCCCCGCCGCCCGTGGAGAGCATGATCCGCAGCGGGCCGCGCAGGCCGAGGTCCCGCAGCCGCTTCTCGAGCGTCTCGAGGTAGCGGTCGATCAGCGGCAGGACGTAGGCGTTCGCCTCGGTGGTCGAGGTCCGGGCGAACTCCCCGAGCTCCGGGGAGACCTCCGAGGAGAGCGAGACGTAGAGCCCCGGCGCCTCCTCGGCGAGCACCCGCCCCACGAGCCGCTCGTGCTCGGGGTTGCGGTAGGCGTGGAGGAGGCAGACCGCCACGGCCTCCACCCCCTCCCGGACGAGGCGGCGGGCGAGGCGGCGGACCTCCTCCGGGTCGAGGGGGGTGTCCACGGCGCCGTCGGCGAGCACCCGCTCGGCGAGCTCGAACGAGAGCCGCCGGGGCACGAGCGGCTCGGGCATCTCGAGGAACAGGTCGTAGAGGTCGTAGCGGAGCTCCCGGCGGATGATCATCGAGTCCCGGAACCCCCGGGTCGCGACCAGGGCGGTCCGGGCCCCCTTCCGCTCGATCAGCGCGTTGGCGACGAGGGTGGTCCCGTGGACCACCTCGCGGACCTCCTCCGCCGGCACCGCCCGGAGCAGCCGGGCGATCCCCTCCTCGACCGCCAGCGAGGGGTCGGCGGGGGTGGTGAGGACCTTCGCGTTGGCCGCGACCCGGCCCCCGCGGAGCAGCACGAGGTCGGTGAACGTGCCGCCGATGTCGACCGCGATCCTGGCCCCGGGTCCCATCCGCCGCGCCATCCTGCCTCCCGACCGGGCCCGCCACCGGGGCGGCCCGGATGAATCTCAACGTCGAGACAGTATGCCCGCGACGCGCCCGCCCCCGCAACCGCCCCTCGGGTAGGCTCCGGCCGCGCGGCCCGGTCGGGGCCGCGGGAGCTGCGAGGAGGCGCCGATGGAGGACTGCGTCCAGGTGCTCTGCGCCGTCGACACCAGGGACCGGGCGGAGGCCATCGCGGGCCGCCTGGTCGAGGACCGGCGGGCCGCCTGCGTCCAGGTCCTGGGGCCGATCTCGAGCACGTACCGGTGGCGGGGCGCGGTGGAACGGGCCGAGGAGTTCCTGCTCGTGGCCAAGACCACGCGTCGGGCCTACCCGGCGCTGGAGCGGGCGATCCGCGCCCTCCACCCCTACGAGGTCCCCGAGATCACGGCGGTGCCGGTCGTCGAGGGCTCGGCCGACTACCTCGGCTGGGTCCGCGGGGAGGTGCGGCCGTGACCGCGGACGGCCGCTTCGCGGGACGCGTCGCGGTCGTGAGCGGCGCGGGGAGCCCCACCGGGATCGGCTTCGCCGCGGCCCGGCTGCTGGGCCGGGAGGGGGCCCGGCTCGCCATCACCTCCACCACCGAGCGGATCCGGGACCGGGCCGCCGAGCTCGGGGCCGCGGGCGTCGAGGTTCTGGCGGTGGCCGCCGACCTCACCGACCCCGCCCAGGCCGCGTCGGTCGCGAGGGCCGCGCTCGACCGGTTCGGGAGGATCGACGTGCTCGTGAACAACGCCGGGATGACCCGGGTGGGGCTCCGCGTCGAGCCGCGGCGGTTCGAGGAGCTCGCGCCGGCGGAGTGGGAGCGCGACCTCGCCATGAACCTGGGCACCGCCGTCAACCTCACCCGGGCGGTGCTGCCCGCGATGCTCGCCCAGGGGTACGGGCGGATCGTGAACGTCTCCTCGGTGACCGGGCCGGTCGTGGCGATCCCGGGCTCGGTCGCGTACGGCGCGGCCAAGGCGGGCCTGGAAGGGCTGACCCGCGGCCTGGCGCTCGAGGTCGCCGCGCGGGGCGTGACCGTGAACTGCGTGGCGCCGGGGTGGATCGCCACCGGCTCCTCCACGCCCGACGAGCTCGAGGCCGGCCGCCACACGCCGATCGGGCGGCCCGGCCGGCCCGAGGAGGTGGCCGAGGCGATCGCGTTCCTCGCCTCCGAGGGGGCGAGCTACGTGACCGGCCAGACCCTCGTCGTGGACGGCGGGAACACGATCCAGGAGCACAAGGGCCCCGGCGCCGGCCCCGTGGGCTGAGGCGGCGGGCGACCGCGGCCCGCCGAGGCGCTCCGCGCTCAGGCCCGGGGGTCGAGCGCCTCGCGGAGCCAGGGGGCGAGCCGGCGGATCTCCTCGAGGTGGGCGGCGGCGAGCGCCTCGAGCCGGCGCCGCCCCAGGGCGGTGAGCTCCAGGCGGACCACGCGGTGGTCCTCGGGGTCGGGGCGGCGGCGGACGAGGCCCGCCTCCTGCGCCCGGTCCACGAGCCCGACGGCGCTGTGGTGGCGGACCAGCAGGAGGTCCGCCACGTCCCCGATCGTGGGCCCGCGCGGCTCCGGGCTCCCCCGGATCGCGAGCAGCAGCTGGTGCTGCATGGGGGTGAGGCCGTGCCGCCGGGCCTCGTCCTCGCTCCAGCGCAGGAACCGCCGGAGCCCGGTCCGGAGCCGGAGCAGCCGGCGGAAGTCGTCGTCGGTCAGTCGGCGCGCTCGCGTGGCCGCGCCGGTCGGGCCGGCCATCGGGTCATCCACCTCCCGGGCTGGCAGGAGTATCGTTCTACGATATCATCGCTCCACGATGGATCCGAAGCCACCCGGGGCGGGACGTGAGCTGCCGAGCGACGACGTCCTCGGCCCCGACCTCCGCGAGTCGGTCCCGGAGGCGCGCCTGGCCGACTTCTCCCTGGAGCCGCGGGTCCTCCGGGTCGTGGCGCTGGCCGCGGCGGTCGGGGTCCTGAGCGCCTTCGCGGCGCTCGGCCTCCTCGACCTGATCTCGCTGTTCACGAACCTGGCCTACGGCGGCCGGGTGAGCCTCCGGCCGGTCTCGCCGGAGGCCTTCCACCCGGGGGTGGCGGCGGCCCTCCTGCCGGTCCTCGGGGGCCTCGTCGTGGGCGCGATGGCGCGCTTCGGCTCGGAACGCATCCGGGGGCACGGCATCCCCGAGGCGATGGAGACGATCCTGGTGGGGGGCAGCACGGTGGAGCCGCGCCTGGCCCTGCTCAAGCCGGTCTCGAGCGCGGTGAGCATCGGGACGGGCGGCCCCTTCGGCGCCGAGGGCCCCATCATCCTGACGGGCGGCGCGCTCGGGTCGATCGTCGCCCAGTTCTTCCACATGAGCGCGGTGGAGCGTCGCAGCCTGCTCGTCGCGGGCGCGGCGGGCGGGATGACGGCGGTGTTCGGGACGCCGGTCGCCGCGGTCCTGCTCGGGGTCGAGCTGCTCCTCTTCGAGCTCCGGCCGCGCTCGCTCGTCCCGGTGGGCGTGGCCGCCGTGGTGGCCGAGGCGCTCCGCGCCCGGTTCGCCGCGCTGGGCTGGATGGCCCCCGAGCCGCTCTTCCCCGCCCCGCCCCACGGCCCGGTCGGCCCCTCGGCGCTCGTGGGCGGCCTCGCGCTGGGCATCGCGGGAGGCGCGGCCGCGTGGGTGATGACCCGGGCCGTGTACGGGGCCGAGGACGCCTTCCGCCGCCTGCCCCTCCACTGGGTGTGGTGGCCGGCGATCGGCGGCGCCGTGGTGGGGATCGGCGGGCTCATCGAGCCGCGCGTGCTCGGGGTCGGGTACGGGACGATCGAGGCCGCCCTCACCGGCCGCCTCGTGGCGGCGACGCTCGCCACGGTCCTCGCGGTGAAGCTCGTGGTCTGGGCCGTGGCCCTCGGGTCGGGGACGAGCGGCGGGATCCTGGCCCCGATCCTGATGATCGGAGCGTGCCTCGGCGGCCTGCTCGGGCCGTGGCTGCCGGGCGCGCCCCCCGACGCGTGGGCGCGGGTCGGCATGGCCGCGGCCATGGCCGGGGTGACCCGCTCCCCGCTCACGGCGGTCGTCTTCACGGTCGAGCTCACCCACGACCTCGGCCTGGTCCCGGCCCTGCTGCTCGCCTCCGTCGCCGCCCACCTGGCGAGCGTCCTCACGCTGCGTCGTTCGATCCTCACCGAGAAGGTCGCCCGGCGCGGCTTCCACGTGTTGCGGGAGTACGCCGTGAACCCCCTCGAGGTCCTGCTGGTCCGCGACGTGATGGCGACCGACGTGGTCACCGTGGAGCCCGACCGGTCGGTCCGCGAGGTCTACGAGACGCTCCGCGACCACCCCGTGGTCAGGCGGCAGCGCCTCCTCCCGGTCATCTCCGGCGCGGGAACCCTGGTCGGCGTCGTGCCGTGGGTCGACGTCCTGCAGCGCGCGGCCTCGGGTGAGCTCCGCGGGACGATCGACCGGATGGCCCGCCGCGACGTCGTGGTCGCCCACCCCGACGAGACCCTCCGGGAGGCCGCCGACCGGATGGCGGCCCGCGGGCTGGCCGCGCTCCCGGTCGTCGACCGGGGCCGCCCGGACCGGCTGCGCGGGATCATCGTCCACCACCACCTGCTCCGGGCGCGGGAGCGGATCCTCGAGGAGGAGCGCCGGCGCGAGCGGGTGCTGCGGCTGCTGCCGCTCGCGGGCCGCTGGAACGGGCGGCGGCGGAGGGAGCGGCGCTCCGCGGCCAAGCCCCCCTCCCCCCGCCCCTGAGCCCCGCGGTCGGACCTCCGGCCCGACGACGGTAGGCTCGATCCGTGGGGTCCCTCCGTCGGCTCCTCGCCCGGCGCGTCGTGCCGCTCCACCTGGCGGTGGTCGTCGTCGCATCCACCTGCGTGCGGCTCGGGTTCTGGCAGCTCGATCGCCTCGAGCAGCGCCGGGCGTTCAACGCGCTCGTGCGGGCCCGTGAGGCGATGCCGGCGGAGCCGGTCGACCGCCTGCTCCTCCCCGGGACCGAGGCGGCCGCCGCCTCCTACCGGCGGGCGTGGGCCGAGGGCCGGTACGACCCGGGCCGCGAGGTCCTGCTGTTCGGCCGCTCCCTCGACGGGGCCCCCGGCAGCCACGTCCTCACCCCGCTCCTCCTGCCCGACGGCCGGGCGCTCGTCGTGGACCGCGGCTGGGTGCCGCTCGACGTGGAGGAGCCGCCCGTGGCGTGGGCCGCGCCCCCGAGCGGCCGCGTGCGCGTCGAGGGGATCCTCCTCCCTCCCGAGAGCGCCGACCCTGACGCCCTGGCGGGCGGGCGCCTGGAGCGGGTGAGCCTCGCGGCGCTCGCGCGGGCCCTCCCCTACCCGCTGCTCCCCGCCTACCTCGAGCTGCGGCGCCAGGACCCTCCCCCCGGCCCCCTCCCCCGACCCGCGCCTCCCCCCGAGCTCACCGAGGGGCCGCACCTCTCGTACGCCGTGCAGTGGTTCCTGTTCGCCGCGGTGGCGGTCGCGGTCTACGCGGCGCTCCTCCGCAGGGAGCTCCGGCGGACGGCCTGAACCCTGGGGCCCGGCGC
>DATLZM010000183.1:0-4630 GCA_035573995.1 Actinomycetota bacterium | reverse complement strand
CGTGAACTACGACCTGCCTTGGAACCCGATGCGGATCGAGCAGCGGATCGGCCGCGTCGACCGCATCGGCCAGCGACACCCGGTGCGGGCATACAACCTGGTCCTCGAGAACTCGGTCGATCAGCGGGTCCTCCAGGTGCTGGAGGAGAAGCTTTGGCGGATCCTGGAGGAGCTCGGCACGGACAAGTGGAACGACGTCCTGGAGAGCGCGGGCCCGAAGGTGGAGGACCTCTACGCCGAGGCGATCGCCGAGCCCGAGCGGTTCGAGGCGGCCGTCGCGTCGCTCGCCGGGCAGACCCGGGAGGAGGTGCGGAAGGCGGAGGCGATCCGCACGATGCTCGGCCCCGTGTCGGCGGCGCCAGCCGGCGGCCGACGCGCCGGAGAAGCGGCCGGGTGGCTCGCCGAGGCGGCCGACGCGTACGCGGCGTGGGCCGGCGAGCGGCTGCGCGAGCCGATCGAGGTGCTGCGGCGCCTCCCCGAAGCGGCGCCGGCCGAGCCGGTCCCGGAGGTCCGCGCCGGGACCCCTGGGATCTGGGCGCTCTGGGAGGTCCGGCCGCACGGAACGGCTGGTCTCCGGGACTGCTTCGCCCTGTTCGTGAGCGAAGGGGGCACGATCCGCCCCGACCTGGCCGAGCGGCTCTGGATCTCGCTGTCGCGGGCGGAGCGCGTCGAGGTTGGCCCGCCCCTCACCGCCGGGGAGTGGGAACGGCTCATGGCCTTGGGCGCCGATCACGCCTACGCGGCCTGCGCGCGCCTCGCTCCACCCGACGCCTGGCGCGCGCCCTGGCTGATCCCACGGCTCGTAGTACGGTCCGTCGCATGAGACGCTGGCTGGCGCGACAGCTGGCGCCGATCGAGAGGAGCGACCGGCTCCTCGCCGTCGTGCTGGATCCCGAGGACGCGGTCCGACCCGACGACGTCGATGCCTTCGGGGAAGTCGAGGTCGTACGGGGCTGGTTCGAGCTCCGGCGCGCTTACGAGCATCGCGGGCGCCGTCGTGCCCGCGAGGAGGGGCGACTGGTTCTCCTCCTCAAACACACCGGGTTCCGGGAGCGGCGAGACCTGCCGTACGACATCGACCGCGCCAGCGTCGTGGCCGAGGTGGCCGTCCCCGGACCCCCCTGGCTCCGGGACGTGCTCCTCGCCCTGCCCGACGATCTGTCCGACGAGGCGGCGGGCGTCATCGAGCGAACGGCGGGCGATCCCCTGGAGGCCCTCCTGGAACGGCTGTGGGGTGTGAGGTCGGCCGGCGGAGATGCAGCGCGCGAGCTCGACCTCGTGATCCGGCTCCGGTCGGACCCGACCGCGCCGGACGCGCTCTGGGGCCTGCTCGTGGAGAGGCTGCGGTGGGAACCAGCCCGCGCTCTCTGCGACGACCCCCCCGATCCCCGTCCCCTCCAGCGGCTGTGGGCGGGATGGGTCAAGGGGCAGGACGGAGGGGGGCCCGTGTTCGCCGCCCTCGGACCCCGGCTCGCTCCCCTGTTCCACCTGGGCTTCCTCCGCCCGGAGCCCGCCGGCGCGGTAGGGCTCCCATCCTGGGCCCGCCTCGGTGTCGCCGAGGCTGGTCCCCGGGAGCGAGCGGAGGAGCTGCTGGGGGCGAAGCCCGCCACCTGGCCCCCGGCGGACGTCTCCGATTGGCTCGCTGCGGCGGAATGGTGGGGCGAGGTGCGGGCGGCGCTCGCTGAGGCGGGGGCCGCGGCGGCCGGGCTGAAAGAGGAGGCCTGGGCGGCATGGCGCGAGCTGGACCAGGCCTTCGGTCCGTGGCTCAGGGCGCGATTCGGGGGGTTGATGACCCTCACCACCCGGCTCCCGCTGACCGTGGACAAGATCGCCCCCTTCCTCGCCCGCCGGCTCCGCGAGGGACGCGCCGAGCGCATCGTCCTCGTGGTGGTGGACGGGATGGGGCTGGCGCAATGGTCGACGTTGAGGAGAGCGGCGCGGCTCTCGGTCGTGGAGTCGGGGGCGTCCTTCGCGATGATCCCCACGCTCACACCCGTCTCCCGCCAGGCGATCTTCGCCGGCCGGCCTGCCCTCGCCTTCGCCGACACGATCCGAGAGACGGGCGTGGACGCACGGCGCTGGCGCAAGTTCTGGGAGGGCGAAGGGGTGGGTGTCGGTGGGGTGTCCTACGCTCGCGTCAGCGGCGGCCTGCGGGATGCGGATCTCCCCCTCGGTCGGGCCCGGATCATCGGGGTGGTGGTGAACGCGGTCGACGAGATCATGCACGGGGCTCATCTGCTCGGCGACACGCAGATGGCCGCGGGTCTCCTGGACTGGGCGGGGCACGGGTTCCTCCGCTCCCTGGTGTCACGGGCGGTCGATGCGGGATACGAGGTCTGGGTGACGTCGGACCATGGGAACCTGGAGTCCGAGCCGCTCGGGCGCGTGCACGAGGGGTTGGCGGTCGAGTCGGCGGGGGTCCGGGTCCGGTGGTACCCAGACCCGATCCTCCGCGAAGCGGCCCGCGCCGAGGGGATCGCCTGGGATCCGCCCGGACTCCCGGAGGGGGTGTGTTACCCGCTCTTCGCGCCCGGGCGCGGGGGATACTTCAGCGGCGACCTCCGTGTGACGCACGGGGGGATCAGCCTGGACGAGGTCGTCGTTCCGCTGGCCAGGGTGGAGCCGTGAAGCGCGACGCGATCATGGACCGCGCCCTCGAGCCGGTCTGGCTCGACATCGCGTTGCAGGTGGCTCTGGAGGCTCGGCCCGGCGCGGCCCGGGCGATCTTGGCATCTCGCCTGCGCGACCGACTGGATCTGTCCGGCCGCTGGGACAAGCGCCTGACGGTTCTCTCGCACATCTGGCTGGATCCGCCAGCGGAGGCCAAGCCGTGTGTGGACTGGGCGCTTCAGCGGGCTCCGCGCTTCGGTGACCCCCGGCTCCTGCACGTCGGCGCCATGCTCGCCACGTACTCCTTCTTCGGCGACGTCTGCGCCGCCCTCGGGCGGGAGCTATCGCTGCATGCGGAAGCACGCCTGACCAGCATCCGCCGTCGCCTGAGAGCGCGATGGGGGGACAGGCCCGAGGTGGACGTGGCCGCTCGGGCCGTGACCCGAACGCTCCGGAACCTCGGCGTGGTGGCTGGCCGGAGGGGGGCCCCGGCAGTGGCACCCGGAGAGCGGCTCGCCGTGCCGCCCGCCCTGGCCCCATGGCTCGTGCATGCTCTCCTCCTCGCGAGAGGGACGGACGAGGTCGACGCGCGGGAAGTGAGACGTAGCCCGGAGATCTTCATGGTTGAGCTCCCTCGCACCTGGAGCATGAGGTACCCCCACCTCGACCGGTTCAACGAGGGAGGCGACAGGATGGTGTATCGCCTGCGCCGGCAGCCAGGACCATCGGGGTTCCGCCAGGAGCCGCTCTTCGTGACGCGCCGAACGGGGCGAAAGGGCGTGGCATAGCCGCCATGGTCTGCTGGGGGGTTGGTGTGGCAGGGGGGACGCCGTCACCAGCCTCGCCGAGCGTGCTCTCCGGGGAGCCCGGCGGCGGTGGGCGGCGCTCGTCGGGAGGCGCCTCCTCGCGCGGGGCCGAACGATCGGAGCAACGCTAGGGGCTGGATCTGGAAGGGCCGCGGCGAGCCGATCGGCTGGTGCGGGCGCCGCCTCGGTATGAACGCCGCGGCCTGCGCCCTAGGGCTCTCCCGGCAGGCGGTCCGCCAGCGGGTGCTCCCGGTCGAGCGGACTTCGGGGGAAGAGGTCGTCGCCGAGGTGAACTTTGTCCCAACTTTGTCGCAACATGTTTCTAGAACATAGGAAGCTTTGCCAACCTGTATACGCTTTTACCTGCGACGATGGTGCCTAGCTGCGCCGTTGGGAACGCGGCGGAGGTCCTTGACGCGGAAGAGGTCGGAGGTTCAAATCCTCCAGCGCCCACCAGGAGAGCCGCGGTTCGGGATCCTCGAGCGCCCGCCGTGCGCACCGCCCCGCTCCGTCCCCGACGAACCGGGCCGGCCGGGGTCCCGCGTCAGTACTCGACGTCGAGGGACGCCATGATCTCGGGGAAGGCCGAGAACGGCCCCTGGAGGCCCATGAGCGCGATCAGGTTCCCCGAGACCTTGAGCTTGCCCGTCATGAACGCCGAGACCGGGCTGAGCTCTCCCTGGGCGAGCGCGACCGCGGTCCGGTAGCTCTGGGTCACCACGGCGTCGGGGGCCTCGATGTCGCCGAGGCCGAGGCGGGCCGCGCCGTCCTCGATCCGGACCCAGTAGCGGATCTCGCCGCCGTCGGCGTCGGTGATCACGTTCTGGAGCCGGACCCGCTGGCCCGCGATCCCCTCGCGGAAGGACGGGTCGGCGTTGAGCGCCGCCTCGAACGCCTCGGCCCACTCGGGGGAGAGGAACTTCATCGCACGATCCTCCTTCTCCTGCGGCGGTCGCGCCGGGCGCGGGGGGAGTCCTCCCGGGCCCGGACGCGGTCCCGGGGCCCTCACATCAGCTCCAAGGCCGCCATGTTGCGCATGAACTCGCTCACGACCGAGGGATCGACCACCGCGTCCACGACCGCGGGGCGCTCCTCGGCGGCCCGCGCCGCCCGCTCGAGGGCCGGGGCGAGGTCCCCGGGGTCCTCGACCCGCTCGCCGTGGCCCCCGACCGCCCGGGCCAGGAGGTCGTGCCGGATCGGCGAGGGCTCCCGCC
>DATLZM010000182.1:0-1798 GCA_035573995.1 Actinomycetota bacterium | reverse complement strand
CGCGGGGGTCTTCCACCGGCTCCCTGCGCTCGCCCCGGGGGCGCTCCCCGCGAGCCCGGAACCCGTCGCCGGGATGGCCTTCGTCCGCTGCACGAGCCTCTGGACCGCGCTCCCCGATGCCTCGGCCGCCCGCAGGATCCTCGGCGCCGCCGCCATCGGCTGGCCCACGTTCTCGCCGGACGGTCGGTCGATCGCGTTCGTCGCGGAGCGCCCCGAGGGCCCGGAGCTGTGGGTCGCCGCGGCCGACGGGTCGCGGGTCGAGGCCGTCGGCCCGCTCGGCGGCCGGGGCCTCTCGGGCCGCGTGGGGGGGCTGGCCTGGTCCCCCGACGGGCGGACCCTCGCGTTCGCGGTGGCCGCGGAGGAGGGCCTCCGGGAGATCTGGATCCTGGACCTCCGGACCGGCGCGTTCGAGCGGATCGGCACCGCGGCCGGGAACCCGGCCTGGGTGGGCGAGGCGCTGGTCGCGGCCGAGGCGCCCCCCGGGGACGACCTCGAGATCCTGGCCGGCGACCGCCGGCAGCGGTGGACGGTCCGCCGGATGTCCTCCGAGGGGCAGGACCTGGCCGCCGCCAGCTCGCCCGGCTGGTGGGTCACCGGCTGGCGGCACGACGCCGCCACCCTCCGGCGGGCGGCCGCGGGCCAGGGCGCATGGCGCGGCGCGGTGGAGCTCGTGACGAGGGGCTGGGACGGGGCCGAGCCCCCGCCGGGGTGGACCATCGACCCCTGGGGCGGGCTCGCGATCCTCGAGGCCGGGCCGGTGGCCGTCACGCTGATCGACGCGGCCGGCGGGCGCGACCTCGGCCTGTTCGACCCGGCCACCGGGCGGTGGACCGTGGAGGAGTACGCGTGGAACCCGGCCTGGAGCCCGGCCCCCGTGGCGCAGGGGCCCCCGGAGGAGGTCCGGGCGCTCTCGCTGGTCCGCCAGCTCGTGTGGCGGTGGGAGGAGCGGACCGAGGCCGGCCTCGTGGTGGAGGGCTACCGCCCGGGGCTGCTCCGGTTCGACGACCTCGGGGCCGCGTTCGGGACGCCCTCCCCCCGGGAGGCGGGCGTGGCGGTGCCGGCCGCGGTGTTCGGGCGCCGCGGGGACGCCTTCGCCTTCCGCCGGGTCGTCTTCCTGGTCGGCGCGGAGGAGGGGCGGGCGGTGGTCCGGGTGCTCGCCGCCTCGCCGGTGCGGCGGATCCGCACGATCGCCGACGCGGTGCGGTTCCTCGACCGCACGCTCACCGTCCCGGTCCTCGCCCCTGCCGGCCTCCCGGCGGGGACCCGGCTGGCGCGGAACGCCGTCGAGGCCTGGAGCTGGCGGGGCCGGGCCGAGGGCGCGCTGAACCTCCGCGTCCCCACCCCGGGAGGCCCGGCCACGCTCACCGTTCGCTACGGGAGCGCCGGGTTCGGCTGCGGCCCCTCCCCGATGCCGATCGAGCTCCCCACCGGGACCCCGGCCCTCGCCACCGACCCCGCGGAGAGCGGCTCCTACTCCCAGGTCGCGTGGCCGGCGGCGGGCCCCGGGGACGGCAGCGTCCCGTTCAGCGTCTCCGGCGAACTCCCCCGCGAGCAGGTGCTGGCCGTGGCCGCCGCGATGGACGCGGCGCGGCTGGCGGCGGGGGGATGAGGGCGGTGGCCCACGGTCGCGAGCCCGAGCCTCAGGGGTTCCCCACGGCGATCCCGGCCTGCTGGAGCGCGAGCGCGAAGTCGTGCGGGTTGGAGGCCGCCTCGAGGGCGTGTTCCACGGACACCCGGCCCGCGCGGACGAGCTCCAGGAGGGAGCCGTCGAACGTGGCCATCCCGTAGTAGGCGCCCT